>NZ_SOFB01000023.1:0-46418 GCF_004402815.1 Cryobacterium sp. Hz7
TCGGCTTCAAATCACCCGACGCCCTCATCGCCCTCGCCATGCTCAGCCTCGGCGGCCACAAACCAGTGCTCCCCGGCCGGGATTAACCCACAGAAGCAGCAGGAGAGCCGAGATTTTGCCTGTATCGGCCACGGACAGCCGGAAAACCGGCCATTTCCCGAAATTCTCCGTCGAATTCGTGCAACGCCGGATGCGATCGGGTGGCGTGACCCGATCCGCTGCCGAGGGTGCTGCCGAGGGTGGTAGCCTGCACTTATGTTTTTCGGTGAGCTGCTTCTTCGCTGCCGCGACGAGTCCTAATCTGAGGCCTCCCTCGTCGCGGAGTTCGTCGTTGGCTACCCACCATTCGCGAGGAGATCCCAGATCATGAAAAACAATCAGACCGCATCCCAGATGCCGATTCACAAGTACCGCCCGTATCAGGAGCAGTTCACGATCAAGCTGCCCGACCGCACCTGGCCGGACAAGCACATCACCGCGGCCCCGCGCTGGTGCGCCGTCGACCTGCGGGATGGCAACCAGGCGCTGATCGATCCGATGAGCCCCGAGCGCAAGCGCATCATGTTCGACATGCTCGTGCGGATGGGCTACAAGGAGATCGAGGTCGGCTTCCCGTCGGCCAGCCAGACCGACTTCGACTTCGTGCGCAGCCTGATCGACGGAAATGCCATTCCAGACGACGTGACCATCCAGGTGCTCACCCAGGCGCGCGAGCACCTGATCCGGCGCACCTACGAGTCGATCGCGGGCGCCAGGCAGGCCATCGTCCACCTCTACAATTCCACCAGCGTGCTGCAGCGCAAGGTCGTGTTCCGCGAAGACAAGCAGGGCATCATCGACATCGCGTTGGCCGGCGCGCGTCTCTGCCGCGCCGCCGAGGCATCCGTCCCCGGCACCACGGTCTACTACGAGTACTCCCCGGAGAGCTACACCGGTACCGAGCTGGGATTCGCCGTCGACGTCTGCAACCAGGTGCTGGAGGTCCTCGAGCCCACGCCGGAGCGCAAGGTCATCATCAACTTGCCCGCGACCGTCGAGATGGCCACACCCAACGTCTACGCCGACTCCATCGAGTGGATGTCCCGCCACCTCGCCCACCGCGAGAACGTGCTCATCTCCCTGCACCCGCACAACGACCGCGGCACAGCCATCGCGGCCGCGGAATTGGGCTACCTGGCCGGGGCCGACCGCATCGAAGGCTGCCTGTTCGGCAACGGGGAGCGCACGGGCAACGTCGACCTGGTGGCGTTGGGCGTCAACCTGTTCACCCAGGGCATCGACCCGCAGATCGACTTCAGCAACATCGACGAGGTCAAGCGCACCGCGGAGTACTGCAACCAGCTGCCTGTGCCCGAGCGCAGCCCCTGGGCCGGCGACCTGGTCTTCACCGCGTTCAGCGGCTCGCACCAGGACGCCATCAAGAAGGGCTTCGAGGCCATGGCAGTGGATGCCGCCACGCAGGACTGCGGCGTCGACGACCTGCTCTGGGCGGTCCCGTACCTGCCGATCGACCCGAAGGACCTCGGACGCAGCTACGAAGCCGTGATCCGGGTCAACTCCCAGTCCGGCAAGGGCGGCGTGGCCTACCTGCTCAAGACCGACCACGCCCTGGACCTGCCGCGCAAGCTGCAGATCGAATTCTCCGGCGTCGTGCAGTCCAAGACCGACCAAGAGGGCGGCGAGGTCACCAGTGAGCAGATCTGGGAGATCTTCAACGACGAGTACCTGCCGGCCAGCCACACCACGCCCGACGCCAAGTGGGGTCGGTTCGAGCTGCACGCCACGCGCACCTCGAGCGACCTTTCCGGTTCGGTCGAACTGTCCGTTGACCTGCGCGACGACACGACCGTGTCCAGCGCGGTCGGCGCGGGCAACGGCCCGATCGCGGCGTTCCTCGGCGTGATGGCCGAACGCGGCATCGCCATCACCCTCTACGACTTCGTCGAGCACGCCATGTCGGCAGGCGGCGACGCCCTCGCCGCGGCCTACGTCGAACTCGACGTCAACGGCACGCGGTTCTGGGGCGTCGGCATCGACGCGGACATCTCGACCGCCTCGCTCAAGTCGGTGGTGTCGGCGGTCAACCGCGGCATCCGCGCCGAGGCCGGCAAGCGGTCTCTGGCGGACGCGACCACCTGACCCCGGGTAGCCTCAGCCGGCACGTGAACTCATTCGGCGCGTGAACTCAGTCGGCGCGTGAGCAGAAAATCGTCAGCCCGGCCGAGTGCCTTCCCCGGGGGAGGCGCTCGGCTGGAGCGGTGGTTCTCGGCTGCGTGCTGTCAGTCCGGCTCTAGACCCGCGCCGTGTCCTTCGTCTTCGCCCGGTGCGTCGGAGCGACGTGAATCGGGTCGGCAGTCGCCCTGGCCGGTCGTGCCTTGGGCGCAGGGGTCAGCACCATCGTGCAGTCGTCGATCGCGCCGGCGAGCAGGTCGTAGAGCTGGCCGTCCGGGTCGGGAACGCACGCTTCCGCGATGCCCTGCACGGACACCCGGATGATGGTCTCCGCCGTGCGGTCCGTGAACTTGCTCCGAGACCAGGATCCCATCGAGGCGATGAAGTCTCGCGCCCACCGTTCGGTCGCCGGTGCCGCGTCAAACGAATTGCGGATGCGCAGGGCGACGTCGTCGGGAATGGTGCCGTTGGCCTCGGTCAGGTACCGTTCGCAGTTGAGGATCCCCACGGCAAGGGCCCGTTGGTGGTCTGCACTTGTGACCGGGAGCGCGGATGTGGCCGCCCGCAGAGCGATCAGCAGGCGCACCCGTGCGTTGTCCCCGCGCAGACCGATCACCGACGGGATCAGCGGGACCAGCCGGGCCCGGGCGGTGTCCGACGTGCAGTCGTTCACCATCCGAGCGACGGAGGCGAGTAACGGATGAGTGCAGGCAGGGTGGTCACTCCAGGCCACTCCGGCGAGATAGGAGGCGAACTCCATGAAACAGGCGCCGGAACGTGGGTTTCTGTGCTTGCCTCGGGACAGGACCGGCATCAAATCCGGCATCGAATCGGGCACGTTGCCCTTCATCATGTTCATGAGGTTCCTCCAAACGACGTGAGATCTTCTTACCAGTCTGACCCGGGACGCAATGAAAGGCGAGAGCGGAATCCGTCGTTTGTGGACCAGTTTCGGGCCCGTTCGGGGCCTCAGGCGCCGCGGTTCCTGCGCCGCCGGAAGGCGACGATATTGTCGCGCCGCCACCGGGGCCAACTGCCGATCGCGCGCTGCTGCGGAAGGCTCCAGCCGTACCGCGCAGCGAGGATCCGGATGACCGTCGTCACCACGACGCAGGCGATCCCGGCGATGGTGATGGGCACCTGCAGCATGAAGAGCACCACGAGCAGGCCGCTGCCGACCCCGGCCGCGACGGCGTAGAACGAGCCGACGTGCATCACGGCGATCGGCACGTTCAGCATCATGTCCCGCAGGGCCGACCCACCCACCGCCGTGACGACCCCGACGAACAGGGCGGGGATCTCCGGCAGGCCGGCGGCGAGTGCCTTGCTCGTGCCGAGGGCGCCGAACAGCCCGATGGTCACGGCGTCGAGGGCGATGATGAACGGGCCGAGCCGGTTGAACAGGCTCTGCAGCAGCATGCCGAGCAGAGCCGCCCCCGCGCACACCGGCAGGTACCAGTTACTCTGCAGCGCGGCCGGCACGCCGCCCAGCAGGATATCGCGGAGCAAACCGCCGCCGAGCCCCACGGTGACGCCGATCAGCGCGATGCCGAGCAGGTCGAAGCGGCGGTCGGTGAAGCGGCCGGCGAACATGGCGCCCTGCACGGCTCCGATGGCCACGGCCGTGAGGTCGAGCCAGAGCGGGATGAAGAATGAGGTGGAGGGCACCCCTAATGAAACCACTGAAACGGTGGGTATCGGCGCGCTTGACGACCCCGCGCTCCCGCCAGGTGGGAGAATTCAGGGGTGCCTGTCTACCGTGATGATGTCGTCGTGCTGCGCACCCAGAAACTGGGCGAAGCCGACCGCATCGTCACCATGCTCACGCGCCAGCACGGGAAGGTGCGCGCGGTGGCCAAGGGTGTGCGCCGCACCGCGTCGAAATTCGGGGCCCGGCTCGAACCGTTCATGGTCGCCGACGTGCAGCTTTGGGAGGGGCGGAGCCTCGACGTCATCACGCAGGCGGAGTCCATCGCTTCTTACGGAGCCCTGATCACGGCCGACTACCCGAGCTACACGGTGGCCAGCGCCATGGTCGAAACCGCCGACAAGCTCACCGAGGCGGAGGGTTCGCTGCAACAGTACCTGCTGCTCGTGGGTGCCCTCCGGTCGCTCTCCCGCCGTGAGCACGGCGCCGGCCTCACCCTCGACTCCTATCTGCTCCGAGCACTGTCGATGGCCGGCTGGGCACCCAGTTTCCAGGACTGCGCCCGGTGCGGAGCCCGGGGAGCCCACTCAGCGATGGTTGTGCAGGCTGGCGGGATCGTCTGCGACGATTGCGCAGCCCCTGGTTCGCCGAGGCTCGATCCGGCCACCATCACCCTGCTCGGCTCCCTCCTGACCGGCGACTGGGAGCACACCAAATCCACCCCTCCCCAGACCAGAGCCCAGGCCACCGGGGTTGTCGCCGCCTACACGCAGTGGCACCTCGGGCGCGGCCTTCGATCGTTGGAACACGTGAGTCGATGACCCCTGCGCCCTTCCTCAATCCTTTCGGCCAGAAGCCCCTGACCCACAAGGATGCGGTGCCGTTCAAACCCTTGGACTGGACGGGCCTGTACCCGCCCGCCCTGCCGAAGCAGGCCGTTCCCGAGCACGTGGCGGTCGTGATGGACGGCAACGGCCGGTGGGCGAACGCGCGCGGGCTGCCTCGGGTGGAAGGCCACAAGGCGGGGGAGGCCGCGCTTCTCGACGTCGTCGCCGGGGCCATCCAGATCGGCGTCAAACACCTGAGCGTCTACGCGTTCTCCACCGAGAACTGGAAGCGGTCACCCGACGAGGTTCGCTTCCTGATGGGATTCAACCGGGACGTCCTGCACCGCCGGCGCGATCAGCTCAACGAATGGGGGGTGCGCGTGCGGTGGGCCGGACGCAAGCCCCGGCTGTGGGCATCCGTCATCAAGGAACTGCAGTTCGCCGAACGGCTGACCACCGGGAACGACGTGCTCACCCTCACCATGTGCGTGAACTACGGCGGGCGCACCGAGATCGCGGATGCCGTGCGCGCCTTGGCTGAGGACGTGGCCGCAGGCAGGTTGAAGCCCGCCGGGATCACCGAGAAGTCGATCCAGCGGTACCTGTACACCGCGGACCTCCCCGACGTGGACCTGTTCGTGCGCAGTTCGGGGGAGCAGCGCACCAGCAACTTTCTGCTCTGGCAGAGCGCCTACGCGGAGATGGTGTTTTTGGACACCCTCTGGCCGGACTTCGGCCGGGGGGACCTGTGGCGGGCGATCGAGCTCTACGCGGCCCGTAACCGCCGCTACGGCGGCGCCGTGGACGCGCCGACCGTCTAGGCCGGGAATACAACGTGGGGCTCCATCGGTTGACCTCACAGTGAGTGAAGCCATCAAAGTAGACATCTGGTCCGACGTTCAGTGCCCCTGGTGCTACATCGGAAAGCGCAAGTTCGAGGCCGGGGCGGCCCTGTTCGACGGGAACGTCGAGGTTGAGTATCACAGCTTTGAACTCGCCCCGGATACCCCGGTCGACTTCGATGGCAGCCCCGTCGACTATCTCAGTCAGCGCAAGGGCCTGCCGGTCGCCGAGGTCGAGCAGATGCTCGAGCGCGTCACCGGCATTGCCGAGAGCGTCGGGCTGCACTACGACTACGACTCCGTGCATCAGACCAACACTGTCATCTCGCACGAGCTGCTGCACTACGCGAAGGCGCACGGCCGCCAGCTCGACATGAAAGAACGACTGCTCAAGGCCTACTTCGTCGACGGCCGCCACGTCGGCCGGATCGCCGACCTCGCAGACCTCGCCGCCGAAATCGGCCTGGACCGTGACGACGTCATCCGCGCCCTGACCGCCCACGACTTCCTCGCGGATGTCAAGGCCGACGTCGCTCAGGCCAACGCCTACGGCATCCAGGGGGTGCCCTTCTTCGTCATCGACGGCAAATACGGGATCTCCGGCGCCCAGGACCCCGACACCTTCGCCCAGGCCCTCCGCCAGGCGCACACCGAAAAATCCGAGGAGAAAAACAAATGAGCGACGCACCAGATACCACCGCCCCGGTCGCCCCCGCCGAGGCCGCGTCCGTTCCCACGATCGAACTTCTCGGCCAAGCCGCGGCCGGCGGATGCTGCGGCGGCGGCTCCTGCGGCGTCTAGCCGGGGCGTCAGGTAGGCGTTCCGGCGTGGGGGAGAATTGAACGGATGACTTCCGTAACCCAGACCAGCCCGGCGAACCTCACGATCGGCCCGCTCACGCTCGACGTGCCCGTCGTTCTCGCGCCCATGGCAGGGATTACCAACACGGCGTTTCGTCGTCTGTGCCGTGAATACGGCGCAGGCCTCTATGTCAGCGAGATGATAACCTCCCGTGCGCTGGTCGAACGCACGCCGGAGTCGATGCGACTGATCAACCATCACGAGAGCGAAAAGACCCGCTCAATCCAGCTGTACGGCGTGGACCCGAAGACCGTCGCCGAGGCGGTCACCCTGCTTGTGGCCGAGGACCGGGCCGACCACATCGACCTCAACTTCGGCTGCCCGGTTCCCAAGGTCACCCGCAAGGGCGGCGGCGCCGCCCTGCCCTGGAAGCTCGGGCTCTTCCGTCAGATCGTCGAGGGTGCCGTCACCGCGGCCGGTGACGTGCCGGTTACCGTCAAGATGCGCAAGGGCATCGACTCCGATCATCTGACCTATCTGGAGGCCGGCAAGGCGGCCGAGGGCGCCGGTGTCGCGGCCATCGCCCTGCATGCCCGCACGGCCGCCGAGTACTACTCCGGCCAGGCCGACTGGTCCGCCATCGCGACCCTCAAGAAAACCGTCACCAGCGTGCCCGTGCTCGGCAACGGTGACATCTGGTCCGCCGAGGACGCCCTGCGCATGGTCGCGGAGACCGGCTGTGACGGCGTCGTCGTCGGGCGTGGCTGCCTGGGCCGCCCCTGGCTGTTTGGTGACCTCGCCGCGGCTTTCCGCGGCGGCGAGTTCGGCGCGGCGGCTGCCAGGATCCAGCCCAACCTGGGCCAGGTCGCCGACGCCTTCCGCCGCCACGCGGTGCTCTTGACCGAATTCTTCGAGAGCGAGGAGCGAGCCTGCCGGGACATCCGCAAGCATGTGGCCTGGTATTTCAAGGGCTACCCGGTCGGCGGCGACCTGCGGGCGAGCCTGGCCTCGGTCGTCTCGCTCGCGCAGCTCGACGATCTGCTGGGCACCCTCGACGGCGATCAGGACTACCCCGGCGAGGGCGCCGAGGGGCCCCGGGGTCGGGCCGGCAGCCCGAAGAAAACCTCACTTCCTGAACACTGGCTCGACTCCCAGGAGCTGGTGTCGGCGGAACGCGCCAATCTGACCGAAGGTGAAGGGGACACAAGCGGTGGCTAATGAGACCGGATACAGCAGGCACGACGAGGAACGCTGGCTGCCTGAGGAGCACGGCTCCAGGCGCAGCGATTTCGCTCGCGACCGGGCCCGGCTTTTGCACTCGAGCGCTCTGCGCCGGTTGGCCGCGAAGACCCAGGTGCTGAGCCCGGCCGCCGGTCTCGATTTCGCGCGCAACCGACTCACCCATTCTCTCGAGGTCGCCCAGGTCGGGCGCGAACTCGCTCTGCGGCTGGGCCTCGACCCGGACATCGTCGACACCGCCTGCCTGGCGCACGACATCGGCCATCCGCCCTTCGGCCACAACGGCGAGAAGGCCCTCAACACCTGGTCCGCAGACATCGGCGGCTTCGAGGGTAACGCGCAGACGCTCCGCCTGCTCACCCGACTCGAACCCAAGGTCTTCGGCCGTCACGGCCGCAGCTATGGGCTCAATCTCACCCGGGCGAGCCTCGACGCGAGCTGCAAATACCCCTGGCCAGCCGACTCGTCGGTCGCCGATCCGAGCGGCCGCGCCAAGTACGGCTTCTACCCGGACGACAGGGAGGCCTTCGAGTGGATGCGCGCCGGCGCCGCGGAGCGCCGGCGCTGCATCGAGGCGCAGGTGATGGACCTCTCCGACGACATCGCGTATTCCGTGCACGACTTCGAGGACGCCGTCGTCAACGGCTACATCGACGTCGGCCAGCTCGGCAGCCGGACCAACCACGAGTCGCTTCTGGCCACGATGACCGAGTGGACCGGCGATGGTCTCTCCGAGGAGGACCTGGCCGACGCCTTCGACCGGCTGGACTCGCTCAACGCCTGGCTTGAGACCTGGTCGGGCAGCCGCCGCGACCAAGGCCTGCTGAAGAACTTGACCAGCCAGCTGATCGGCCGCTTCAGCGGTGCCGCCGTGCGCGCCACCCGCGACGCCAACCCGGGGGGCGACCTGATTCGGTTCGGCGCCCACGTGGTCGTGCCGCGGGAGGTCGAGGCGGAGATCGCCGTGCTCAAGGGCATCGTGGCGACCTTCGTGATGACGCGACAGACCCGCAAGCCCATCTATGTGGAGCAGAGGCAGGTGCTCACCCTGTTGGCGCGCACGCTGCACGCGACGGGGGACGAACACCTCGACGCGGGATACCGGGAGGACTGGCACGCAGCCGCCGACGCCGCAGCCCGCAAACGCGTCGTCGTCGACCAGGTCGCCAGCCTTACCGACCAGTCCGCGCTGGCCTGGTACGAACGCCTGGTAAAGCACTGACCCGCGCGATCAACAGCACGGACAGCACGGGCAGCACCGCACAGAACGACGCCACTACACCGAACACCGACACGGGCAGGACTAACATTCAGCTATGGCAGGCCTGATTCGACAAAACGACATCGAAGAGGTCAAGTCCCGCACCAACATCGCCGACATCGTCGGCGACTACGTGAGTCTCAAGTCCGCCGGCGTGGGATCGATGAAGGGGCTGTGCCCCTTTCACGACGAGCGCAGCCCAAGCTTCCACGTGCGCCCACAGGTCGGTTTCTACCACTGCTTCGGTTGCGGCGAGAGCGGCGACGTCTACTCCTTTCTGCAGAAAATGGACCACGTCAGTTTCAGTGAGGCCGTCGAACGGCTCGCCGGCCGGGTCGGTATCGAGTTGCACTACGAGGGCGGCGCCGGCGAGGCTCCCGACCACACCAATCGGGCCCGCCTGTACGCCGCCAACCAGGCCGCGGCCGACTTCTTCGTGGAACGCCTCGGCAGCCCCGGCGCCCTGGTCGGGCGTACCTTCCTCGGCGAACGCGGCTTCGACTCCCTCGCGGCCGCCCGGTTCGGGGTCGGCTTCGCCCCGAAAAGCTGGGACGAGCTCACCAACCACCTGCGCGCCAGGGGGTTCTCCACCGAGGAACTCACGCTGTCCGGTCTCGTTTCCAGCGGCGACCGCGGCGTGTACGACCGGTTCCGCGGCCGCCTGGTCTGGCCGATCCGGGACATCACCGGGCAGACCATCGGCTTCGGGGCGCGTCGGCTCCTCGACGACGACAAGGGACCCAAATATCTGAATACCCCCGAAACGCCGATCTACCACAAGTCCCAGGTGCTCTACGGGCTTGACCTCGCCAAACGCGACATTTCCCGAGGCCACCAGGTCGTCGTCGTGGAGGGATACACCGACGTCATGGCCTGCCACCTTGCCGGGGTGACGACCGCGGTCGCCACCTGCGGCACATCCTTCGGGGTCGATCACATCAAGGTGCTGCGTCGCGTGCTCGGCGACGACAGCGGGGTCGGCGAGGTCGTGTTCACGTTCGATCCGGATGCCGCCGGCCAGAAGGCCGCCGTGCGCGCATTCAGCGAGGAGCAGCGTTTCTCCGCCCAGACGTACGTGGCCGTCGCGCCCGAGGGACTGGACCCGTGCGACCTGCGACTGCACCGCGGCGATGACGCCGTGCGCCGACTGATCGACTCGAAAAAGCCCATGTTTGAATTCATGATCCGGCAGTTGCTCGGCCAATACAACCTCGACACGGTGGAGGGTCGCGTCGCCGCGCTTCGCGCCGCGGCGCCGATCGTCGGCGACATCCGTGACCCGACCCTGCGACCCGGTTACACGCACGAGCTGGCGCGCATGCTCGGCATGGAGCTCGGCGAGGTCGGCAAGGCCGTCTCCGCCGCTCTGTCGCGCTCCCGGAGCACCAGTACGGCCACTCCGGGAGCTCGGCCGGGGGAGAACGAGCCGGTGCCCCGGGAGCAGCCGTTCTCCATGATCGACCTGGCGACCGACCCCGTCACCCGGCTGGAACGCGACGGCCTGATGGCCATGCTGCAGCGCCCTACCGTCGTCGGGGTGGATCTGATCCAGCGCGCCGCGGCCACGAACTTCGTGAACACCTCCCTGGCAGTGGTGCGCGACGCCATCGCGGCCACCGCGCCCCACCACGACGCCGTCGACTGGCTCGACCGCATCGTCGCCGAGGTCCCGGCCACGCTGGAAAACCTGGTCAAGGAGTTGGCGATGGCTTCCCTGCCCGAACGGTCCGAACGCGAAATCGGCCGCTACGTGCGCGACATCACCGTGGCCCTGATCGACCGGGACCTGCTTCGCCAGAAGGCCGAACTGCTCGGTCGGCTCCAGCGCGCGGATGCGACCAATCGCGACGTCTATGTGGCGCTCCAGCGGGAGCTGGTGCGAGTCGAGGCCGAGCGCCGCAACCTCCGGGAGGATTAGACCGGGCTCGTCTCGCCCGGCTCCTCCTTGGTTGCAGCTCGATAAAGATGCATCGTATTGCGCCGGGACACCGCGCATTCTGTGCTACTTCTTTTCCTACAGCAATGCTGGCCGTGCACGATTCCTGCGCCCGGCATCGGTTTTCTAGAGGAAGAGGCTCACGGCTATGGCATTCTCATCCACTTCACGCGCGAGAGGGCTCAGTGCCGCCGCGGTTGTCGCGGTCGCCGCGTTGACCCTGGCGGGCTGCTCCGCCGGCGGAACCGACGACGAGACCAGCTCGGGTGGCGAAGCCATCACGATCGGCACGACCGACAAGATCACGTCGCTTGACCCGGCCGGTTCCTACGACAACGGCTCGTTCGCGGTGCAGAACCAGGTCTTCCCATTCTTGATGAACACGCCCTACGGCAGTCCGGACGTCGAGCCCGACATCGCCACGGCCGCCGCGTTCACCAGCCCCAACGAGTACACGGTCACCCTCAAGCCCGGTCTGAAGTGGGCCAACGGCAACGAACTCACCTCCTCCGACGTCAAGTTCACCTTCGACCGCCAGCTGGCGATCGCGGACGACAACGGCCCCTCCTCGCTGCTCTACAACCTGGACAGCGTCGCGGCCCCCGATGACACCACGGTTGTCTTCACCCTCAAGCAGGCGGACGACCAGATCTTCCCGCAGATCCTGTCCAGCCCGGCTGGCCCCATCGTCGACGAGGACACCTTCTCGGCCACGAAGCTCACGCCGGACCAGGACATCGTCGACGCCAACGCGTTCGCCGGCCAGTACGTCATCACCAGCTACGACTTCAACAACCTGGTCGGCTACAAGGCCAACCCGGACTACGAGGGTCTCCTGGGCGCGGCCAAGACCGACGTCGTCAACGTGAAGTACTACGCCGACGCCTCCAATCTGAAGCTCGAAGTGCAGCAGGGTGATATCGACGTGGCGTTCCGTAGCCTGTCGGCCACCGACATCGAGGACCTGCGCGGCAACGACAAGGTCAAGGTCGTCGACGGACCCGGCGGCGAACTCCGCTACATCGTCTTCAACTTCGACACCCAGCCGTTCGGCGCCAAGACCGCCGAGGCCGACCCGGCCAAGGCCCTTGCCGTGCGCCAGGCCGTGGCCGACCTGGTCGACCGCGACGAAATCGCCGAGCAGGTCTACAAGGGCACGTACACCCCGGTGTACTCCTACGTTCCCGCCGGACTGACCGGTGCCACCGAGTCCCTCAAGGGCCTCTACGGCGACGGTGAGGGTGCCCCCGACGTCGACAAGGCCGCGGCAACCCTCAAGGCCGCCGGCGTGACCGGTCCGGTAAAGCTCAACCTCCAGTACAGTAACGACCACTACGGCCCGTCGTCCGGCGACGAGTACGCCCTGGTCAAAGACCAGCTGGAAGCCTCGGGCCTCTTCACCGTCGACCTGCAGACCACCGAGTGGGTTCAGTACTCGAAGGACCGCACGACGGATGTCTACCCCATCTACCAGCTCGGTTGGTTCCCGGACTACTCTGACGCCGACAACTACCTGACCCCGTTCTTCCTCGAAGGCGGCTTCCTCAAGAACCACTACAGCGACACGGTGGTCGACGCCCTGATCCTGAAGCAGGCCGTCACCGCCGATCCCGCCGAGCGCACGAAGCTGATCGAGGAGATCCAGGACAAGGTCGCCGCGCAGCTGTCGACCGTGCCGCTGCTCCAGGGCGCCCAGGTTGCCGTCACCGGCCCCGATGTGACCGGAACCAGCGACACGCTCGACGCGTCGTTCAAGTTCCGTTACGCGGCACTGGTCAAAGGTTAGTTCGTCAACCGGTTAGCATTTTCTAATTTGAAACCCGGGGGCATCCAGCCGCTTGCGCGCTGGGTGCCCCCGTCACGTTCTAATCGCACAGTCCTATCGTTAGGCAGGAATGACCACTGTGACCACGCGCCCCCCGTCGCCCCGCGCGACGGGACGCAAGAAACGTCCCGCAACTGACGGCGGGATCGGCCGGTACATCCTGATCCGCTTTCTGCTGATCTTTCCCACCATCTTCATCCTCGTGTCCATGGTCTTCTGGCTGATGCGCACGACCGGTGACCCGATCACGGCCGCTCTCGGCGGGCGTCTCGGGCCCGAACAGCTGGCCGAGCGCATCCAGGCCGCCGGCTACGACCGGCCCATCTTCGTGCAGTACATCGAGTACCTGGGTCAGGTGTTCACCGGCAACTTCGGCACGACCATCAGCACCAACCGTCCCGTCTCCGAGATCCTGGTCACCTATGGGCTGGCCACGTTCGAGCTCGTCTTCTACGCCCTCGTCGTCGCGTTCATCGTCGGGATTCCCCTGGGCATGGTCGCCGCCTATTGGCGGGACAAATCCGCGGACGCCTTCCTCCGGGTTTTCGCGATCCTCTGCTACGCCACGCCGGTGTTCTTCTCCGGGCTGTTGTTCAAACTCGTCTTCGCCGTCTACCTCGACGTGCTTCCCGTCTCCGGGCGGGCCTCGACCGGTTCCGAGCTGCAGATGCAGCTGTTGCCGAACCAGACCGGCCTGTACACGATCGACGCCATCCTGACCGGGGACCCGACCGTGCTCGGGGACGTTCTCGAGCATGCCGTGCTCCCCGCGCTGACGCTCGGGCTGCTCACTGCGGGGGTCTTCCTCCGCCTCGTGCGCACCAACGTGATCGGAACCCTCGGCACCGATTACGTCGACGCCGCTCGCTCGCGTGGGGTGAGCGAGTTCCGCCTGGTGCGGAAGCACGCCTACCGGCCGGCCCTGATCCCGATCATCACCGTGATCGGCCTCCAGATCGCCCTGCTGCTCGGCGGCGCCGTGCTGACCGAGACCACCTTCGAATGGAAGGGCCTGGGCTTCATGCTCTCCGAGTTCCTCAAGGCCCGGGACTTCGTGGCCGTGCAGGGGATCGTCGCCCTGCTCGCCGTGATCGTCGCCCTCTCCAACTTCGTCGTCGATATCATCGCCGCACTGATCGACCCGAGAGTGAGGTACTGAGATGAGTGACGCCACCGTGATCTCCGCCCGGCAGAAGCGCAGCGTCTGGTCCCGCCTCCCCGTCGTGCACCAGCTCAGGCAGAGCATCGGACTCCAGCGCGGGATGCTGGTCGCCGGCCTGGTGATCACCACTCTCTTCGTGCTGACCGCCATTTTCGCCCCCGTGCTCGCGCCCTACGGCTTCAGCCAACTGCGCGACGCCGACGGCGCCTTCGGAGCCCAGCAGCCGCCCGGGGGCGCGCATCCGCTGGGCACCACCGTCAGCGGCTACGACGTGCTCTCCCGGGTGCTGTGGGGTGCCCAGACCGCCCTGTTCGTGATCATTGTGGCCGTCCTACTGTCGATCTTCGCCGGGGTGTTCCTCGGACTGGTGTCGGGCTATTTCGGCGGCTGGCTCGACCGGATCCTGGTGGTCGTCTCCGACGCCGTCTACGCGTTCCCATCGCTGCTTCTCGCCATCGTGATGTCGATCGTCATCTCCGGGGGCAAGTCCAACCTGATCGGCGGTGTGCTGGCGGCGGCGATCTCGATCACCGTGGTCTTCATCCCGCAGTACTTCCGAGTGATCCGCGCCGAAACGGTGCGGATCAAGGCGGAGGCCTACGTGGAATCCGCACGCGTGCTGGGTGCCGGCAGCGGCCGGATCATGTTCCGGCACGTGTTCCGCAATGCCACCCGCACCCTTCCGCTGATCTTCACCCTGAACTCGTCGGAGGCCATCCTGACCCTCGCGGGCCTCGGCTTTCTCGGGTTCGGCATTGAACCGACGGCCGCCTCCGAGTGGGGCTACGACCTCAACAAGGCCCTCTCGGACGTCACCAGCGGCATCTGGTGGACGTCACTGTTCCCCGGCCTGGCCATCGTGCTCGTCGTGCTCGGCATTACGCTGGTCGGCGAAAGCCTCAACGACCTGGCCGATCCCCGCCTGCGCGGACGCCGCGCAGTCGGCCAGTCGGCCGGGATCGTCGCGCAGACCTCGGTCGTTCCCGGTGGCACCCTCGTCGCCGGCCCCGGCGGTCTCGACGGACTGGAAGGCGCCGCAACCCATCACACCGAAGGACTCGAGGAGCGACCATGACCGACGTGCTCACCATCACCGATCTGGGCATTTCGTTCGCGACCGACGCCGGAGCCGTTCGGGCCGTTGACGGCGTCACCCTGCGGGTCGCTCCCGGCGAGGTCCTGGCCATCGTCGGCGAGAGCGGGAGCGGCAAGACCGTCACCGCCAAGACCATCCTCGGGCTGCTGCCGGAGACGGCGACCGCCTCCGGGGCCGTCATCCTCAGCAGCAAGGACGGCTCGAGCGAGAGCAACGTCATCGCGCTCAGCACAGCCCAGCTGCGGCAGGTTCGCGGCACCGACGTCTCAATGGTGTTCCAAGAACCCTCGACCGCGCTGAACCCCGTCTTCACGGTGGGTTGGCAAATCATGGAGGGCATCCGCGCGCACGGCCAGTTCAGTCGCAAGGAAGCCCGCAAGAAGGCCATCGAGGTCCTCGGGCGGGTCGGTATCCCCGACGCGGAAACCCGCGTCGACTACTACCCGCACCAGTTCTCCGGTGGCCAGAAGCAGCGCGTCGTGATCGCCATGGCCCTGGTGCTCGACCCCGGCCTGATCGTCGCCGACGAGCCGACCACGGCGCTCGACGTGACCGTGCAGGCCGAGATCCTGGACTTACTGCGCCGCTGCCGCGATGAATTCGGCACGGCGATCGTGCTCATCACCCACAACATGGGCGTGGTCGCAGACCTCGCCGACCGGGTTGCGGTGATGTACCAGGGCAAGGTCGTCGAAGAGGCGGATGCCCAAACCCTCTTCCGCTCGCCGCAGAACGACTACACGAAGAAGCTGCTCGCCGCCGTGCCTCACGTGGGCCAGGGGGTCGTGCACGCCGCCGCCCGTGCCACGGCCCGCGCGGCCGGCTGGGAGCAGCAGGCGCCGGTCGTCGTCGCCGACCAGCTCCGAATCGAATACCCCGGCCGGCTCGGCCGGTCCGGTTTCACCGCCGTCGACGGCGTGAGCTTCCTGATCCGGCCCGGTGAGGTTCTCGGTCTGGTGGGGGAGAGCGGTTCTGGCAAGACCACGATCGGGCGGGCCATCGCCGGCCTGACCCGGGTGACCGGTGGCTCTCTGACCGTGATGGGCCACGAGATGAACGGGTTCAAGGAGCGTGCGTTCCGGAAGTTCCGCAGCGACATCGGGTTCGTCTTCCAAGACCCGGCGTCGAGTTTCAACCCGCTGCTGACCATCGCCGACTGCGTCGCTGAACCGCTGGTGGTGCACGGTCGGGCGAAGAACGCCGCCCACGCTCGCCCGCGGGTCAACGAGCTCCTCGAGGCCGTGCAGCTGCCGCGTGCCTACGGCGACCGTTACCCGCACGAGCTGAGCGGCGGCCAGCGCCAGCGCGCGAGCCTGGCGCGGGCGCTCGCCCTGGAGCCGCCACTGCTGATCGCCGACGAGCCCACCAGCGCTCTCGACGTCTCCGTGCAGGCGCGGGTGCTGGAGCTGTTCGCCGAACTCCAGCGGGAGTTCGGCTTTGCCGCGCTGTTCATCAGTCATGACCTGGCTGTCGTCGACCTCGTCGCGGACCGGATCGCGGTGCTGTACCGAGGAAAACTGGTCGAGGAGGGCACCAGCGCCGAGGTTCTCGGTGCACCCAAGGATCCCTACACCCAGCGGCTCCTGGCCTCCTTGCCCGTGCCGGACCCGGCCGAGCAGGCCCTGCGCCGGGAGGGACTGCGCCGGCTGCGTGAGGCAGGATAGACACATGATCCGCGGCGCCGCACCGACAAGTCCGACAAGTCCGACAAGTCCGATCTCCACCAGTGACCTGACGGTCGAGTACCCGCCGCACGGTGCCAGCGGCGCATTCACGGCCGTGCGTGGCCTTACCCTGCAGGTCGGGGTCGGCGAGGTGCTCGGACTTCTCGGGCAGAGCGGTTCGGGCAAGAGCACGCTGGCCCGGGTTCTGTCGGGCGCCGCGTTCAGCCACGGCGGCGGAGGCACCGGCGACGTTCGACCAGAGATCACCGGGGGAGAGGCGACGGTGCTCGGGTACCGGCTCCGCGGCATCCGTCGGCGCAAGCTGGCCCGGCTCACCTTCGGGGTGGGGCACCTCGCCCAGGATGCCGCCGACACGCTGCCCTCGACTCTGACGGTGGCGGAGATCGTGGCCGAGCCCGTGCTCGACCGAGACCGGCGCTACGACCGGCACATCCTCGACGAGCAAGTGGCGACCATGGTCGACGCGGTGCGGCTTCCGTTGTCGGTGCTCACCAAATTCCCCTACGAGCTGAGCAATGGTCAGCGTCAGCGGGTGGCGCTGGCCCGGGCGCTGGTATTCGGGCCGTCGGTCCTGATCGCGGACGAGCCGACGGCCGGCGTCGATGCCACCGTCCGGGACGCCGTGGTCGACCTGATCGGCGAGCTGCAGCGCGAGCGGGCCTTCTCGGCGCTGGTGATCAGTTCCGATCTCAGCGTGCTTCGCCGGGTCGCAGACCGAATCGCCGTGCTGCACCAGGGCGTGCTGGTGGGGCTGGGCACGATCGACGAGGTGTTCGACGACCCGTGGCATCCGTATGTCGCCGGCCTGGCTGCGGCTCTGATGGGGGAGGCGCCGGACGAGGAGAACGACGACGACAACTACGATTACGAGAGTGAATCCGACGAACATGTCATCGAAAACTGAATCCGTGCAACACCAGGCCGTTCTCACCGACGAGGTCACGCCCCTTCCGGCGCACCGACGACCGGCCCCCGGTCCGATCACCATCCTGCCGCGGCCGGAACCGGCCTTCTCCCGGGCGGTCGAGGCTGCCGGGGGAACCGTGACGGAGCTCTCCGGCGAGACCCGCGGACTGATCTGGCTGGACTACGGCCGGGCCGACGAGCTGCGCGCCACCCTGCACGCGTATCCCGGCATCGGGTGGGTGCAGCTCCCCTGGGCGGGCGTCGACGCCTTCAGTGGGGTGCTTGCCGGCCTGGACCGCCCGGACCTTCTCTGGACCAGCGCGAAGGGCGCGTACGCGCAGCCCGTCGCCGAACACGCCCTGGCTCTCACCCTGGCGCTGTTGCGGGTGCTGCCGAAGCGCGCTCGGGCCGAGGGCTGGAGCACGCTGTCCGAGGGGCGCTCGCTCTACGGCCTCAACGTGACCATCATCGGCGCTGGTGGGATCGCCCGTGAGCTGATCCGCCTGCTCGCGCCGTTCGGCACCCACGTCACAGTGGTGCGCCGCAGCACCGAGCCGGTGCCCGGTGCGGCTCAGACGGTGGTGACGGACGCCCTCTCCGGCGTTCTCCAGACCAGCGACGTCGTCGTCGTGGCCGCTGCGCTCACGGGCGGCACCCGCCACCTGATCGGCCGGGCCGAACTCGAGCTGATGCGGCCCGAGACCGTGCTCGTCAACATCGCCCGCGGCCCGCTCGTCGACACGGACGCTCTGGTGGCAGCGCTGGCCGCAGGAACCATCGCCGGCGCGGCCCTCGACGTGACGGATCCGGAGCCGTTGCCGCAGGGGCATCCGCTCTGGGCCGAGGCGCGGTGCTTGATCACGCCGCATTCGGCCGACACGCCCGAGATGACCGCCCCGCTCCTGGCCGAGCGGATTCGCCTGAATGTGGGTGCCTTCCTTGCGGATGGGCGGTACGTCGGGGTCGTTGACCCTCAAATCGGCTACTGACGGTTGACGCCGATTTGGCAGATCACCAACTTTTGATAAAGTAACAGAGCTGTTCAAGCGACATTCCTCGATAGCTCAATTGGCAGAGCAGCGCACTGTTAATGCGCAGGTTCTTGGTTCGAGTCCAAGTCGGGGAGCGAAAGGCCACCAAGGGCTCCACCCCTGGTGGCCTTTTTTGTATCCCGTTCATTTCCGTGCGACGCGGTCGCAGAAAAGGCGGCATCCGTGGAGTCCTGGCTCACCGTGAGCACCGTTCTGGCCGTGCTCGTCGTCGGGCTGCTCGCCCTCTGGCTGGTCACCCTTGTCCGGGCTCGGCGCGTGGTCTTCGACCGCACGGCGGCCGAACGGCTACGCATTGACCTGCAACTGTCTCTTGCCGAACAACAGGGCCGGCTCGGCATCATCCGGGATCTTCAGGACGTGGCCGTGCTGTCCGTCGCGCGGCTGATCACCCGTGCCGAAGGTGCCCGCTACACGGCCGAGAGCGACCCGTCCAGCGCCGTGCGGGTGGCGACGGCATTGGTCGACGATGGCCGGGTGGCGCTGGCCGACATGCGCCGCGTGCTGACGATCGTGCGCGAGGGTGAATCTGTCTCCGCCGCCCAGCCGGGCCTGCAGTCGGCGAAGGACCTGTTCCGAGTCATGCGTGACGCGGGCGTCACCGTGGTCTTCACCGAGTCAGGCGAGCGGTTCCCGCTCAAGCCGGGCGCCGAGCTGGCCGTCATCCGTATCCTGCAGAGCGCGCTGGCCAACACCCTCACTCATGGAGGACGAGGCACGGAGGCTCGGGTCACGATCTCGTGGACTCAGGACGGGCTGCAGCTGCTGGTCGCGGATGACGGCATCCGTGCGGTGGCTCGCCGGGACAGTGCCGACGCCGCCGACTTCGCCGCGCGCACGAAGTACACGATCGACGACGACCTCAAGGCGCTGAGTGCGAACGTAGCCGGGGCAGGCATCACCCAGATGCGCGAGCGCACCGCGATGTTCGGTGGCATCTTCAACGCCGGGACCGTGCCCGGCGTCGGGTTCACGGTCACGGCCATCTTCCCGTCATTGCGCTTCCACAACGGCATCCACGGAGTGGACCTCGACCGCGGCTGATTCTTTCGCCGGGCCAGCGGATCAGGCCGGGCCTACCTGGTCAATCTTCAAGGTTGTCGACGCCGGGCATCCAGCTGAGCCCGGGCGTGCCCCAGCCACGCTTGCGGGTCACCTTGAAGGCGATCTTGGCGTAGAAGTGCTCGAGGCGATCCACGTACAGGGTGCCGTCGAGGTGGTCGTACTCGTGCTGGAAGATGCGGGCCAGCCAGTCTTCGGCGTGAATCTCGAAGGGCTTCTGCTCAAGGTCCACCGCGCGCAGGCTGGCGGAGGGGGAGCGTAGCAGCGGGAAGCGTTCGCCCGGATAAGACAGGCAGCCCTCGACGTCCTCGTTCTCGTCGGCCTCGCCCGAGGGAACCGGGGTGATCCACAGTTCCGGGTTGATGGCCGCGCCACGCCACAGGTGGCCGTCGTCATCGAGGTAGTTGTAGGTGAAGAGCCGGAGCGGCACTCCCACCTGCGGCGCCGCCAGACCGACGCCGGGCGCGGCATCCATTGTCTCGAACATGTCCCGCACGAGTTCATGCAGATCATCGTCGAAATCAGTGACGGGAAGGGCGGGGAAGTGGAGAACGGGATCTCCTGAAATTGCTATCGAACGAACGGCCATTCTTCAAGGATAACGGGCCGGTTCTCGATAGGCTCGTTTGAGTGAACCCCGACCTGACCGACCTGGCTGCGGAAATCGCAATCAATCCACGTCAGGCAATAGGGATTCCGCTCGCCCTGGTGGGTGCCGTATTCCTGTCGCTGGGAGCTCAATTCCAGCATCGCGGCGTCACGAAGGTCGAGGCCAAAACGGCTGAGGTCACCGGGGGACTCAACCCGCGCCAGTTGATGCTGCTGCTCGGTCGGCCTTCCTGGGTCTTCGGCACGATAATGCTCGGGCTGGCGATCGTTTTCCAGCTCTCCAGTCTGGCCTTCGCCCCCATCATCATGGTTCAACCGCTCGGCGCCGTCGCCCTCGTGATCACGTCCATCCTGAACTCCCGCATCACCCGGGTCCCCGTCAACCGCGCGTCGAAGATCGCGATCGCGATGTGCGTCGGCGGCGTGGCCCTTTTCGTCACAGTGGCCGCGTTCACCGCCGTGGACAAACCAGTCACCGACGGCAACCTGATCACGATCCTGATCGTGCTCGGCGTCGTGTTGTCTCTCTTCGGCGTCGCGTTCCTCAAGCTGCGTACCCAGTTCAAGGCGATGTTCTACATTGTCGGCGCCGGGGTGCTCTACGGGTTCGTCGCGACGCTGGCCAAGGTCGTCATCAACCGAACCCAGAACGGCAACTTCGAGTGGCTGACCCTGACCTGCGTCATCGGGCTTTTGCTGGCGGCGGTGCTCGGCGCCTACTTCGTGCAAAACGCTTACGCGTCCGGCCCGCCGGACCTGGTCATCGCCGGACTCACCGTGATCGATCCGCTGATCGCCGTCGGCATCGGCATCGTCGTTCTGGGCGAGATCGAACAGGCTCCGCCGTGGGCGGCTGTCGCCTTCCTCGTCGCGGGTGTCGTCGCCATCGTCGGGGTCTTCCTGTTGGCCCGGTATCACCCTCTCGCCGACGACTGACGGCGCTCCAAGCACTCCGTTGGGCGTCCGCGTGGGCGCGCCGCCCCCGGTATGGCTGTTGCAGCACCGGATTAGAATAGGGTTCTAGAAGACTTCGTCAGCGTACGCGCCGTCGAAAACATGATTTATCGCCGGATGACGAACTCCGGCTCACTTACGTTGGGACATTGTCTTTTGTCAGATTTGACCGATTTGCCGAGCGAGTCGTGCCCCCGCGAGCCGGCGAAGAAGCCTCTCCGCATCCTGATCGCGGCGGACACCTTTGCCCCCGACGTGAACGGCGCGGCCCGGTTCGCCGAGCGTCTTGCCGCCGGGATGGTGGGCCGCGGGCACGAAGTGCACATCATGGCTCCAGCCGCGTCACGCAAGTTCGGCACGTGGACCGAGGTGCATGAAGGCCAGCCGATGGTCGTGCACCGTCTGCAGAGCTGGCGCTGGTACCCGCACGATTGGCTGCGGTACGCCCTGCCGTGGTTCATTCCGCGAGAGACCCGGAAAATCCTTGATACGGTCAAGCCGGATGTCGTCCATTTCCAGTCCCACATCAACGTGGGTCGTGCCGTCACGATCGAGGCAGCGAAGCGCGGCATCCGCATCATCGGCACGAACCACTTCATGCCAGAGAACATGCTGGAATTCACCCTTGTCCCAAAGGGCCTGCACGATCGCCTCATCAAGGCCGCCTGGCGGGCTGCGAGGCGTACCTACGGCCGGGCGGAAGCGGTCACCACACCGACCCTGCGAGCCGCCCAGTTCCTGGAGCGCTACACCGGCCTCGAGGGCGTGCTGGCGATCTCATGCGGCATCGACGCCCACAACTACTCGCCGACTTTCGCGCCACGCACCGAGAACCGCATCCTTTTCGTTGGCCGCGTGACCGGCGAGAAACAGATCGACGTGCTGCTGCAGGCCGTGGTCCTGCTCTCGCCCGACCTCAATGTGAAGGTGGAGATCGTCGGTGGCGGCGACCAGAAGCGCAACCTCGAACATCTGTCGCAGACGCTCGGACTCAGTGGTCGGGTCACGTTCACGGGTTATGTGACGGATGCCGAACTGGCGACCGCCTACACCCGCTCGACGGTGTTCGCGATGCCGTCGATCGCGGAGTTGCAGAGCATCGCGACTATGGAGGCGATGGCGTCTGGATTGCCGATCGTGGCCGCCAACGCCATGGCGCTCCCACACCTCGTGCACGATGGCCAGAACGGCTACCTGTTCGAGCCCGGAAACGCTCAGGACCTCGCCGACAAGCTCACGACAGTTCTGACAGCCGCACCCGACGACCTGAACGCGCTCAAAAACAGTTCCCTCCGGCTCATCGGTGTGCACGACATCAACCGCACCCTGAACACGTTTGAGTGCCTGTATCGCGGGGAACCGGTTATCGACGCGGTCACCTCCGACGCGGCCGCCCACGGCGCGGAGTAGGCGGGCGAGCCCGCCTTTCGAGCCTGTATCGTTGAACCCGGTGATCCACCCGATCACCACAGAATCGGTCGCACACTCGTCAGAGCAGTTGCGTCGATTGGGGCGGTAGCTCAGCTGGTTAGAGCAGCGGACTCATAATCCGTCGGCCGTGGGTTCAAGTCCCACCCGCCCTACAAAAAAACTTCACTTGATCAGGGTGTTTAGTTTCCGCAGCAGAAGCGAGATTCAGACCCATCAACTGACTTTCCTGGATTCAAATACCGGCTGCTTCGCCCGAAGTGCCTTGTGATCAGCAAATCTTGCAGTCATTGGATGGGCGAGCACTCGAGACGGGTACCGTTTATCCACCGTTTATGCCGCCACGCTGGCCTGTTCCGGTCGCTCGTTCACAAGGTGCACGGTCCAGTTGGGATGGCCTCGAGTGTCCTCGAGAGACCACGTGATGGGCCTGGGCTCGAGCGGCTGAGCTCGGAGACGAGGGAGAATTGGGAAAGTACCGAAGCTGGCGATGACGGCTTCACGGAAGGAAACACAACATGACACAGGGACTCAATACCGCCGATGGCATCACAGATGCCGCCATAGAGAGCACCACGGGACACGTTCTCCTCGACCGGGTTTTCGATGCGGTCCTCTTCGATATGGACGGCACCCTGGTCGACTCGACGCGGGCCGCGAATCGCTCGTGGTTGCGTTGGGGTGCGGAAGCGGGCCTCGGGCCCTCGTTCACCGGCGTGGAGCACGGCGTGCCGGCACGGCAGATGGTCGCCCGCCACGTCCCAGAGGACAAAATCGAATGGTCCATCGCTCGGGTCCTCGAGCTGGAGCTCGGCGACCTCGAGGGCGTCGAGATCCTGCCCGGGGCAGCGGAGCTCATGCGGTCCCTGCCCGAAAACCGCCGGGCCATCGTCACCTCCTGCTCCCGTGCGCTGTGCCTGGCCCGGCTCGAGTCCGCGGGCTTTGCCATCCCGGCGACTGTCGTGACCATGGATGACACGCCCCGCGGCAAGCCGTTCCCCGAGCCGTTCCTCAAGGCGGCTGCACGACTGGGCGCGGATCCGCGCCGGTGCGTCGTGGTCGAAGATGCCCCCACCGGCCTCGCAGCCGGCCGTGCGGCCGGCTGCCTGACGATCGGTGTCGTCGGAACGTACACGGCCGACCAGCTTGACGCTGACCTCGTGGTGCCGAGCCTCGACCGTCTGCGCATCAGAGTGCTGGACACCGGCGTCATGTTCGAGCTGCTCCCCGAGTAGTCCCAGGGCGGATATGACGGGGGCTCGTGATCGGTCGCAAGACTTAACACTTACGTTACGGTAGAGTTTGTGGGTCGGGTTGGTTGGCATTCATAGAAGCCAACAACCTGACAATTATCAAAAAGGCTCGTTCGCGCGCTCTCCAGCGATCCACGATCGCCGACGCGCTGAGCGGTCTGCAACTTTGCAAGGAGCACAGTGAATTCAAATTCCTACGTATCAACAACCACTCGCATCGACGGGGTCGGGGGCTACGTCACCCTGGCGTTCCGTCAGACTGCGGAGGCCACCGGCTATGTCAGCCACGCCGAGCCGCGGCCCCGCGTCGGCCGCTTCATCTCTGATGCGCCGAGAGTGTCCCCGATCCGGGCTTAGAGCTCACAGGGAAAAAGACGAGTGGCCCCGCCAGCTGGCGGGGCCACTCGTCTTTGTTGGGATCGGGGCTCAGTGGCCGCCGCCGAGGTTCCCGGCCAGGCGGGTGTGCATCGTGGAGCTGGCTTCGTTCATGCCCACGATGACGACGCGCTTGCCGTGGCGCTCGTACTTGTTGGTGATCGCGTCGAGTGCGGCGACGGTGGAGGCGTCCCAGATGTGGGAGTTCGACACGTCGATCACGATGCGTTCCGGGTCGTCCGCATATTCGAACTGGGTCGTCAGGTCGTTGCTCGAGGCGAAGAACAGGGCCCCGGTGACCGTGTAGCAGGCGGTGGGTACGGTTTCACCCTCGGGCAGGGTGCGTTCCACGTTGACGAAGTGGGCGACGCGGCGGGCGAAGGCGACCATGGCGACGATGACGCCCACGATGACGCCGATGGCGAGGTTGTGGGTGAGCACGATCACGATCACGGTGGAGACCATGACGCTGGTCTCGCTCTTGGGCATGCGCTTGAGGGTGCTCCAGCGGATGCTGTGCCAGTCGAAGGTGAGGTAGGCCACGATGATCATGACGGAGACCAGGGCGGCCATCGGGACGACCGCGAGCAGGTCGCCGAGTCCGAGGACCAGGACGAGCAGGAAGATGCCGGCGAGGAAGGTGGAGATGCGGGTGCGGGCGCCGGAGGCTTTCACGTTGATCATGGTTTGGCCGATCATGGCGCAGCCGCCCATGCCGCCGAAGAATCCGGAGAGCATGTTGGAGACGCCCTGGCCCCAGGCTTCGCGGGTCTTGTGCGAGTGGGTGTCGGTGACTTCGTCGACGATCTTGGCGGCCATCAGCGATTCGAGGATGCCGACCAGGGCCATGCCGAGGGCAAATGGCGCGATGATCGTGAAGGTCTCCCAGGTGAGCGGGACGTTGGGGATGAAGAGCTGGGGCAGGCTGTCGGGCAGGTCGCCCTGGTCGCCGATGGTGGGCACGTTGATCGCGATGACCACGGTGGCGATGGTCAGCACGACGATCGACACCAGCGGCGCGGGAATGACCTTGGTGATGCGGGGCATCACGACCATGATGATGATGCCGACCGCGACCAGCGGGTAGACCATGAACGGCACATTCAGGAGCTGCGGCAGCTGGGCCGTGAAGATGAGGATGGCCAGGGCGTTCACGAAGCCGACCATGACGCTGCGCGGGATGAAGCGCATGATCTTGGCCACGCCGATCACGGCCAGGATGACCTGGAAGACGCCCGCGAGGATGACGGTGGCGATGAAGTAGTCCAGCCCGTAGTCACGGGCGACCGGGGCGATGACGAGGGCGATCGCGCCGGTGGCGGCGGTTATCATCGCGGGGCGGCCGCCGAGGAAGGA
Source organism: Cryobacterium sp. Hz7 (assembly GCF_004402815.1). Classification (NCBI taxonomy): domain Bacteria; kingdom Bacillati; phylum Actinomycetota; class Actinomycetes; order Micrococcales; family Microbacteriaceae; genus Cryobacterium; species Cryobacterium sp. Hz7. Next base: position 25,487 of record NZ_SOFB01000023.1, read on the forward strand.
GATGGACACGGCCATGACGAACGAGGAGAACAGGCCGACGCGGGGGTCGACGCCCGCGATGATCGAGAACGCGATGGCTTCGGGGATGAGGGCCATCGCCACGACGAGGCCGGCGAGTACTTCCCGGGTGAGGATGCGCGGTGTGCGCAGCGCGGTCATCACCGTCGGTTCAGCCTGGTAGCGATTGGGCGTGGGGGTTTTTTGGAGCAGGGCCATGGGGCCTCCAGTGCGTGGGTCTCTGAAAGAAACCGGGATGGGCAGAAAAAAGGGGGAGGGGGCGCCGCGATGCGCACGCCGACACTGTCACAGGCGACAATGGGGGGTGGGCTCACACCGTAGTGTCAGCCAACACTCGCAACACTACTCTAACGTTAGGGTTGGGTGTTAGTTGATGAACGAAAGGATCCCAGATGACCGCGGATACAGCGACCGGAACGATGCACATCGGCGAGCTGGCCGAGAAGACCGGATTGTCGTTGCGAACGATTCGTCACTATGACGAAATCGGCCTGCTCAAGGCGTCCGGCCGCACTGAAGGTGGGTTCCGGCTCTATACCCAGGAAGACCTGTCGCGGCTGATTTTGATTCGCCGGATGAAGCCGCTCGGGTTCTCGCTCGAGGAAATGATCGAGCTGCTGAAGGTCATCGACATACTCCAGGGCGGCGAGTCGGGCTCGGACAACCCGGAGGTGCGCGAGGAGCTGGGCAACTTCATCCGCCTCGCAGTCGAGCGGCGCGAGAAGCTGCAGCAACAGCTGAAAATGGCAGACGAGTTCCTGGACCTGCTACGCCGCCAGTAGTCACGTAGTCACGCAGTCAGGAGTGCCGTGGCGGCTTCACGAAGAGCGCCAGGACGGCCACGCTGATCGGAATCAGCGCCAGCACCATCGCCGGTACGGTGAACCCTCCGGTCGCGTCGAATCCCAGTGAGAAGGCCACCGGCCCGAACGCCGTCGACGCCAACCCGATCGACATTGCCACCCCACGGATGCTGCCGATATGCACGGTGCCGTAGAAACGAACATAGGACGCCGCCTCCATTCCGCGCAGGCTGCCGCCGGCTGCGCCGAGCACCAGGCCGTAGACGACGGCGGTCCAGCCGGATCCCACGAGTGGCAGCATCAGGAGCGTCGCCGTCAGCGTGCCCATCGCGAACACCATGATCAGTTTCGGGTTGACCCGGTCGACGAGGCTGCCGGTGAGAACGGTGGCCAGAATTCCCGTGATCGTCTGGGGGAGGAAGTTCGCCGCGGCTTCCAGCGGGCTAAGCCCCTGCTCGCCCAGGAGGGCGATCTGGTGGAAGGCGAGTCCGGTGGTCAGCATGCCCGAGGTGGCCAGGCTGGCGGCGAGGAGCCAGAACATGCCCGTTCGGATTGCCTCGGGCAGCGTCCAGGATGGACCCTGAATGGTGATCTGGGCCGTCGATGGCAGTGGCGGCGATGCCGGCGTTGGCCCGGTTGGTACCGTGCGGCGGGTTTGCCGAGGGAACGCGAAGGCAAGGGGAATCACGATCACGGCCACCGCCGCCGCCTCCCACCGCCAGGCGTTGTGGATTCCGACCAGGGCGATGAGTCGTTCCAGGCCGATCGGGGCCAGGGAGATCCCGGCTGAACCGATGGCGCTGGTCAGACCCAGGGCCAGGCCCCGCCGGTGGTGGATGGCGCGGGCGACCGCGGTCGTCGTCGCGAGAGTCAGAGCACCCTGCCCGACCATGCGCACGCCCACGAACCCGGCGGTGAGTCCACCGATCTCACCGACGAAGCTGAGCGAGAACAGGATCAGGGCGAAGGCGGCCCCGAGGGCGATGGTCACCGGGCGGGCGCCCCACCGGTCCAGGGCTCGGCCGACCACAGGTTGGGCGCTTGCGCCCAGGAGCGTTCCGATCAGGTAGCTGACGGAGATGTCGGTGCGAGAGACCCCCAGCTCGGCAATGAGCGGATCGGTGAACACCGACAGCCCGGCCGTTTGGCCGGGCGCCGTCATGACCGAGATCAATCCGGCCGCGCCCACGAGGCTCACCCAGGTCCACGGGACCCGCCGACGAGAGCGGGACGTTCCCGCCGATGCTCTGTCGCTGAGCGGCAGGTGCGAGGCTTCGGTACTGGGGGGTGCTGCGGGAGAAGACACGAGACCTTTCACGGAAGGGGGAACGCACGTCGGCGTTGTCGAGCGTATGCGACCTATTTACCTTACTCTTACGTAAGAGGAGGGTAGACGTTGTGTTCGCTCCGGGCCGCCATCGAATACGCCACTCATCCCTTACGTTACGGTAGGGTTGAGATGTGGGGGCAACTCGCCACTCGCGCTCTGGAGAGGAGCAACTCATGTTCGTTCATCCGCTGGCCCGCACCGATCAGCACCTGATCCAGGACTTCATGCTCACCAAAATCGCTTTGCTCCTGGCCCGGCACGCCGAGCGCTCGGAGTGGATCTTCGAAATGAGAGCCATGGACGAGAAGGCGCGAGAGGGCAGCTCCGGCGGCCCGGCGTTTCTATTCGTCTATACCGTCGCGCGGTACTACATCGCCGTGACGCGCACCCAGCCCGAGGCTCCGGCTGACACCGGCCGGTTAGGCAAACCCCGTTCGACGTTTGTCGATGACTTCACGGATGCTGTCGCCGCCAACGATCCGCAACGAGCCCTGTCCCTCTGGGTGACTTCACCCTTCAGCGTTAAAACCGGTGTGGCCGCACCAGCAACCCAGGAGCTCGCTTTCGGCTTCATTGATCGGCTCACCGATTCCGAGCCGGCCGTCACCGCTAACAACGTGGCGGACTTCCTCCCGGACCCGTTCGTCCCTGTTTTCCTCGGCAACGAGAAGCCTCAGCCCTAGCCCACAGGGTCCACCCGATTTTGCTACACCCATCACCAGGCACCGCCTAATGTGGGCGGCACTGAATATCAAGACCGGCACGCTGGTATGCGCCCGGCCTCGCACCAAGAAATGAGTTACTTTGACCAAGCATCAGCTCGACCTGTCCACCCCGCCGCCTCTGCCCAAGCGAGGCCTGCGCGTCACGCCCCTCGGCGGTCTCGGTGAGATCGGTCGCAACATGACCGTCTTCGAACACCAGGGCAAGCTCCTGATCGTCGACTGCGGTGTGCTCTTCCCGGAGGAGAACCAGCCCGGCATCAACGTGATCCTGCCTGACTTCTCTTCCATCCAGGACCGGCTGCAGGACATCGAGGCGATCGTGCTCACCCACGGCCACGAAGACCACATCGGCGGGGTCCCCTACCTGCTGCGCGAGCGCAAGGACATCCCGATCATCGGGTCGGAACTGACTCTGGCCTTCATCAGCGCCAAGCTCGAAGAGCACCGCATCACGCCCCGCCTGATCGAGGTCAAGGAAGGGCAGCGCCGTAAGGCTGGCCCGTTCGACCTCGAGTTCCTGGCCGTGAACCACTCCATCCCCGACGGGCTCGCCATCGCGATCCGCACCGAGGCCGGCCTGGTGCTGCACACCGGTGACTTCAAGATGGACCAGTTCCCCCTCGATCACCGCCTCACCGACCTGCCCGGATTCGCCCGGCTCGGCACCGAGGGCGTCGACCTGTTCCTGGTCGACTCGACCAACGCCGACGTGCCCGGATTCACCACCACCGAAGGCGACATCCGCCCGGCCATCGACGCCGTGTTCCGCACGGCGCCGCGCCGCATCATCGTCTCGAGTTTTGCCAGCCACGTGCACCGCATCCAGCAGGTCATCGACGCTGCCGCCCGTCACGACCGCAAGGTGGCCTTCGTCGGCCGCTCGATGGTGCGCAACATGGGCATCGCCGCGAAGCTCGGCTTCCTCGACATCCCGCAGGGACTGCTCGTGGACGCCAAAGCCCTGGAACGGATGAAGGACAACAAGGTCGTGCTCATCTGCACCGGTTCGCAGGGGGAGCCCATGGCCGCCCTGGCCCGCATGGCCAACCGTGAGCACACCATCCGGATCGGGGAGGGCGACACGGTTCTTCTGGCGAGCTCGCTGATCCCCGGCAACGAGAACTCGATCTACCGGGTCATCAACGGCCTCACCCGCTGGGGTGCCAACGTCGTGCACAAGGGCAACGCTAAGGTGCACGTCTCCGGCCACGCCTCGGCCGGCGAGCTCACCTACTGCTACAACATCGTCAAGCCCAAGAATGTCATGCCGGTGCACGGCGAATGGCGCCACCTCACCGCCAACGCGAACCTCGCCATCCGTACCGGTATCGACGAGGAACAGGTCCTGGTCGTGGAGGACGGCGTGGTCGTCGACCTCGTCGACGGCGTCGCCAAGGTCACCGGCCGAGTCGCGGCCGACCTCGTCTTCGTGCACGGGATGACCGTGGGCGGTGAGGGGTCGGATGAGGCCCTTGCCGACCGGGTCCAGCTCTCCGAAGACGGCGCCCTGACGATCCTCGGCATCCTGGATACCCGAACGGGCCTTCTCGTCGAGCCGGTGGAGTTCATCGCCCGCGGCTTCGTGCAGGATGACGAGTGGATTCGAGGTGCAACCAAGTCGATCGACGACGCCCTCGCCGCCGCGAACAAGGTCAAGACCGTCAACGGGGCCGAACTCGAGGACATCTTCACCCAGAGCGTGACCCGGTGGATGCAGCGCAAGTACCGCCGCATTCCGGTCATCACCTCCGTCGTCGTCGACGCCTAACCGGCCCGGCGTCACCAGCACGTCGAATGGGCGGCCGCGTAATGCGGCCGCCCATCTGTGCACCCGGTGAGACGTGCGCCTAGTAGTCGGTGGGAACCGCGGTGCTGCCCGTGGCGAGATCCTCGAGTGTCAGCTCGGGGTGGTCCCTGACTGTGTTGCGCAGCCGCCACGGAGTGCTGAACAGGGCTAGGAGGGTGCCGTCGGACCGCAGCAGCACCTCGACCTGGCGGTCGTGCCCGAGGATCTCGGCGCTTTCCCGATCGGTGCGCCGGGCGAGTTGGTAAGGAAGTGCTTCCAGACGGATGGCGGCGCCGAAGTCGTGAGTCATGCGGTCCTCGACGACTTCGAACTGCATCGGTCCGACGGCGCCGAGCACCGGCGCCTGGTCACAGCGCAGTTCTGAACGCATGACCTGGATGACGCCCTCGTGGTCGAGTTGGTCGATGCCGCGCCGAAACTGTTTGTGTTTGCTGCTGTCTGCCGGGTGTGCCACCCGGAAATGCTCGGGTGCGAACAGGGGCATGGGTGGGAATTCAACCGGGTCCTGGTCGTAGAGGGAGTCTCCGACGCGCAAGGATGCCGCATTGATCAGGCCGACCACGTCGCCGGGCCAGGCTTCGTCGGCCGTTTTGCGTTCCTGGCCGAACATCTGCTGGGCGTACTTGGTAGCGAACGGCCGTCCGCTGGCGGCGTGGGTGACGACCATTCTCCGGTGGAAGACTCCGGAGCAGACGCGGACGAATGCGACGTGGTCGCGATGTGCGGCGTTCATCCCGGATTGGACCTTGAACACGAATCCGGAGAACGCGGCGTTGACGGGGCGGCGGCGGCCGGCGATATCGGCTCGCGCTTCGGCCGGTGGGGCGGATTCGACCAGCGTTTCCAGAAGCTGCTGCACGCCGAAGTTCAGCACGGCCGCGCAGAACAGCACGGGTGTGGTCTCCCCGGCAAGGAATCGGGCCTCGTCATGGTCCTGGCCCTCGACTCGGAGCAGACTGGATTCCTCGGACGCTGTCACCCAGGCGTCCCCTTCTGCGGTTTCCGCGTCAGCCGGGCTGAAGCGGTCTTCGACCGCGGCCGTGGCGCCACCGGGCGTGCGGGTGTACCGCACATAGTCGCCGGACCGGCGATCGAGTACCCCGCGAAAATCTCCCGAGATGCCCACCGGCCAGGTGAGCGGCGTGGGTATGAGGCCGGTACGGGCCCGGATCTCGTCCATCAGGGCGAGGGCGTCCTCGCCGGGGCGGTCCCACTTGTTGATGACGGTGATGACGGGCAAGCCGCGCTGCCGGCACACGTCGAAGAGTTTCATCGTCTGCACCTCGAGGCCTTTGCTGGCGTCGACGAGCATGACGGCGGCATCGACGGCGGAGAGCACCCGGAACGTGTCTTCGGAGAAGTCCGCGTGGCCAGGGGTGTCCACCAGGTTGATCACCGTGTCGCGATAGTCGAACTGGATCGCGGCCGAGGTGACGGAAATGCCGCGGGCCTGCTCCATGGCCATCCAGTCGGACACTGTTCCTCGTCGGCCGGCCTTGCCATGCACCGCGCCTGCCTTGTCGATCGCGTGGGCGTGCAAGAGCAGCGCCTCCGTGAGGGTGGACTTGCCGGCGTCGGGGTGGGAGATCACCGCGAACGTGCGACGGCGGAGGGCCTCGGACAGAACGTCGAGGTTGGACACCTCTGGGGGATGGATCATTGATTCTTTCCTCGGGAAGGGACGGTGACACGGCATCTGGTGCCAGGGGAGTCAGAGGGCGCGGAGCATCTCCACGAAATCGCTTGCCAAGCCGATCCGTTCACGCAGGGCGTGTTCGCGACATTCGGCGTCGGCCAGTATTGCGGCCAGCTCCCGGCGATCGGCCGGTGTTGGTGCAGAGGAGGCGGATTCGACCCGGTCCAGTATCGCCAGGTCGTCCCGGATTTCGGTTGTGCTCAGCGACAGTGCGCGCATGGCACGGATGACCCGGGCCCGGTCCAGGTCTGCGGGAGCGTAGAAACGGTATCCGCACTCGCTACGCCCGGAGGCCTGAAGCACTTTGATCTCGTCATAGTGCCGGACGGTGCGTTGAGAGAGTCCGGTCCGGTCGGCGAATTCACCGATAAGCATGACAGCCACCTCTTTTCGTGCAGAAAGAACCGCACATATCTACTCTAACGTAAGAGTAGTGTTTGTGGTTGAGACAAAGATCTGAGGACTATGAATAGTGGAACCAAGCAACATCCGTGGTCACGTTATGTGGCTCTGGGCGATTCCTTCACCGAGGGCATCGGCGATCCGGAACCGGCCAGCCTGGGCGGGTATCGGGGCTGGGCCGACCGCATCGCGGAAGTACTCAGCGCCGGCACGGACGACTTCGCCTACGCCAATCTCGCCGTTCGCGGAAAGGTGCTCCGGCAGATTGTCGACGAGCAGATCGAGCCGGTGCTCTCGTTGCGCCCGAACCTGATCACGATTTCGGCTGGCGGGAATGACGTCATCCGGCCGCGCAGTGACCCGGACGAGGTCGCGGTCCGGTGCGAGGCCGCCATCGAACGGCTCAAGCGGGACAACGCGACGATCGTGCTGTTCACCGGTCCTGACCTCGGCTTCTCCCCGGTATTTCGCGGCGTTCGCGGCAGGATCGCCATCTACAACGAGAATTTGCGGGCCATCGCGGTCAGACAGGAGTGCGTTGTCGCTGACCTGTGGGCCCTGACCGAGATTCAGGATCCCCGCATGTGGGCGCCCGACCGGCTGCACTTGAATGCCCTCGGACATCACGCGGTGGCCCGCAGCGTGCTCTCGGCTCTCAATGTCGCGAATGTACTCCAGGCCTATGACCCCGAACCGATGCCGGACGGTACCTGGCGAGGCGCCCGCACCGATGATCTCGTGTGGGCTCGCACCTATCTGGCGCCCTGGCTGCTTCGACGGGCCAGGCGGCAGTCCTCGGGTGACAATCTGCTCCCCAAACGGCCCACTGCCCTGTCCCTGAACGGGCCTCGGGCCTGAGCTGCAGTCGTCGCGGCGGTGGCCTCTAGAGCTCGAGCGCCCCGATGACCTCGCTGTAGCGGGTCTGGCCGACGTCGGTGAATCCGACGCGGTGGAAGAAGGCCTCCGGCCCGGCGGCCCCGGGTTCCCAGATCACGGTGACGCGATGGAGTCCTCGGTGGCGGGCTTCGTCGGCGAGGGCGGCGACGGCGAACGTCCCGACGCCCTGACCCTGGGCGTCCGCGTGCACGCTGATGCGCCAGAGGCACGCCCGGAATTCTTCCTCTTCGGCGTCGGGGTCGAAGTTGCCATGGATGAATCCGACGACTTGGTCTTCGTGCAACACCACTCGTTGCCAGGAAACGGTCGGATTTGTCGCTGCTGCTGCCACCGAATATGAAACGGGGGTGATGAATTGCTCCTGCCCCGGCTTCAGACTCAGGTTGTTGGCCGCAACTACGTTGCTGGCGGACAGTACTTCCAATCGCAGCTCAGTCATACGAATCGATTAGCCTTTCTGGTCTTCGTTCTCTGGTCTTCGTTCTCTGGTCTTCGTTCTCTGGTCTTCGTTCTCTGGTCTTCGTTCGCTGGTGGAACAACGGCGGTCGCATCGATGCGGGCGATGCGGCCGCCGCTGGTCGGGTGGGCGGCGTCAGCCGAGTGCCGCCATCAAGTGGGTCAGGTTCGTTTCCGGTGTCGGCAGGGTCAGTGTGATGACGGGGAGTCCCTGGTCCAGGAGATCCTGGGTGTCGCCGGCGGCCTGGGCGGCCAGAAGCTGCTCGAACGTGAATGGGCGACCCGGGATGAAGAGATCTGTGGATCCGGTTGTTGTGATCTGCAGGAACACACCCTTCGCCGAGCCTCCGTCTTGGTAGAGGCCGGTGGAGTGCAGGAATCGAGGACCCCAGCCCAGGGTGACAGGTCGGCGGGCCTTGGTGGCCAGGCTGTCGCGCAGATCTTCCAGTTGGGGGAAGGCCAGGCGGTTGGCATAGACCTGCACGGCCACATAGCCGTCGTCGCCGAGGTATGACAGCAGGGAGTCCACGGCCTCCTTCAGCGTGTGGGAGTCGTTGACGATGTCGGCGGAGCCGCGCACTTCGATCCGTTCCGAGGTCAGGGCGGGGGGCACGGGTTGAGATCCCATCCGGACGAGTGCGCGCGTCGCCATATCCGATGCGTCGATGTCGGGCTGTGCGAACGGGTTGATGCCCAGAATTCGTCCGGCCACCACGGTCGCGTACTCCCATAGGAGGACCAGGCCGCCCAGGGAACCGCTGACGATGATGTCCCCCGGCCGGGAGTCCTCGTAGGAGTCGGCGTCATCGACCAGACGTACGATCTGCAGATCGGGCAGGTGCATGGCCTCCCGGGCGTCGAGCTCCGGTGCGTTCGGGGCGAGCGTGAACGGGAAGAGGCCTCCTGCTCGCTTGCCGATGGACTCGGTGATCAGCTGTTCGGCCCAGAGATCGAAGCCGACGGCACTGGTCCCGGTGACGATGAAGCCGAGCTTGTCCCGCAGGGGGTTGGTGGCCGCGATTGCGGCACCGAGAATGAACCCGGGATTCTCGATCGCGTCCACGGCCAGATCCGGGGTGATCGCCTCCGCCTCGTCCAGGAGCTGCTGGATATCGGCGCCGGCCAGGCCGGCCGGAACCAGCCCGATGGCCGTCAGTGCCGAGTATCGGCCGCTGATGCGGGGGTCAGTGAGGAAAACGTAGTAGCCAGCGTGGCGTGCGCTGCCTTCGAGCGGGGTGCCAGGGTCGGTGACGACGATGATGCGTCCTCGAGGATTGATGCCGGCATCGACAAATGCCTTCTCGTAGGCGCGGAGTTGGCTGTCTGTTTCTATGGTTTCGCCCGACTTCGAGCAGATGACGAGTGCCGTGCTGCTCAGGCGGTCGTGGAGGGCGGCGTGCACCCGGTCGGGATCGGTGGTGTCCAGAACGGTGAGCTCGACCCCGGCGTTGCGGGCGATCATCTCCGATGCCAGGGCGGATCCGCCCATCCCGCCCAGCACGATGTGGCTGATCCCCGCGGCGGCGAGTTCACCACGCAGGGCGAGGATCTCAGGAATGAGGGGCCGGGCCGCGGCGACTGCCGGTGTCCAGCCGAGACTGATTCGGGCGGTCGCCTCCGCGGCGGCTCCCCACAGGGTTGCATCCTGGGCGCAGAGGCGCGTGGCGACCCTATCCGCGACAAGCAGGGGGACTGCGCGTCGGACAGCCGATTCCGTGTCACGGCTGCGGCGAATCGTGACGCTCATTTGGCTGCCTCCAGGGCCAGGCGCACGGTTTGGAGGAGGTCGTTCCAGGACGCCCTGAATTTGTTCAGCCCCTCTTCCTCGAGGTGGTCGGTCACTCCGGCATAGGAGATGCCGAGGGCAGCGATCCTGTCCAAGATCTTCACGGCGGCCGGGTATGAGCCGGTGATCGTGTCACCACGAACATTCCCATGGTCGTGGGTGGCCTCGAGCGTTTGCTCGGGCATCGTGTTCACGACATCACTGGCGGCAAGCTCGACGACGTACATCGTGTCGGGCCTGGTCGGGTCCTTGACGCCGGTTGAGGCCCAGAGCGGCCGTTGTTCGTTGGCTCCGGCCGCGATCAGTCCCTGTGCGCGCTGGTCAGTGAACGATTCCTGGTAGACCTCGTAGGCGAGCCTCGCGTTGGCGATTCCTGCTTGTCCCCGCAGGGCGTGGGCCTCGTCCGTGCCAATGGCGTCCAGGCGGCGGTCGATCTCCGTGTCCAGTCTCGACACGAAGAAGGATGCAACGGAGTGGATGCTGGTCAGGTCCAGTCCGGCTCTCTTCGCCCTCTCCAGCCCCGCCAGGTACGCTTCGATCACCTCGCGGTAACGGTCCAGACTGAAAATGAGGGTCACGTTGACGCTGATCCCCGCACCGATGACCGCCGTGATTGCCTCCAGTCCGGCAGTCGTAGCGGGAATCTTGATCATCACGTTGTGCCGGTCGATTCGGGACCAGAGGGCCTTCGCTTCGGCGATCGTGGCATCGGCCCGATGGGCGTTCATGGGCGCACACTCGATCGAGACCCGCCCGTCGAACCCCTGGGTCTGCACGTAGATGGGTCGGAGAATATCCGCCGCCAAGGCAACATCCGTGCTCGTGATTTCAAAGACCGCATCGGCCGCGCTCGTACCTTCGCCCGCCAAATCCCTGATCTGCTCGGCGTATGCCTCACCGTGGGCGAGGGCCGCCGCGAAGATCGTCGGGTTGGTTGTGACCCCGACCACATTGCGGGTCTTGATGAGCTCTTTCAAACTCCCGGACTGGATTCGCTCCCGCGACAGGTCATCAAGCCAGATGCTGACTCCCGCATCAGAGAGCCTCTGCGTGGGAGTCATTGTGGACGTGTGGTTCATAGCTGTTATCTCCTTGACGCTGGCAGTAGACAAGGCCAGCTGGTTTCGTCGCGGTGATCACGGGAAGATCGTTGCCTGTTGCAAACGTGGGGGAGGGTTCAGCTTCTATCGCTACCGGATCACAGCACCCCAACTCTACACTTACGTAAGAGTATGTTTCGAAGATCAGGTCGTGGTGACGTAGACGGTGTTGGTCGACGTGCCGCCGGTGATCCGGTTGTCGAAGGAGATGACGTGGGCGGTGGACGTCACGAAGACGCTGCCCAGGCTCGCCATGAAATCGTCGTCGGGCGGATCGTCGGACCACAGCGCGAAGATGCCCCCGACCTGGAGGTGACGCGCGAGCGCCTGCAGACCAGAAACGGTGTATAGATCGGCATGACTGGGATCCAGCTGGTGGCGCGGCGAGTGATCGATGTCGACCAGGATCGCGTCGTAGCGTGGGGAATCGGGCGTCGGCTCAGCGCGCATCAGTGCGAAGAAGTCGTCGACCTGCAGTCTGGTTCGTGCGTCACCGGTGAGGGCGCTCGACGTGGGAAGCAACCCCCGCTGGTGCCAGTCGATCACGGTGGGAAGCGCGTCGACGACGGTGAGCGCGGTCACGCGCGGGTCGGCCAGGGCCGCCAGTGCGGTGTAGCCCAGTCCGAGTCCGCCGACGAGCACGGCCAGTTCGTCGCCCTCGGTTGCAGCGAGGCCCAGGTGTGCCAGCTCTTTTTCCGCGACGGTGAAGAGGCTGGACATGAGGAACTCCTCGCCCAGCTTCACCTCGAAGACCTCAACCCCCAGCGTGGGCTCGATCCGACGCCGAAGAGTCAGCTCGCCCATCGGCGTCGGCTGCCAGTCCAGTTCTTCGAATCTCGCGATCATCGGCGGCCTCTTTCCATCACTGCCTTATTCCGGTGCACGGTTACTCGCCGCCGAGATTCCCGGCGAGACGGGTGTGGATGATGGTGCTGGCGTCGTTCAGGCCGACGAGGATCACCCGTTTGCCGTGACGTTCGTACTTGTTGGTGATCGCGTCGAGTGCGGCGACGGTCGAGACGTCCCAGATGTGTGAGCGAGTCATGTCGATCACGATGCGGTCGGGGTCGTCCGCGTACTCGAACTGGGTGGTGAGGTCGTTGCTGGAGGCGAAGAAGAGCTCGCCGGTGACCGTGTAGAACGCGGTGGGCACAGGCTCACCCTCGGGCAGGGTCCGCTCGACGTTGACGAAGTGGGCGACCCGGCGGGCGAAGGCGACCATGGCCACGAGCACCCCCACGATCACGCCGATCGCGAGGTTGTGGGTGAGCACGACGACCACGACGGTGGCGACCATGACCGTCGTCTCGCTCTTCGGCATCCGTTTCAGGGTGGACCAACGGATGCTGTGCCAGTCGAAGGTCAGCACGGCCACGATGATCATCACGGCGACCAGGGCGGCCATTGGGATGATCGCGACCAGGTCGCCGAGGCCGACGACGAGGATCAGCAGGAACACTCCGGCGAGGAATGTGGAGATGCGGGTGCGGGCGCCGGAGGCCTTGACGTTGATCATGGTCTGGCCGATCATGGCGCAGCCGCCCATGCCGCCGAAGATGCCCGACAGCATGTTGGCGACGCCCTGGCCCCAGGCCTCGCGGGTCTTGCGGGAGTGGGTGTCGGTGATCTCGTCGACGAGTTTCGCGGTCATCAGGGACTCGAGCAGGCCCACGAGCGCCATTGCGATGGCGTAGGGGGCGATGATCGTGAAGGTGTCCCAGGTGAGTGGAACGTTGGGGATGAACAGTTCGGGCAGGCTCTTCGGCAGTTCGCCCTGGTCGCCGACGGTGGGCACGTTGATCGCGGTGACGACGACGACCACGGTGAGAAGCACGATCGCCACGAGCGGGGCGGGAACGATCTTGGTGAGGCGGGGCATCGCCACCATAATCAGCAGTCCCACGGCGACGAGCGGGTAGACCAGGAACGGCACGCCGAGAAGGTGGGGAAGCTGGGCCATGAAGATGAGGATCGCGAGGGCGTTGACGAAGCCGACCATCACGCTGCGGGGGATGAACCGCATCACCTTGGCCACGCCGAGCACCCCGAGAACCACCTGGAAGACCCCGGCCAGGATGACCGTGGCGATGAAGTAGTCCATCCCGTACTCGCGGGCGACGGGGGCGATCACCAGTGCGATCGCGCCGGTCGCCGCGGTGATCATCGCCGGTCGACCGCCGAGGAACGCGATCGACACGGCCATCACGAACGAGGAGAACAGTCCGACCCGGGGATCGACGCCGGCGATGATCGAGAACGAGATCGCCTCGGGAATCAGCGCCATCGCCACGACGAGGCCGGCGAGAACCTCCCGGGTGAGCAGGCGCGGAGAGCGCAGCGCGGTCAGCACCGAAGGGTCGGCCTTATAGCGAGTGGATTTGGGCGAACTCGTGAGAACAGCCATGAGGCCTTCCGGCAGGGAACGAAGCCGGACCTGGGAGGACAGCCGACAGGGAAACGCTACCCTAACGTCAGGTTAGGGGTGCTCAGGGGGGTGGCATTCCTACGCCACTAGCTGGACCTGGAACCGTCAACCTAACACATACGTTAGGGTTGAGTTGCGACGTTCGGACGTCTCTGATGCGCCTCCACGCCGCGATCAGCCACGCCGGGATCAGTCCTGATCCGATCAGTTGACGCGATACGCATCCGGAGTGCACCTCCGCAGGAGAAACACATGACAGACACCCTTACCACCGACGAGGCAGCCGAACATCGTTACCTCGCGAAGACGCTCGAGCTTTTGGAGTCGGCGCACGCGAACATGGTTGATTCGATCGACCGCACGGCCATCTCGATCGGTCAACAGAAGCGCCAGATGTGGGAGCATCAGCGCGATATGGATCACGCGGAGAAGGCGAATGCCCGCATGGAGGTCTCAACGACGATCACGGTCGGCAATTACGCGGTCAAATTACGTGACTCTCTCGAGCGGCTGAGAAACTCGCCCTACTTCGGGCGGGTCGACTTTCTACGCACGGACACGGATGTCTCACTGCCGTATTACATCGGCGTGCACGGTTTCTGGGACCCCGAGACGCAAGACCTCCGGGTGCACGATTGGCGTGCACCGGTTTCGAGTCTCTACTACGACTACGAGACCGGTTCGGCGTCGTTCCTCGCGCCTGAGGGGGTCGCCGAGGGCGAGATCACGGGCAAGCGCCAGTACAAGATCGAGGGCGGACAGCTGCAATATCAGCTCGAGAGCTCGATCAATATCGGTGACGAGGTGCTGCAGCGCGAGCTCAGCGAGTCAGCCGATGACAAGATGCGCAACATCGTCGCGACGATCCAGCGTGAGCAGAACGCGGTGATCCGCAACGAGACGGCCACTGTGCTCATCCTGCAGGGCGTTGCGGGCTCCGGCAAGACCTCCATCGCACTGCACCGGTTGGCGTTTCTGCTCTACCGGTTCAAGGACACCCTGTCGTCCAGCAACGTCATGATCCTGTCTCCGAACAAGGTCTTCGCCGACTACATCGCCGACGTCCTCCCCGAGCTGGGCGAGGAGCAGGTCGCGGAGATCGACCTGGACCGCATCGCCGCGCGCTTCCTCACCAAGGTCGTGCAGCACCAGACTTTCAGCGAGCAGGTCAGCGGCCTCCTCGACGACGTCGACCAGGCTGCCGCCGATCGGATGCGAGCCAAAGCGACCCCGGAGTTCGTCGAGGCCCTGAACGAGTGGATCGCCGCCCGGGCAGAGGACTTCATGCCCGATGGGATTCTGCAGCATTCAGAGCGGGTGACCGCCGACTGGGTCGCAGAGACCTACGCGAGCGGACACACCTCTCCCGTTTTCACCCGACTGGATCGGGTTGCCGACAGTGCTATCCACCTGATGAAGCAGCGCGTGCTCGACCGAGACGGCAAATGGAGTGCCACCGACTCGACCGGTGTTCGCAAGCAGGTTCGCGCAATGTTCCCCTTCAGAGACGCTCTCGCGCTGTACCGGGCGTTCTTCGATCAGCCATCGCGTCTCGGACAATTCAAGATGCTCGATCGGAAGCGCATCGAGCACTCGGACGTTGCACCGTTGATCTTCACGATCATTGCGACGGCACGCCATGACAGCTACGAAGACATCCGTCACCTGCTCGTCGAGGAGATGCAGGACTACACCCCCATCCAATACGCGGTGCTGCGGAAGCTGTTCGCCTGCAACATGACGATCCTCGGCGATTCCAACCAGTCCGTGAACCCGTTCAGCTCTTCGAACCTCGAGACGATTTTCAGCATCTTTCCCGAAGCCGACTGCCTCGAGCTCTGCAAGAGCTACCGCTCGACCACCGAGATCACCGAATTCGCTCAGAACATCTCCCGCAACGACAAGCTCATTCCCATTGAACGCCATGGCCAGCCGCCGCAGCTCGTCGGCTGTGACACTCCACAGGACGAGACCGCGCTCATTCTCGACATCATCGCGGCGCACGAGCGAAGCGAATACCGATCGCTCGGGATCGTCTGCAAAACTCTCGACCAGGCCGAGCAGCTCTATCGAGCCGTCGCTGCGGAGGGGATCGAACTCACCCTCCTCGATTACGACAGCAAGACCTTCACCGGTGGGATCATCATCACCTCGGCCCACATCGCCAAGGGACTCGAGTTCGACGTGGTCATCGTCCCGCACGTCAATGACGCCGTCTATGCCACCGATATCGACCGCAGCATGCTCTACATCGCGTGCACGCGCGCCATGCATCAGCTCCACCTCACTCACAGTGGCACTGCATCGACGTTCCTACAATTCGAGCGTGAGCGAAGCGGATCGTACTGAACCGGTAGAGCCCTGCCCTGTCAGGACGTTCAAGTGATCGAAACTAAGCGGCAGTCGGTTTACTCTTCTCTCTGGGGCATGAAGGGCCTCATCGGCCGCCGGTAAGCGATCTCGTCCTCAAGACTCTGAGGGCACCACGGGAAGCTCGAGTCCGCAGTTCCAAAACAAAATTGCGGGCTGCTCGCGGTAAAAGCTCGACACCGACACCGACACCGACACCGACACCGACACCGATCCAGCATCCAAGGTTATCTGAGACGCGAATCGCGGGGCCATTCGCACGTACACGGCCGTGAGGATGCGCAGGAAGTGGCCATGCGCGACCAGGGCGACATCCCCGTCGGCCAACTTCCGGCACCGCGGCCAAGATCCTCTCCTCGAGCAGTGGCGGAACATCCGTGAGTCCTGTGTGTTTGCCATCCCTCGACCACTCCGTCTCGCCGTGACGAAGGAGAAGCAGCCTCCCCGACGGGTTATCCGGAGTGGGGTATTCGGTTAGTGGATCGCCAGTGAGCACACGGCATCAGTAATACCGAATCCACTCCGGGAGGGTCAAGTTCTGTTTGGTGGTGTTTCGTTGTTGGTCAGGGGGCGACCTCGAGCGCCCTCGACCTTGTTGCAGTACAATGCAACACAGGAGGACTAAGATGTCGACAACGATTGCAGACACGCGCCGGGCAGTCGGGTGGACGGTTCGTGATCTCGCTGAGAATCTGGGTGTTGCTCCCAGTACAGTCACGCGGATGGAACAGTCCGAGCGGGACGACCGGATTCAGCTCGGAACGCTCAAGCGTGCCCTGGCTGTGATGGGGCGCCGTCCTCGCATGGAGGTCGTTAACACTCGTCGTGAGGAGAGGGTGACGATGGAACTGCATCGCGTTCTCGCGAACAAGCTCAGGACCGATCCGCAGGCTGTGCTTGATGTGGTGCCGGACAACCTCGCTCGCCTTCGGGCTCGGCTTCGTTCCCCGATCGGGCAGAAGTGGGTGGATCGTTGGACCGAGCTTGTGGATGGTCCCGTGGACCTACTCATCCTGGGCATGCTCGCGGACACTCCGGAAGGGCGAGAACTCCGACAGAACTCGCCGTTCGCTGGCGCTCTCACTCAGGGCGAGCGGGTCGCAGCAATCGAGCGGGCTAACCAGGAATGAAACGCAGGGAACTCGAGGAGGCGATCCGGCAAGTGACCAGGGTCACTGAGCAACGCGAGGTACTCGTCATCGGCAGCCAGGCCATCCTCGGAGTGGTCGCAGTTTCACATGGACCACGGCTTCTACGTGCAGGGTGTCAACGTCACGACCGCGGTGCTCCCGAATGGCTGGGAGACCCGCACGGTTCAGCTGGCACCAGACGGTCCCAACGGCGCACTGGCCCGATGCCTCGATCCACACGACCTGTGTGCCGCGAAGCTGGTTCGCGGTGACGAAAAGGACCTGGAGTTTGTGGATGCGCTAGTCGAAGCCGGGCTCATCGATCCCGTCTCCCTCGTGCGGATCTGCAAGAAGCTCCCGGTCACCGATACCCGACGCAACATTACGATCCAGCGCGCGCAGGACTTCTTGTCTGGATAGTTCGTCATGGACTATAGATCCCTGAAGAATGGAGCGCCGGTGCCGAGGCCTCGTGTGCCGGCATCCCTGGACTCCGTCGCCGCCCTTATCTCAAAGATTTAGGGACGATTGATGGAAAAACCGCCCGAAGGAACCATCAACGCGGCGTTGGTCGCGATCAACCGATCGGGTAGCCCATGACGGTCACGAAGAACCACTCTGCGGTCTCCGGTTGCGGATCATCGGCAGACTTGATGCGCGCACGTTTATGCACCGTTTATTGCCTCGAGACCGGCCTAGGTGGGTCGAAGTGGGTCGATACAATTGGCTCAGAAATTGCAAGGAACTACCGGTCAGGTCGAGATCACTCGAGGTCACGACGCTCGGGTCGAGACGTTCAGCGGGGTCGTCGGAAACCGTCGGTCCTGGGTTCAAGTCCCAGCCGCCCTACTTTAAAATAACCGCTGATCGGGATTTATTTTTATTACAATGGGTCTTTCGCCTAGTCGGATTGCACCCACCTCCGCTCTAGACTCCGGTCTAGGTTTGAGCTCCGGGCAGAACTCCGTTACGCGTCCCTTCGCTTTGGGTACGCAGTGGACGTCCCGTGTCTCCGAGGCTGTCATTTTCCGTTCACGATTGCACAATGTGAGTTCACGCCTGCACAGCTCGTCCGTCTGCTGCGGAGCTGCCCGGCGGGCAACTCGTCGCGGGATACATGCGCGGCAGCACCCTTCCTGTGCGCGGCATTTGCCGCCGGTTTCACTGAGGGAGACCGCCAGGCGCAGTGGTGCTACCCAAAAAACGGCGGCTGGGGAGCTGTCGGCGGCTCGACCTAGGGTGCGCGGCATGGCAATGGCCTATGCATTCATCGATGAGCAGGGCAGAAGGCACGGAGAGAGCAACCCGAAACCGCCTCACCGCACATTCGTTTACGTGCCGACTACTGGACGGTTCGCCGGCCAGGGCCTGGTTATGCACGCCTCCTCGTGGGACGGAAACGTGAGCGGTGCGTGGTTAGAAGTCGTGCATCGCGGTGGCTGCTTTGCAACCATGGAAGTTGAGGCCCTTCTAGATATGGGCCCGACTCCTGGCGAAGTCGATTACCGCGCCCGTTAGGGGATCGTCGCACCGACATTCCCCGGCGGGAACGTGTCCGGTCGGCTTTGGGCGCTCGTCCACGCAGATATTGGCCTTACCCGGTCCTTGTGCCGAGGACGGGAGAGGTGATTTGCTCTGATCACGTCTGTATCGACGTCAAGTGGTGTCGTCGAAGACATGGCAGGGGGTATTTGTAATGATCTTTGATAGGAAACGAAAAGCATGGGGTGCGGTGGCCGTCGGTTCGGCCGGCGCGCTTCTGGTACTCGGAAGCGCCTTGCCAGCGTCGGCGAGCTCCTCAACTACGGCTGCTGACCCGATCCAGACCTATGAGCCAGACACTTCACTGGTCAGCGCATCTGAGCAGGCCGAGGCAGAGAGTGTCGTTGCGGTGTTCGTCGCGGAGAATCCCGTTCCGGAGCACACGCCCGGATCGTCGGACTCAGACTTCGCGGCGTATAACGACGAGCTCGAAACCTACTGGAACACAGTGCCCTGGGAGTCGGTCATGGAGCAGTGGGGTTGTACTCTGACCGAAACCCCCACCGTAAGCGTGCAGACGACAGGGTTCGGCACAGAAACCGTTGTTCTTGAAGAGGGACACATCTGTGGCGACAATGCGATTGCAGCACCCGCTGCGGGCATTGTCGAGTCGCGTTCAGTCATCCTGGACGATGAAGGCATTGCCTTCGCCGATTCGACTCTGCCGTCTGACGGCGGAGTATCAACTCAGGGAACCGGTTACGGCACGAACGTCACACTCTTGTCAACGCCGACCGAAAACAGGACCATTAACGCCGATTGAAAACAGGACCACCGACCAGTATGGAAGGTGATCAATATGGACGATTGGGCGAAGATACGCCAACTGTTTTCGACGGGTGAGTACTCGAAGCGGGAGNATCTTGGCCGGACGAGGCACGTCGACGCCGAAAACCAAGGACGGCCCCGTTGAATGCCTCCGCGTCCTCCGTGCCGCCCGCAGTTCAGCGATGAAGGCCCGCACAATTGCCATCAACCAGATCAAGGCGATACTTGTCTCCGCTCCGGAGCACGTGCGCAGTCGGTTCCGCCCGCTTGTTAACGCCGATTGAAAACAGGACCACCGACCAGTATGGAAGGTGATCAATATGGACGATTGGGCGAAGATACGCCAACTGTTTTCGACGGGTGAGTACTCGAAGCGGGAGATCGGGCG
Source organism: Cryobacterium sp. Hz7 (assembly GCF_004402815.1). Classification (NCBI taxonomy): domain Bacteria; kingdom Bacillati; phylum Actinomycetota; class Actinomycetes; order Micrococcales; family Microbacteriaceae; genus Cryobacterium; species Cryobacterium sp. Hz7. The sequence continues at coordinate 45,130 of NZ_SOFB01000023.1, forward strand.
GCTCGTCGGCGTCTCGCGGGGGACGGTGGAGCGGGCGCTGGAAACGGACCGGCTGCCGAAGTACCAGCGGCCCGCTGTCGGGTCGAGTTTCGACGCGTTCGCCCCGCAGGTTCGGGCGTTGTTGGCCGTGACGCCGTCGATGCCGGCGTCGACGTTGGCCGAGCGCGTCGGCTGGCCCGGGTCCGCGTCGGTGTTCCGCGAGAAGGTCGCCGGCGTCCGGCCGGAGTATGTCCCGCCGGATCCCGCGGACCGCCTCGTTCACGAGCCGGGCCGGCAGGTCCAGTGCGACTTGTGGTTCCCGCACGAGCCGTTGCCGCTGGGACACGGGCAAGAGGGCATGCCGCCGGTGCTGGTGATGACGTCGACGTTCTCCGGGTTCTTCCAGGCGCTGATGTTGCCGTCGCGGAAGACACCCGATCTGCTCGGCGGGATGTGGTCTCTGCTGCAAGCCGCGCAGGCGGTGCCGAAACGGCTGCTTTGGGACAACGAGACCGGCATCGGCCGCGGCAAACTCACCGAGCCTACGGCCGCGTTCGCCGGGACGCTGGGCACCGCGATCAAGCTCCTCAAGGCGCTTGATCCGGAGTCCAAGGGCATGGTCGAGCGCCGCAACCGGTTCTTCCGCTCGTCGTTCATGCCGGGCCGCGGCTTCGCCTCACCGCAGGACTTCAACGAACAGATGGCGGCCTGGCTGCCGATCGCGAACGCGCGGCACTCCCGCTCACGGCGGGCCAGTCCGATCGACCTGATCGCCCAGGACCGGGCCGCGATGCGCCCACTCTCACCCGTGGTCCCAGATGTTTTGTTCCGCAACACGGTTCGGCTGCCGCGGGATTACTACGTTCGGGTGCACTCGAACGACTACTCCGTCGCGCCGGCCTTGATCGGCAGGCTTGTGGACGTGACCGCTGACCTCGAGCGCATCCACGTCGCTCACAACGGTGTCACCGTCACCTCCCACGACCGCGCTTGGGCCAGGCAGTTGACCGTCACCGACCCCGACCACGTCGTCCAGGCGGCCGTGTTGCGCCGCCAGTTTCAGACGCTGCGCCGCCATCAACGACCCCAGGCTCACGTCGCTTTCGTCGAGACAGCCAGCCTCTCGTCCTACGACGACGTGTTTGGTGTTGACACCGGTCGCGGCCTGACTGATCTGAGCCTGATCGCATGAGCGCGACGGCATCTCAGATCGAGTACTGCGCCCGCGCGCTGCGCGCCCCGAGGATCGGCGACGCGTTCCGGCGCCTGGGCGACCAAGCCCGCGACGCCGGCTGGTCGCACGAGGAATA
>NZ_SOFB01000055.1:0-8405 GCF_004402815.1 Cryobacterium sp. Hz7
CCCCTCCCCGGGCAGGCCGCGGGTGTCGTCGGTGACGGCGCCGGTCGCACTGGCCACCAGGGCACGTTCGGCAGTGCCGAGCTCGTCGGGCGCGACCCGGGCCGCGACCTGGTCGAGGGCGGTGACGATGTTCTCGGCCGCGTCCACGCCGAGGTCCCCGGCGGTGAGGGCGTCGGCCACGGCCGGGTAGTAGGGCGGCAACATGCTGGTGCCCGCCCGGCGCGGGGTCACGTTCTCGCCCAGGCGCACCCGCCGATTCGCCTCACGCGACGAGACGCGGGTCAGGCGAGTGACCAGGTCGATGCCGCTGCTGGCCCCGTTCTTATACGCCAGGGACTCATGGCCCAGGATACGCCGAGACCGCACCGAAATGTCGGCGGCGGAGGCAACCCTGGCCGCATCGACCCGACGGCCGAGGTCTTCAACCATGCCCAGCACCATCATCGCGTCCGCCTCGCCCAGGAGGGAGAAAGACACCGAGTCGAGCACGGCTGCGGCCAGGTCACGGGCCTGCTGCAGCTGCTGCACGAGGGGTGACTGTGCACGGGGTGACTGNCGGGGTGACTGTGCACGGGGTGCCTGCGCGAGGGAAGGCACCGCCTGCGGTGAGGCGGTGGGGTGGTGCGGAGTGGGGGCTCCAGCCATGCCTCAATAGTATACGTATACGAATGTTTAGTCAAGAAGTCTCACATTACTGTAGAAAGTAATTTGCTTGGGGCGGTGCCGTGGAGTCGGTTACGCACCGGCATCCGTTGCCGCGCCCTCAGGCACCCGCGCCCCTCAGGCACCCGGGCTCCCTAACGAATTCGACGGAGATTTTACCGATTTCGAGCCCAAACGGATGTTCTGGGCCGGTTCTGAGCAAAATCTCCGTCGAATTCGTTCGGCCAGGGGGCCGACGCAGGAGTGCCGGGGAGCTCAACTGGGGAGCTCACGCCGACGGGCTCAACCGCCGCTACCCGCTAGAAGTTCGGCAGGAACTCCTGCCAGACCGCCCGCCGCTCTCCTCGCGGATCCGATTCGATGCGATCGACCTCGTCTCAGAGTCAGCCGGTCGGTTTCCGAGTAGGTCGGCCAGGTGTCGTCGGGCCGCCTTGTGCAGGCGAAGCGAAGCCAGTGCAGGCGCATCCGTTCGCCCGCGTTGATGAAGAGTTCCCGCCCGCCGAGCAGGATCATGGCCCGAGCCGTGGGGCCGTGGGGCCGTCGACGTGGTCGAACAGGGCGAACAGCTCGATTCCGTGTGTGGCGTTGATGCCCAGCGTGTGCTTAAGCCGCGGGACCAGGTCGAACCGGTACGTATAGACCGGCGCGACCCGGGAGTGGAAGTCGCCGATCTGCAGGCTCGGATACCAGAACACGAAATCCCCGCCGCAGTCCGACGACGACTGTTTCGCCGGCAGGCTCGCGTAGACGGAGCGCATCGCGTCGTGCGGGCTCACCGGGGCGTGGTCGAAGATGGCCGCGATACGCGTCGGCGACTTCGGCAGGATGTCCACCCGGCTTCGGAACAGCGACCCCTCCCGCTCTTTGGTGCCGATGATCAGCGGCACCCGGTGCGCGGTCCCGTGACGGAAGGCGTCGAGCGGCCGCTCGGGCAGGAAATCCACGTCGATCACCGGGATCAGGCAGAAGGTGCCCGGGCTGGCATCCGGCGTGCGCGCCTGCAGCGCCACGGCCGCCTGGGTCAGGTCGGCTACCGCGGCGGTGGTCAGCGTGGATAAAGACCATCACCGGGCGGCCCAGCCGTCTACGCGACGCCGACGCCGGCCGAAGCACGTTGACACTCAGGCACTCCTCACCGGCTGCGGGGCCCGGAACCGCAGCTCGCCCACGGGTGGCGCGGCGTAGGGGATGCCGCGCCAGGCCGAATGCCATTGTCGTCCACGCCGCGCACGATCCCGCCGGTGACCCGCACCTCCAAGCGGCTCCGCGGGGTCGCGGTCATGGTGTCCTCACTTCGGGCGCGTCGACGCCGCTATCGGTACTCCGGGTTCGGCTGGAATCCGAACCGCTCGCCCTCGTCCCACTCCGCGCGGAGGTTCCCGTAGGCGGGGATGCCGCCGTTTGCCTTCAGCATTGCGGCCAGGTGCATCAGGTTCCAGGTCATAAAGGTCACGTTGCGGTTCGTGAAGTCACTGTCCGGCCCCCCGGAACCCGGGTCCAGGTAGCTCGGGCCCGGACCGATCGCGCCGATCCAGCCGACGTCGGCCGCCGGCGGAATCGTGAAGCCGATGTGCTGCAAGCTATAGAGCACGTTCGACGCGCAGTGCTTCACGCCGTCCTCGTTGCCGGTGATGACGGCCCCGCCCACCTTGCCGTAGTAGACGTACTGACCCTTGTCGTTCAGCTCCCCCGACATGGCATAGAGCCGTTCGATCACGCGCTTGGTGACCGAGCCGTTGTCGCCGAGCCAGATCGGCCCGCCGATCACGACGATGTCGGAGGCGCGCACCTTGTCGAACAGGGCGGGCCAGGCATCCGTCGCCCAGCCGTGTTCGGTCATGTCGGGGTAGACGCCCGAGGCGATGTCGTGGTCGATGGCCCGGATGTTCTCGACGTGGACGCCCTGCTCGTGCATCAGGTTGATGCTGAGGTTCATCAGGCCCTGTGTGTGGCTGATTTCGGGGCTTCGTTTGAGGGTGCAATTGATGAACATGGCCCGAAGGCCGGCGTATTCGAAGGATGCCTGGGTGTTGCGGATCGCGGTCATGGCGTCAGTTTTGCACCTGCCCCAGACCTCGTCTAGGGCCACACCGGGGCCCGCGCCCTCCGGATCGGGCCTTCGATCGGGCCGCGAATCGGGTTAACTGGGAGAGTGATTTCCAGAGAGCATCGGGTGTTGATCGTGGCCATTCTGGCGTCGTTCGTGGCGTTCCTGGACGGCTCCATCGTCACGGTCGCGCTGCCGGCGATTTCTCGGGAATTCGGCGGCGGTCTGGTGCTGCAACAATGGGCGGTCGACGGCTACCTGCTGTCATTGGGCGCCCTGATCCTCGTGGCCGGGTCACTCTCGGACACGTTCGGCCGGGTGCGGGTGCTCCGAATCGGGCTGGTCTGGTTCGGGATCACCTCGCTGGCGTGCGCGGTCGCACCCTGGGGGAGTGCGCTCGTGCTGGCCCGGGTGCTGCAGGGCGTGGCGGCGGCTCTGCTCGTGCCGAGCTCCCTGGCGCTCATCACCTCGACGTTCTCGGGGGCGGCGCAGGCTCGAGCGATCGGGGCCTGGACCGGCTGGACGGGCATCGCGGGCATCATGGGTCCGGTGCTCGGCGGCATCCTGGTGGACACGCTCAGCTGGCGCCTGATCTTCGGGCTCAACGTGATCCCCATCATGGTTACCCTGGTGCTGCTGGCCGGCCTGGACGAGCCGGTGCGCACCCGTCCGGCGGCCCCCATCGACGCGTGGGGCGCCGGCCTGGCCGCGCTCGGGCTGGGCGGTCCGGTCTTCGCCCTGATCGAGCAGGGGCGGCTGGGCTGGGCCAGCCCGGTCGTGTTCGTGCCGCTTGTCGTCGGGCTGCTGGCCTTCGCGGGGTTCCTCTGGTGGGAGGCGCGCGCGCCGCATCCGATGATGCCCCTGAGCCTGTTCAAGATCCGCAATTTCGGCGTCGGTAACATCGCTACGGTCGGTTTCTACGCCGCCCTCGGCCTCGGTTTCTTCGTGTTCACGCTCTATCTGCAGCAGGTCGGCGGCTTCTCGGCGACCGTAACCGGTTTCGCCGGCATCCCGGCGACCGCCATGCTCCTGCTCTTCGCGACCCTGTTCGGCACCCTGGCCGGCCGCTACGGACCGCGCGCGTTTATGACCGTGGGCCCGATGGTGGCAGGAGCCGGATTCCTGCTGCTACTCGGGGCGGTGCCGCCGATCGCGCTCTGGTCGCAGGTCGTGCCGGCCGTCGTCGTGATCGGCCTCGGCCTGGCCATCACCGTGGCGCCGCTCACTTCCGCGGTCCTCGGCTCCATCCGGCCCGAGCAGGCAGGCATCGGCTCGGCCATCAACAACGCCGTCGCCCGGGTGGCCGGTCTAGTCGCGGTGGCTCTGGCCGGCACGATCATCGGAACTACGCTCGACGTTCCGGGATTCCAGCGCGTGATGGTCGTCGTCGCGGGCTTGATGTTCGCCGCCGGGCTCGCCTCCTGGCTCGGAATCCGCACCTCGGGTCCGGTTCTCGCGCCGGAGCACCCCGAATAACTGCTATAGTTTTCAAGTTGTCAGAGAGTACTTAGCTCTGGGCAGCCTGCGCTCGTAGCTCAACGGATAGAGCATCTGACTACGGATCAGAAGGTTGGGGGTTCGAATCCCTTCGGGCGCACATCTGGACCCCCGCAATCAGCAGATTGCGGGGGTTTCCTGTTTGTCCGAAATGCACGGGCGTCGGCACCCGAAAAAACGCGGTCTCTCGCAGCGATAGAGTGAGAAAGTGCTCACCCGCCTGGTTCAGATCTCCCGACCGGTGCTCTGGGTCAACACCATCGGAACCACCGTCATCGCCATGTGGCTGGTCGGGGATTTGTGGCGGTGGGAGATTGTTCCGCTGCTCCTCTGGGTGACGCTGCCGTTCAACCTGCTGATCTACGGTGTGAACGACATTTTCGACCAGGAAACGGATGCCCGGAACGCCCGCAAGGGTGGCCTCGAGGGGGCCCGCATCCTCGGCTCGGAAACCCGCGCCATCGTGCTCGGAGTCGTGCTGACCAACGCGCCTTTCGTGGCGTATTTCCTCGCTACGTTGCCGGCGGCGGCGCTCGCCTGGATCGCCGCGTACATGGTGATCTTCATCTTCTACTCGGCACCCCCGCTGCGTTTCAAAGCCCGGCGCTACCTCGACTCGCTCAGTAATGCCGCCTACGCTTTCCCGCTGGTCTTCGTGCCTCTCGCCCTCGGTGAGTCACCGGTCTGGGCGGCGGCGATCGGACTCATGGCGTGGAGTGTGGCCAAGCACACCTACGACGCGGTGCAGGACATCGACGAGGATCGTGCAGCCGGAATTCAAACCACTGCCGTTCATCTCGGCGCGCGCGGCTCCGTGGTGTGGAGCGGCGCGTGGTGGGCCCTGTCCACCGTGGGTTTCGCGCTGATCAACTGGCCGGTCGCCGTGGTGAATGCGCTCATCACCGGCTGGTTGGTGGGGTCGCTGGGGCGCAGCCCCACGCCGATGACGGCCCGCCGAATGTACCGCTACTCGATCGCGTTCCCCTACGTCGCAGGTTCCGTCGCCGGGGCCCAGCTCGTGGCAGTTTTTTTGCTCAAGGAGCTCCTATGACACGATCCCGCAGGAAGATCAACCTGACCCCGCAGCGCATCGTCGTGCTCGGCGCGGGAGTCGGCGGGCTCACGGCCGCCGCGCTGCTGGCCCGCGCCGGCCATTCGGTGACGGTGCTGGAGGGCTCCGACTGGATCGGTGGCAAGAGCCGACGACTCGAAATCGACGGGCAGCACGTGGACACCGGACCGGCGCTGGTCACCTTCCCTCTGGTCTGGGAGGAGCTGCTGGCCCGCTACGACGCGCTCGGCGCCCGCCGCTCTGTTCCCGCCGAAGCCGCCGCGGTGGCCGCGGTGACGTTGCGGAGACTGCCTGAGGTGGGCCGGTACTTCTACCGGGGAGCGGACGCCGTCCTGCCGGTGCCCGCCGGTCACCCGTGGCACGCGGCCTGGACCCGGTTCGAAAAAGAACACGGTGGTCTCGGGCCTCAACTCACGAGCATGCTGACCGCCGACCCGGCCGATCCGGCATCGCTGCCGGCCGTACGCAACGTGTTTCGGCTCTACGGCACCCGCCTGACCACGCGCAGCTTTCTCGACGGCCTGAGCTGGATGCCCGAAGGCCTGCGTGAGGTCATCGCCATCCACACCCTCAATGCCGGTGTCTCTCCCCGGCGGACCCTCGCACTGTATGCGAGCATGCCGGCGATCATGGCCAGGGACGGCGTGTGGGTTCCCGAGGGCGGCGTGAACGAGCTGCCGCTCGCATTGCACCGGCTCGCGTTGAACGCCGGCGCGGTCGTGCGCATTAGCGAGCCCGTCACAGCCGTGTCGAAAGGGCTCGTGACCACGGCGACGGCGACGCATCCGGCCGACGTGATTGTGAGCGGGCTCGACCGTGGGGTGCTCGACGGGCTGCTCGGCGTGCCGCCGGTCCGGCCACAGAAGCTGTCCTGCTCCGGCGTGGCCATTTATGCCGTGCTTGAGACCTCGTTGCCGGAGGGCACCGCCACGCATTCCGTCGTGTTGCCCGACGACCCGGCCGCCCTGCACCGCAGTCTCGATGCCGGGGCTGTGCCCGAGCAGACGATGGCCTTCCTGAACTATTACCGGCCGCACGAGGTCTATGCCAACGACCGGGCCACCGTGGCGGTGCTTCTCACCGCGCCCGCTGACGGCCGCCGCTATGACCTTGACAGCCCGTGGGTGGCGCGTGAGGTTGCGCGGGTCAGCGCCGCCGTGGGCCTGGACCGGCCGATCAGCGAGCTGTTCCGTGATCACGTCGTGCTTGATCCGCGGTACTTCGCTGGCTGGGGCTCCACCGGTGGTGCGCTCTACGGCGCCACCAACCCGCTCTGGCAGAGCGGGCCGTTCCACCGCCCCGGGTACACCAGCCGGGCACGCCCGTGGCTGTGGCGGGTGGGGGCATCGGTGCACCCCGGCGGCGGTATACCGGCCGTGCTCGGCGGCGCCATGACAGCGACCCACAAGCTGATCGGCCGCCTCGACGCCCGCTGACCGAGGAGTGACGGCCGCCGGATCAGCGAACGGCCAGGTCCGGCCGAGGCAGATGCGCCGACTCGGGGCGCACATTGGCGCGATCACAGCCGAAGCAGGTCAGCACGTAGACGGGGAGGGCGCGGTGTGCGGCGTGCACCGGGTTCGGCGTCAGGCGAGCTGTCGAGTGGCAAAACGGACACGTGATTCTCATGGCTGAAGCTCCTGATTTTGTACCCGCCACGATCTGCAACGCGTGTTTCGAAGTTGACTCAGGTGATGTGGGCGCAGTACCCCCTTGACCTGGCCGGATGCGTGTGTCGCACCCTCCGGCATCCTGTGCTAGCGAGGTTCGATGTGCTCGATCATGAAGTCCGTGCCGGGGAACAGGATGCTCTCATGCCCTTCGCTGAACCGCACGAGGTAGGGAGGTTCGCCGTCAAGCCCGCGAACCTCCACGATCTCACCGTGCCGGTCCGGTGCTTCTACCGTCTTTCCTCGGATGACGACCCGGTCTCCCTGTGCTGCATGCATGGGAATTACCTCCTCGCGGATCACCGTACGCCCGCTCGCGCCCCCTGCACAGGGCAGCGAGACGCGGCGCGCCGGGTTCCGTCAAGGCGGCGCAACCTGGGCGGTGCAGGTCAGTCCTCGCCATGCAGGCGATCGCAGAGGGCGGTGAGTTGCAGGAGCTCGTCGGTGCCGAGCGTGTCGCCGATGCGGTCGGTGATGGTGCCCATGTGCTGGACAGCGACCCGGCGGAACAGGTCGAAGCCGGCATCCGTCAGTTCGATCAGGGCGCCGCGGCCGTCAGTAGGGTCGGTGTGCTTCCGCACATAGCCCCGCGCGGCCAGTCGGTCGACCAGACGGCTCACGCTCGGCTGGGTCAACAGCACCTGCCGATTCAAATCGCGGAGCCGCAGGCGCCGCCCGGCGGCCCGGGACAGGTTGAACATTACGTCGTACTCGTTGAACGAGATGTCATGAGCCGGAAAGTCGGCGGCCAGGCTGCGCATAATGGCAACCTGGGCACGAAACAGTGATTCCCAGGCGGCCACGGCCACGGCTCGATCGGTCACGCTGCCTCCACTCATCCTTGATCTCCAAGAATAGGGACTCGGCATCGGGACGCCTCCCCCACTCGTGGGGATTTGGACAAAAAAAGAATGACGAACAAGTGGCGCTTCGTTACGCGTTCGTTATATATTCGAAGTGCGTCAACCGTTTGCTGTGGCGGAAGACGCGAAATGTGATTGCAGGACACTCTTGGTGCAAGGGAAGAGGGCCGGTCGTAGCTACTACGACCGGCCCTCTGTCACGCCATCGCCGTCGAATTGTTTTGCAGCGTCGCTCCCGGAAGGCGAGAACCGACCGCAATTTGTGGATGTTGTTCATCCCGGGCGGAGCGCCGTGCCCGGTGTTGGACCAATTCGACGGAGATTCTGGTCTGAAACTGCTTTTCGGAGTATTGCGGGGACGATTTGGGCAGAATCTCGGCTCCCCTGCTGTATCCGTGGGTGTTTCGGAGCGCCTTAACGGCCGCACGCCGCTTCCTGTCTAGGTTTCTGACTGTCAAAGGAAAGAAACTTTATAGGCGGGAAAACGGCGTGCGGTCTCTAACTTTATGGCGGACTTTGCTCGGTGTCGATAAGACGGTCGTTGAGGACCTGAATCTGGACCCGGCGGCGGGTGTTTTGGTGGCCTCGGTGCG
>NZ_SOFB01000040.1:0-46674 GCF_004402815.1 Cryobacterium sp. Hz7
GGTCATGTCTGACGCTCACACCGGCCTGAAGAAGGCCATCGGGACCGTGTTCCAGGGCGCCGGCTGGCAGCGCTGCCGGGTGCATTTCATGCGCAACGTCCTCGCCGTGATCCCGAAAGGATCGCAGGACATGGTCGCCTCGATCATCCGCACCATCTTCGCCCAACCGGACCGCGAACACATCGAGAAGCAGTTCCGAGAAGTCACGACCATGCTCGGCCGATCGCACCCCAAGGTCGCTGCCATGCTCGTCGACGCACAACCCGACCTCCTCGCGTTCGCCGCGTTCCCGCGGCGACACTGGCGCCAGATCTGGTCCACGAACCCGCTGGAACGGGTCAACAAGGAGATCAAACGCCGCACCGACGTCGTCGGAGTGTTCCCCAACTCCGCGGCCCTGCTGCGCCTGGCCGGGTCGGTCCTGATCGAGCAGCATGACGAGTGGGAAGCCGGCGAACGCCGTTACTTCTCCGAAGCATCCATGCTCGAGCTGGCCACCATGAACAACCCCATCGAGGTCCTCGACGAGGCGGTGATCCTCCCCGAACTCGCCGCCGCCTAAGCTAGAACAGCTGACCCGCACGGTGTCGAGAAACTCCACCACTCCGCGGGACGTGACCTAGGGCAATCGAATGCCCGCGAGTCGAGGCGTGGTCGAGATGGAATTCGGTTTTTTGGGTTGGTGGAACTTTTGGGTGGTCGTTCAGGGTTTCCTTGTGGTTGGGATCATCGTGGCTCTGGCGTTCTTTATCCGCTGGGGGCGGCGCAAGAGCGCGATTCTTGAAGCAAACGAATCCACAGAAGGTCAGGGAGGCGCTGGCCACGGAAGGTAGTGGGCGGGAGGTGCCCCGCGTAGGGTTCCCAGAAGGGGAACGAAAAATAGAGAGGGTTTCGGCGTCCGCGACGGCCCTCTATTCCTCGTCTTTCGCGAATGCCCGGTCGAGGAGAGCGGCGGTCGCCGGGTTCACCAGCTCGCTCCGTTGAATGTAGTGCTGCACCGTAATCTTCGTGTCGGTGTGGCCAAGCAGCCCTGCGGCGAGTTCGATGTTGGCGTTGGCGTTGACCGCGGTCGCGACCGTGCGGTGGAACATGTGCGGGGTCACACCCTCGATTCCCGCTCCCCCGAGCACGTGACGCAATTGACGACGCACGTTCGCGGTGGTTAGAGGGGTACCGTCCCGGGACTGGAACAGCAGATCATCCAGGCCCATGCTCCCGGCATTGGCAAGACGCCGGCGAACCGCGTCGGCGGTGAACGTGGGTAGTGCCACAACGCGACGCGACTCGGCGGTTTTGGGGTGGTCCTGCCGGAAGGTCTGCTCGCCGTTGCGGCTGATAATCGTGCCGGCCAGGCGGATGGACGGGATGGCGCTGGTGATGTCGATGTCCCGGCGGCGAATGGCCAGCACCTCACCGATTCGGGCCGATGTGCCGAGCATCACCTCGATGATCGCACTGAGCTGGCCGTCAGGCTTGGGCCCGGAGATGTGATTGACGGCGCTCTCCCACCGGGCGATCGCCGCGCGGATCACGTTCACCTCCGGGGCCGTGAGCGCATCGGGGAGATGCGGTTCGCGGTACAGGCGGGACACGTGGTCCATCGGATTGCTCGGGAGAATCTCATGCCGCACTGCCAACTCCAGCGCCAGCCGCAGAACGGCACGACCTTGCTTGGCCCGGCTATGGGAGAGCTTCGCCAGCTGCTTGATGAAGTGATCGCAGCGAGCGACGCCAATCTCTCGCAGCGTGAGACAGCGGGACACCGGGAGCACGAGCGTTCGCATGTTGCGCTCTTATAGATTCCGGGTCGTCTTCGACGATTCGATTTTCCATGTCGATGGCCTCGAACCAGTACGTCGCCAAGTCTCCGAACGAGCTGTCCGGCGTCAGCGACGTGTTCGTCGGCTGCTGCAGGTATCTCGTCGTGAGCTTGCTCTTCAGCGATCGCTCAGCAGCCCTGGCGGTGTCGCCGGTGGCCTGAACCTGGCGTGTCTGATCGTCCCAGTCCCGGTGTGCACCGCAATCCCGGAGGATCGGGATGAACCGAAAACGACGTCGGCGCCCCGGATGGGAAGGCCGTTTCAACGGCTCCAGGGAGGAGTAAAAGATGGGTTTGTGATGGGGTAGTCAAATCTCTAACAAAAAAAGTCCCGGAAACCCTTGAGTTTCCGGGACATTTGGTCGGCTGTTTACGAAAGGCAGTGGGGCACGGGTCTCGCAAGATCGCAGAGGGCGTTTTTCTCCACGATTTCTGGATTTTCCTCCACTTAACGAAACCTCTCTATGCCGCCGTGGCGAGATGGGGCATATCGACGTGAAGGAGCTCAGTCGTATCCCCGACGGCGGCGGTTGGCGGGCCCAGCCTGGTCAACCCGCACCAACCACACAGCCGGGCAGGTTCGGGTCAGTTATGACTACGTGCACGCTGTCATCGACGACCACACCCGCCTCGTCTACGCCGAAGTGCACGCCGACAAAACGGGCGTCACGGCTGTCGGCGTTCTCCTCCGCGCTGGCTGTACTGCCCAAGGAGGTTAGTTCAGCGCCTGATGGGCGGCGATCGCGAGAGATGCTTCACCGTCCGCTGCTCTCTTCAGAGCGGTGAAAAGCCGTTTCGGTTGGTCGTCACCGAATGTTTCGGAACCTCGTGGGAGTTTGCAAGGTCTAGATCAGTCGGCATCAGAGCAAAATTATGGGAGCCGAAGATCACCGTTGGCGGTCTTCGGCTCCCACTCGTAAGGGTTCAACCCTTCAGCGCCGTTTCGATCCAGTCGGCTGGAATGATGTCGGAGAATGCGGGAGCATCGTCCACCAACCCTGTTTGGAAGTGGAAGTCGACGGACTTCTCGAAACCGGATTCGGTGGGTTGTGAGCTGGCTGAGACGTGCGCCTGAATGATCGGGATCAGGGCTTCCAGGGTGGCGGGGTCCATGGCCTCTTCGTATAGGGCAAGGAGTCTTTCCACCTCGGCTGAATCGCTCACAATGAGTTGCTCGGCCCGATCGATGGCTCGGAGAAATGCTGCCACGGGTGGACCCTTCTCGTCCAAGACGTCCTGCGCTTCTACGCCTCAGAATCAGCCCGTCGAAACGCGCTGCCAGCATGGATCCACGAATACGATCACCACAAAGCCCCACACCGCCATCGGAAAATACCCGCCCATCAACCGCTTAACTAACGTCTCTGGGCGGTACATCTAGGTCGATGGCCAAGAACGATCCAGATCCATGCGTCGTGCATCTGCAAGTGGATTTCCATGGTCACGTCCTACCAGGTTGTGCAATTCATCGGCAGCGCGCCGGTGATCTTCTCGCAGTGACCGCTCCTGGTAAGAACTGCCTGGCGAAGTGCTCGCTATTTGTTTGCAGACTCCAGCGCGGCCGCCATCGCGTCAATGCTCGCGGACGAGAGGGCGAAGTCGATTGCCATGACGCTGGCTCCGATAATGCCGGCGTCGGCACCGGCTCGAGATTGTGCCACGATGAGATGTTCCGTGGCCAGCGGCATCGTGCGCGAATAGACAACTTCGCGAACGCCGGCAAGAAGATGGTCGCCGGCGAAGGCGAGGGAACCCCCGATCGAGATGATGGAGGGATTCAGGACGCTGACGCAGGTGGTGAGGACTTCGCCGATATCGCGGCCCGCCTGTCGAACTGCCTGAATGGCGGCCAATTCGCCAGCCTTTGTGGCGGCCACCACGTCGCTGAGAACAGCGATGGACTTGCCGTTGTATTCGACTCCGGCGAGGGCTAGTCGCTGAGCCAACGCTGGTCCAGCGGCCATAGCCTCCAAACAACCGCTGTTGCCGCAGCGACAGGGCACGTTCTGACCGCGGGCGATTTGCACGTGCCCGATATCTCCTGCGATACCTTCGGCGCCCCGTTGGAGTACGCCGCTGCTGATAATTCCGGAGCCGATCCCCGTGGACGCCTTCAGAAAGATGATGTTCTCCATGTCGGGCCAGGCGAACTTCTGCTCTCCGAGCGCCATGATATTCACGTCGTTATCGACAAGGACGGTCGCTGTGAGATGGTGGTTGACGAAGCCAGGTACATCGAAGTCATCCCACCCTGGCATGATCGGTGGGTTCGAAGGGCGCCCGGTAGAGTGCTCGACGGGGCCGGGGAGACCAATTCCGATGGCGATCAGATCCGCTTCTTTGAGGCGGAGAGATGCGAGTTCTGAGCGAATTGTCCTAACCATCCAGCCGAGGCATGTTTCAGGACCATCCGCAATGATGATTTTTGACGATGTTCGGCCGAGGATCTCGCCTGCCAGATCTGTCAGAGCCAGGCTCGCTTGCGTTGCCCCAAAGTCCACGGCCGCAATCACACGGGCTTTGGGGTTGAGGGCTACTTGGGCTGAGGGTCGACCACCGGTAGAAACGGCATCATTGACAGGTGCAATGAGGCCCAGATCAAGCAAAGTGTCGATGCGGAGCTGGATGGTCGATCGAGCCAAGCCCGTCATTGTCACCAATTCGGCCTTTGTTCGTGGCTGCCCATCTCGTAGGAGCTGAAAAAGGGCTGCGGCACTGAAGCCGTTGAATTTGATTTGAATCTCAGCCATCCCCGAATTTTACTGGCGCCGGACGCAACGATCTGCCCCTGATCTGGTTGTTATCGACAGTAGTTGATAACAGGTAGGTAACGTAATGTTGATTTTCGACAGAAGACCATTGTTCACTGTCATTATCGATCCACACACAGAATCACCATGAGATCAATGCCACAGGGCAGTGGAGCTTTACTTATGAAAGGCACATCGATGAAGATTGGCTACTCGACCATTACATGGGGCGGGGTCGTCGGGCATCCCTCCGGCGTCACGGCTGTGAAAGACCTCTTTTATCGTGCGAACGGCGATACCCTCGAAGCGATCTCGGACATCTCATCCGCTGGTTATCAGGGGACAGAGGTGTTCGACGGAGATCTCGCCGAATATGCCGATCGGCCAGACGTGCTGATTGATGCTTTCAAGAAGGCCAAGCTTGAGCTCGTTGCCGTCTACACCGGCGCCAACTTCATTTATGACGACATCCTCGAAGATGAGCTTCACAAAATCTCCCAGTCGGCCAAGCTCGCCTCGGAGTTCGGCGCCACCAGGCTGGTTGTGGGCGGTGGCGCCAAGCGCGCTCGAGGCGAGCAGCCAGACGATATGGCCAAGCTGGGTCGTGCCCTTGACCAGGTTGTGGAGATCGCCGCCTCCTTTGGTCTGGACTGCACCTACCATCCTCACCTCGGAACCATCGTTGAGGGGCCGGACGCCCTCGAACGGCTGATGGGTCTGTCCACAATCAAGTTCTGTCCCGATACCGCCCACCTGACTGCTGGTGGCGGAAATCCGGTTGAACTGATCGAAAAATACGCCGAGCGTCTGGCCCACGTACACCTCAAGGACTACAAATACGCCACCGGTGATTTTCTTCCCCTTGGACAGGGAGACATCGATATTCCTGGCGTGATTGCAGCAGTTCGATCAGCTGGCTACGACAGCTGGCTCATGGTCGAACTGGATTCATACGATGGCGACCCCACCGACGCCGCCGTCATCAGTAAGCGGTACCTCGATGACGTTCTTGCCCACTAGCAACACGCTTCGAGACTAATCCCCCCTCTCCCACAAAAAGAAAGCTATTTCAATGAAGAAATCAATTGCAGCGCTTGCCCTCGGCACAGCGTTGATGCTTGGTCTTGGAGCATGCTCAACAGCAGCCACCGGAACCGCGAGCAGTGAAAACGCTGATGTGTCGGCGCAGGTAGACGCGGCACTGTCCGAATTGTCGGGACAGGTGTTGAGTGTTGGTCCGAACGGCGAAAAACCCGCGGGTTTCGATGCAACGACGCTGACCGATGACGAAGTTGCCAAGGTCAAGACCGGAAACTTCAAGGTCGCGATTGTTATGCACTACGCCGGAAACGACTGGTCCACTGCACAGGTGGAAGGGCTCGAGTCAGAATTCACTCGCCTGGGCATGGAAGTCGTTGCAGTGACAGACGCCAACTTCAAACCCGAGCAGCAGGTCTCTGACCTGGAGACCGTACTCGCGTTGAAACCCGACCTGATCGTGTCTATTCCCACCGACCCGGTGGCAACCGCTTCCGCGTACGCACAGGCTCGCGACGCCGGCGTGAAGCTCGTCTTCATGGACAACGTTCCTGCTGGTTTTGTCGGCGGCAAGGATTACGTTTCGGTTGTCTCCGCCGACAATAAAGGCAACGGTGTCGTATCAGCTCACCTTTTGGCCAAAGCTCTCGGCGGCCAAGGCGAGATCGGTCTCGTCTTCCACGACGCGGAGTTCTTCGTGACAGCACAGCGCTACGAGGGTTTCAAAGAAACGATTGCCTTGTACCCCGGCATCACCATTGTTGAAGAGAAGGGTATCGGCGGCCCCGACTTCGCTGGCGACGCGCAGGCAGCCACCACCGCCTTGCTGACCAAGTACCCGAACCTCGCCGGAATCTGGGGAGTTTGGGACGTTCCTGCCGAAGGCATCATGGCCGCTGCCCGTGAGTCCGGTCGCCCGGACCTGAAGATTGCAACCGAAGACCTCGGAACCAACGTTGCTATTGCTCTGGCCAAGGACGAGCTCATCGTAGGCCTGGGCGCTCAGCGCCCCTATGACCAGGGTGTAGCGGAGGCTCGTCTTGGCGCAGCGGCACTCATCGGCAAGGCAGACATTCCGAACTTCGTTGCCCTCGGCGCCCTCCCGGTGACGCACGAGAACGTCCTCGAATCGTGGAAGACGGTTTACCAGGTCGAAGCACCTGATTCGATCTCGAGCGCTTACACGAAATAAAACGCACTTCCAACCGTGGGACCGGCAGCAGACATTTCAACTTTTGCTGCCGGCCCCACGGACTTCACGCTTTGCCAGAAACAGCTAGGTTGCAGCCTTTCCAAAGCTTTCGCCTAAAACGACAAGGAATTCACAATGAAGAGAATCAATGTTGGCCTCATCGGCGGCGGATTCATGGGCAAGGCCCACTCGCTGGCTTATTCGGCTGTCCCCATGTTTTACTGGCCCACCGACATCATGCCGGTCAAACACAGCATCGCGGAGGCCACGGATGACCTGGCTTCAGACGCTGCGGCGCGCTTCGGTTTTCAGAAGTCCACAAGTGACTGGCGCTCCATCATCGATGACCCGGAGATTGACCTCGTTGACATCGCAACCCCTAATAATCTTCACGCGGAGATCGCCATCGCCGCTCTCGAAGCCGGTAAGCACGTCATCTGCGAGAAGCCACTGGCCCGCACAGTGGAAGAATCAGAGAGAATGTACGAAGCCTCACGCGGAAGCGATCGCGTCCACATGGTGGCCTTCAACTACCGCCGAACCCCCGCTGTCGCTCTGGCGAAACGATATATTGACGAAGGCGCCATTGGGCGCATCCTGAACCTTCGTGCGACGTACTTACAGGACTGGTCGGCCGACCCAAACTCTCCCCTGTCGTGGCGTTTCAAGAAGTCAATTGCCGGTTCAGGCGCTGTGGGCGACATCCTGACCCACGTGCTTGACATGGCTCGTTACCTCGCAGGTGAGATCACCGAAGTGAGCAGTCTGACGGCCAACATCATCACGGAACGCCCCTTGCAGCAGGCTGGTGCCGACTCGCTCGGGAATTCCAAAACCGATGGCGGACCAATGGGATCCGTTGATGTAGAAGACGAGGTCTTGTCGCTTGTGAAGTTCGCCAGCGGAGCCATCGGTTCCGTAGAAGCAACGCGTAATGCCTGGGGTCGCAACAACTTCATCACCCTCGAAATCCATGGTTCGGAGGGGTCCATCGTCTTCAACTACGAGAACAGGGACGAACTTCAGGTCTGTTTCAAGAGCGATGAAAACGATCGTCGCGGATTCCGCACGGTATACACCGGCCCCAACCACCCCAGTGGCGCCAATCTATGGCCCATCCCTGCGTTGGGTATCGGTTATGGCGAAACGAAGATCATCGAAGCCCATGACCTCTTCACCGCTATTGCAGGTGGTGACCCTGTTCGCCCCGACTTCGGCGATGGCTACCAGGTTGCTTTGGTCGATCACGCCATTCTCACCTCGGCAGCGTCCGGGCAGTGGGTTAAGGTTCCTCAGCTCAACCGCGAGACCGGAAGGGTCGAATAAACCAGATGTCCACGACTCCTGTGCTCGCAGTTGAGATGTCCGGCATCACCAAGGCCTTCAGCGGAGTTCCTGTTCTTCGCGAGGTCGATTTTGAACTGGTCACTGGTGAAGTGCACGCTCTCGCTGGTGAAAATGGTGCGGGCAAGTCGACTCTCATGAAGATACTGCAGGGCGTGTATCAGCGTGACAGCGGCGAGGTGAGGGTTGCGGGTGAGACAGTCTCCTTGACCGACACCTTCGCTGCGCGGGCTGCAGGCATCGGTATGGTTTTTCAGGAGTTCAGCCTCATCCCCACCCTCACCGTCTGGGAAAACGTCTTCCTGACGGCTGAACCCATGGGCAAATTCGGTCTCATCAATGATTCACTCGCCCGTGAGAAAGCGCATGCCATTTTCGTGGACATGGGTGTCAGCGTCGACGTCACGAGCCTGCTCGAGAATCTGCCCACGGCGCTCTGGCAGCTCACCGAAATCGCCAAAGCTTTGGCCCAGAACGCCCGTGTGCTCATCATGGATGAGCCCACGGCGTCGCTGGCCAAGCACGAGACGAATGCGCTCTTCGAACTCATCGAGCGACTCCAGGCCCGTGGAATCTCCATCATTTACATTTCACACCGCATGGATGAGGTTTACCGGGTTGCCGATCGCATCACCGTGCTTCGTGACGGCAAGAAAGCTCTGACCGCAAAACTCTCCGATGTCTCTCCGGCGCAGATTGTCGCGGCCATTGTTGGAAGAGAAATGTCCGGAATCATGGCCTACGAAGACCGCAGCGCGAAGATCAGCACGGATGCCGTGATGACCGTGACCGGTTTGGCTTCCGGCAAACGTCTGTCAAATGTCACTTTCGACTTGCACCGCGGAGAAATTCTCGGTCTGGCAGGTCTCATGGGCAGCGGTCGCACGGAACTCGTGAACACGTTGTTCGGAATCGATCGGGCCTCCGCTGGAACCATCACGATCAATGGACAGACCGCATCCATTCGCAATCCAGGGCACGCGATCTCCCTCGGGCTCGCACTCATCCCCGAAGATCGCCGAGCTCAGGGTCTGGTGCTCGAGCACTCCGTGCAGGAAAACATCACCCTTCCTCTTCTCGACGAACTCAAGAGTGGTCCGCTCCTGCGTTCCTCCAAGATAGCCATACGAGCACAAGAGATCATTGGCAAGTTTTCCATCAAGGTCGCCGACCAAACAATGGATGTCTCGAGGCTCTCAGGTGGAAACCAGCAGAAGGTCGTGATCGGAAAATGGCTCGGCACTGATCCAGACATCCTCATGATGGATGAGCCCACGGCTGGCGTAGACATCGGTACCAAGAAGGAGATCTTGGCCATGGTTCGCCAGATTGCCGACGACGGCAAGGCCGTCATCATCATTTCGTCCGAACTTCCGGAACTGCTATCGGTGAGCGACCGCATCCTCGTTCTCCGAGATGGCGAAGTGGTTCGCGATCTTTCGCGGGCCGAGATCCCATCTGAAGAATTCCTTCAACTCGCTGTGCAAGGAGCATAAATGTCTACGCTGACTACGCAAATGACCCGCAGTTTTCGAATTGTTCAGCGCTTTGACTGGCGTCAGAACATTATTTACGTCGGTTTTGTAGTGGTGTTTATCCTCTTCGCCGTACTCCTGGGCGACAGCGGTTTCACGAGTGCCAACAACCTCCTGAACATTGCGCGCCAGACGGCCACCATTTCGATCATGGCCGTGGCAATGACATTCGTGATCGCCACCGCCGAAATCGACCTCAGTATCGGGTCTGTCGCGGGTCTGTCCTCCGTGGTTTCTGCCCTGGCCGTGTCTTCCTATGGACTGGTACCGGGCATTCTCGCCGGCCTCCTGGTCGGACTCGTTGTCGGTGCTGTCAACGGCGGACTCGTGGCATGGCTCAAGGTCCCGTCCTTTCTCGTGACCTTGGGAATGCTCGGTCTCATTGTGGGCGTGGCTCGCTGGATCACGGCTTCTGCACCGGTGCCGATCGCCGATGCCACGTTCATCCAGATCTTCGGTGGCGGTAATGTCGGCGCGATTCCGTCCCTTCTGATTTGGGCCGTGGTCGTTGTGGCCATTGGCGCGGTCGTCATGAACAAGACGAAATTTGGCCGCCAAGTTCGGGCTACGGGTGGGAATACTCAGGCAGCCATGTTTACTGGAGTCAACACCGCCCGGATCAAATTCTACGTTTTACTCCTCTCCGGGCTCGTGGCCGCCATCGCAGGCATGCTCTACGCGGGTCGACTTCAGTCGGGACGCTTCCAGTGGGGAACCGGTGATGAACTCTCAGTCATCGCTGCTGTGATTCTTGGGGGAACGTCCCTCTTCGGCGGCCGCGGTGCAATCATTGGATCACTCTTCGGTGCGCTTTTCATCGGCCTGGTCAACAACGGTTTGATCCTCGCCGGCCTTGAAGTGAGTCAGCAGCAGGTCGTTCGTGGCGCCATCATCATTGTCGCCGTCGCCCTGTCGAGCAAAAAGGCCTCAAGCTGATGCAGCCCCGACTCCGAGCCGGTATCCTCGGCGGTGGTTTCATGGCAGAAGTACATGCCCGGGCAATCCGGGCAGCCGGCTGTGAGGTTGTACTGATCGCGAGCTCTTCGCCCGACAGCTCCGCTCGCGCTGCGGCTCGGTTGGGTATCCACGGTTTCGCTCCAAACGCCCGCGCCTTGATCGAGTCCGATGCGGTGGATGTCATTCATGTCTGCACACCGAATGCGTTTCATTCTGAGCAGGCAGGGCTGGCTCTTCTAGCCGGAAAACCTGTCGTGTGCGAGAAACCGTTGGCGACGCGGGTGTCAGACGCGGAAGACCTGGTGAGCCGCGCCAGGATCTCTGGAACACCGACTGCCGTTCCGTTCATCTACCGTTATTACCCTGCGGTTCGTGAAATTCGGTCGCGCATCTCACACGGTTCGGCCGGAGAGATGCACCTGCTCCACGGCTCGTATCTCCAGGATTGGCTCGCACTGCCCACAACCACAAACTGGCGGGTCGATGAGAAGGTCGGCGGCTCATCGCGTGCCTTTGCTGACATCGGCGTTCATTGGTGCGACCTGATGGAGTTCGTGACAGGGCACCGCATCACCAGACTCGTCTCAGCGCTCTCGCGATCACATCCTGAACGCGGGTCGACCGAAGATGCCGCATCCATCTTGTTTGAGACAGATCGCGGCGCATCCGGCACGCTCATCGCCAGTCAGATTACCCATGGGCGCAAGAACCGGCTCCACTTTTCCTTTGATGGGGAACTGGAATCATACCGATGGAACCAGGAGCACCCGGGAAAGTTCACGGCTTCGAACCAGAGTAGTGAAAGCACAATCTACTCTGGCTCCGCAGAGCTGTCCGCCCTGTCGTCCCAGCGTGTGGCACATCTTCCTGCCGGGCATCCGAAGGGATATCAAGATGCTTTCAACGCTTTTACAGCGGATGCCTATGCTTCATTTCAGGACCAGAATGTCGATGGCCTTCCCACGTTTGTCGACGGTTTACGGGCTGCGATCATCACAGATGCAGTGTTGACTTCCGCACAGTCCGGCCGATGGGTCGACGTCGTGGGTCCTACTGACGGAACTACTGCTGTGACGAACAACAGCCTCAGCGTCCTCGACGCAGCCCTAACTCAGTAGATTCATACTGACCACGAAGGAGGAACACATGTCTCGACCCGTCACCCTTTTCACCGGTCAGTGGGCCGACCTGCCGCTTGAGCAGGTCGCGAAGTATGCAGCCGAGTGGGGCTACGACGGCCTGGAAATCGCCTGTTCAGGCGAACACCTCGACGTATGGCGTGCCGCAGAAGATGATGCTTACCTTCAGGAACGCCTCGACATTCTCAAGCGCCACAACCTGAAACTCTTTGCAATTTCGAACCATCTCAAGGGCCAGGCCGTCTGCGATGACCCCATTGATTTTCGCCATCAGGCCATCGTTGGTTCGCGAGTATGGGGAGACGGTGAAGCCGAGGGCGTTCGCCAGCGCGCCGCCCAGGAGCTCAAACTCACCGGCATCGCCGCTCGCAGGCTTGGCGTCGACACCGTGGTGGGTTTTACGGGCTCAAAAATATGGCCGTACGTTGCCATGTTCCCGCCGGTACCGGAGCATGTCATCGAGGCGGGTTATGAAGATTTCGCGGACCGATGGAATCCGATTATGGATGTCTTTGATGACAATGGTGTGCGGTTTGCCCTTGAAGTTCACCCAAGCGAAATTGCCTACGACTGGTATACGACGGAGAAGACGCTTGAAGCCATCGGACACCGTCCGGCGTTTGGCCTGAACTGGGACCCTTCACATTTGATGTGGCAGGACATCGACCCTGCGGCGTTCATACATAACTTTGCCGATCGGATTTATCACGTGGATTGCAAGGACACCACTTTGCTGCCGAAGGACGGCCGTCGCGGGCGGCTTTCATCGCATTTACCGTGGGGCGACCCGAAACGCTCATGGGACTTCGTCTCGGCGGGTCACGGCAGCGTGGATTGGGAAGCCAGTTTCCGCGCCCTGAACACGATCGGCTATACCGGTCCCATCTCCATCGAATGGGAGGACTCCGGTATGGACCGACTTCGCGGTGCCCCGGAAGCGCTCGCTTTCATTCGGGCACTACTCTGGACGCCAGCGTCGACTTCGTTTGACGCGGTGTTCAGCAACCAGGACTGATGGGGCAGTCCCGCACAAAGTCGCTGATAGCTATGACATCAATCACATGCCGGGTTGAACCGTCCCCGGTTTCCTGCCAACGCGTTGCTGGCGTAAACAGCTGTCCACTGACTTGTTGATCTGAGGACTCAGCCCCGGCTCATGGGGTCCCCGATAAGACCGGTTACATCAGCCCGGCCGAAACCCACCAGTCCGGCCGAGCGGCACTCCCCCACTCATTCAGAGTGCGGCAACCGATGCGTCCTCCACGAACCAGACGTGTCGGATCTTTGCATCGTCGCTTCTCGGTGTAAGGCTAGCGTTGCGAACTTTGAATGTCGTGGGCACGCTCACTGAATTACCGAAGATCAGTGCGTGCTGTTTTGGCAGAGACGGCAGGCGGCTGAGCACCGCTTCGGATATGAAAGGAGTCATTCGTCGGACGTGCTGGAGGTCTTCCGGGTTCTGGATCCGGTGCACCACGAAGTTAGAGCACTGCGAAAGTACCGTCTTGGAGATTTGGGACTGGCACCAGCGCCTCGGGTCCGGTGTTCACGCGGACGCAATCATGGACCGGATCATCCACAACACCATCTGGGTCGAGACCGGCACCTACAACATGAGGGAGCACACCGCACTGGCCACCGCCTAATCGATGACGGAGGCCGTCAGTGGTTCCCAACCACACCACCATTGGCGCGCTCCCGCACGATCGGTGGTGCTCAACCGCACGATTAGGTGGTGCTCACCGCCTCAAATACTCAAGAGCGCCTGACCCGTGTCACGTGTCGGTCTTCGGGCGTCACTGGTCATATGAGGGCTTCATGCTCATCCGCCTCTTTTCATTCCTTTTGGCGCACGACCAGGATTCTTGGCTGCGCTACAGCCAAAAGCCTGCGGCGTCGGAAATCACGCAAAGTTATTTATGGCTCCTTCATTTCGGCGTATAGGCGTCCCGTGTGGAGGGCGAGGTATGAGATTTCATCGATGGAGACTACTCGGTGAATCGCATCGCCAATCAATTGGGCGATGTCGATTGCGGCCTCCACGGCTTCCGGGTAAAGCTGCCGTACCGCTGCAAGCAAATCCTGATGGGAGCTGTGAAGCTGTTCGTCGGCGGCGGCTCGGGCGAACACGTAGCGCAGATGCGTCACAAATCTAGCGGCACTGCTCGCGTTCTCGTCGATGGGCTGACCCCACCGCTCCGCCAGGCGAAGAAATACTCGGCCAATAGTCTCGGTCATGACGACGGTCCTTGAAAAGTCACCCTTCGTCCACTGCTGATTGACGAAGTGCAGGGCGAAGGCCACCCACTCATCGTCCTGCAGTCGGACCCCAAGTCGTTCGGACACCAAGGTCACCACCTGACGCCCCAAGGCTGCTTCGGACGGGTAGAGCTGGGCCACCTCCCAACGGAGCGGGAAATCGATGCGAATTCCTTCTATAGCCCGACGCACTGCGAAGGTGAGGTGGTCCAGGACCGGGATCATCAGAGATTGTCGCGGTTCGAGGCCGAGTGTTGCATGACCCAGTTCAGTGATTGTCTGGGCCAAGGCGATTTGGTCCAGGGGTGCCTCACTCAGCAGCCCGGCGACCTGGGCTGCGCGGTAGGCCCCGTCAGCTACGAAGCGCTGATTGGCCAAGGAGGTGTCGATGGTCTCCCCTGGACGGCGCTGAAATCCGATACCTTTGCCCAGTAACACGACCTCCATCGTGTCGGACTCTATGGCGAGAACCACATTGTTGTTGTAAACCCGTTTGATGCTCGCTTGCGTGGATGGCTTCACTTCCATCGGGTGCGCTCCTGAAAATGTTGGCAGTCTCGTTTGTGGTGGCGAGTCTCCTCGTCGTGCTCGTTTCGTTTCTGCCCCGCAGTCTTCGCTGGACTCAGGACTTCATGAATGGACAGATGCAATTGAGGCACCGAATCCTGGCATAGGGCCGTGATGGGCCCGTTTGCCCAAAAACGCGGCTTTTCACATCGGCGCAGATTCACGTTTGCCGTTGGGGGAGAAAAACCGGTCGACAGACCTAAGACCGTTTCTGGATCGCGTTCGCCGGCCGACCTGGCAATCATGGGCGCCGCAAGGCAACCCTCATCTGCGGGCGATTCGCGGGCGTTTCCTTCCATGATTACCTTTTTACTTCCGCCGGACCGTGATCACGGACTCACCATTGGCCTCAAGGTCTGGCGAGCTCATGGCAAATTTGGCACCGTTCATCAAAACGACGGGGGTGACCATCGAGGGCACCTTCATCTTGATGTCGTCGAGGTCGCAACTGATGATGACGTCCCCGCGAGCAACCCGCTCGCCAACCTTCCGATGTCCGATTAGCCCTTCTCCTTTGAGAGTGACGGTGTCGATTCCGATATGGACCAGGACCTCCGCCCCGGCGTCGGTGCGGACAGCGAAGGCATGCCGTGTCTCCGCCATCAGGACAAGTTCGCCATCCACCGGGCTGCGGAACGATCCGTTGGTCGGCTCGATGGCGAAACCGTCACCGACGGAGCGCCGTGCGAAGACAGGGTCCGGGACTTCGTCCAGAGAAACGATTCGCCCTGCGACCGGACTGTAGACGGACTCGCCCCTTTTCTTGAATGGGTTCTGCATCGTCGTGCTCCTTCAGTCGTCGAGGCCGAGGCTCTCATTGATAGCGTTCTTGTACAAGATGGCTTTGCCGCCGTAGACCGCTTGAACGCCGCCCTGGACTTCAAAGACATCCGTGGCGCCGAGCCTGCGCAACGCGGTCTTGTCAACCTTGGCGGGGTCCTTCACGGATACGCGTAAGCGTGTAATGCAGGCGTCGACCTCTTCAAGGTTGGCGGCACCGCCAAGTGCTTCCAAGACCTTTGCGGCTTCCGTTTGAACTGCGCTTTGGCCGGTGAGGTCGCCGACCATAGCCGGGACGAGGGCGGCGCCTTCCGGGGCAGCCGGTTCTGCATCCCTGGCGATAGTGTCCTCCAAGTGTCCGGGAGTGCCGATTCGGAACCGTTTGATCGCGAAGCGGAAGGAGAAGTAGTACAGGGCGAACCAGACCACGCCAATAGGTAACACGAGCAACCAGTTGGTCCGTTCGTTGCCCTGCAGCACGCCAAAGAGCATGAAATCGATCACTCCGCCGGAGAAAGTGTTTCCAATACTGATGTTCAGGATGTCAGCGATGAAGAAGGATGCACCGTCGAGCACGGCATGGAACACGTACAGCGCCGGTGCGACGAACAAGAACATGAACTCGATGGGCTCAGTGATGCCCGTGATGAATGAGGTCAGAGCCACGGAGAGAAAGAGGCCCGTGTACTTGGCGCGACGGCCCTTGGGGATGCAGTGCCACATTGCCAGGCAGGCTCCCGGAAGGCCGAACATCATGGTCGCGAAACGGCCGGCGAAGTAGCGGGTGCCTTCGGTGAACATTCCGACGTGATTGGGATCGGCCAGCTGGGCGAAGAATATCTTCTGTGCGCCGTCAACCGACACTCCGTTGACGATCTCGGTTCCACCCAGAGACGTGAACCAGAACATGGGGTAGATCATGTGATGCAAGCCAACAGCTCCGCTGAGACGCAACAAGAACCCGTAGAAGAACGTTCCTATCGGCCCAAGGCCCGCGATCGCCGTGCCGGCGCTGACCATTACCTGCTGGATGGGTGGCCATGCGAGGAAGAAAAAGATTCCCACGAAGATCGCTGCGAACGCAGTCACGATCGGCACGAAACGGGATCCACCGAAGAAACCAAGGACGGCCGGCAATTCGATATTGCGGTAGCGGTTGTGCAGCCATACGGCCGTTGCGCCGATGACCAGAGCGCCGACTACGCCTGTGTCTACAGGCTCGGCGCCAGGCTTGAAGATGTCCAGCATCGCCTTGATGGTGGCGGTCATCACCAGGTAGCCCACGATGCCGGCCAAGGCCGCGGTGCCCTTGTCGCGCTTCGCCAAGCCGATGCAGAGCCCAATAGACAGCAGAAGAGCAAGATTAGTGAAGACCGTCGCCCCGGCGGCGGACATAACGCCGAAGATTCCCTGCAGGATCGCGTTGTCCAATCCCGGGTATGCCTTGACAGTATTCGGGTTAGACAGGGCGCCGCCGATGCCGAGCAGGAGGCCGGCGGCTGGAAGGATGGCGATCGGTAGCATAAATGCTTTTCCGACCTTCTGGAGTTGCTTAAACACTGTTGCTCCTTTCATTTCGGGCACGACGACTCCGTCGTGGGTGAAGGGAAGGGCGATCGCTCACGCGAGAGCCGTTACGAAGTCCGTGGTAATTTCCAGTGGCCGGGTAATTGCACCGCCGACCACCACGCAGAAGGCACCCAGATCGATCATCTGGCGGGCCTGCAGCGGAGTGCGGATCCGGCCCTCAGCGATGACTGGCACGGCAGTCCTGGCCACCAACTGTTCGACCAGCGAAAAGTTCGGACCGGGGGCCCCTTGGGATTGGGGCGTATACCCGCTTAGCGTGGTCCCCACGAAATCGACACCAGACTCGGCCGCGGCCAAGCCTTCCTTGAGGGTGGCGACATCTGCCATAAGGACAAGATTCGGGAATGCGGCCCGGATCTGAGCAATGAAGCCAGCCGGGCTGAGTTTGTCCACACGCTCACGGAGAGTGCAATCCACTGCCACGATATCTGCGCCCACGGCCACAAGAGCTTGCACCTGAGTCATCGTGGCGGTGATATATGGCTCGTACGGCAGGTACTGGTGCTTTATGAGACCGATCACAGGAAGCCCAACAGCCGCCTTGATTTCGAGGACGTCACGCGCGGAGTTGCACCGGATCCCGACTGCCCCTCCCTGCTCAGCGGCCATCGCGAAGAGCGGCATCACGCCGCCTCCGGCAGCGAACAGGGGTTCGCCTGGAAGCGCTTGGCAGGACACAATGAGACCGCCACGGAGGCGGTCTATAAGACGGGGATTAGTCATGGATATTCCTCGGACCCTAGAAGACGTACTTGCCCATGCGCATAACCGCACATGAAGTTACGTCTCAGGTTTTGCCGAAAGTAACAATCCCGATGACATACGCGAAAATTCGCGTTGATCTAAAGCATACATCTGCCACGCCGATTTCGGTTGGACAGTATCTAAAGACCCGAGCGAATTGTGACAAAAGGACGATGCTATCGGGTCACCTTAAGCGCAGGTCTATGCCGGGGCTTGACCGAGGCACCGATCGCACGTCTCGTCACGCTGTGGCAAGTTCTTACCCCGCCCGAGTGCGATCCGCGAAGTTGCCTTGTAACCCTAGGGATACGAGACGTCTCACGCCCATGTCTTGGATCCCTCCGCGTTCGCCGGAATTTTGCGGCGCGCCGATTCTCATAACTACGCCCCGGACAACTTGGCGGCCGGGCCAGCGTCGCCTTTGGTGCGGTATCGGTGTAATCCACCGGTGGGAGTACTGCCGCGAGATGTCGAGTTCCTTCGCAACATGAGTCACTGGCTGGCCTTTACCGATGACGCGCTGAACGAGCACAGCCCTTCCGTGATGGTTCAATCGGTCATTAGCGTGGGACAAGAGCACTTCCTTGTTCGTGGCGACTTTGACATCTTCGTCAGAACCAGGGGTTCTTCCTATTTCAGCGGTCGGCTGTCACCAACCTGGCGGCTCAATTCNTATTTCAGCGGTCGGCTGTCACCAACCTGGCGGCTCAATTCACCGAGCGCGCCGCCAGTGCCTTGGTGAGGGAGCTTGTGGAGGTTGTGGAGCTGTTGATGCGCCAGTCGGTCTCCTTGAGGAAGTGGAACCAGACGAAACCGGTGACGTCGGGTTGCTTCGCCAGGTAGGCCACCAAGGCGGTGTTCCACTTCGACTTCGACCCGCCGGCCTCGGCGGACGAGGTTTCGGCGATAATGATCTGCTTCCCGGGCGCCAGTGCGCGCAGTTGGGCGAGCCCGGTGTCGAAGAGGGCCGCTGGTGCCTGCCAGGTGCTCCAGGCCGCCGACGTACCCCAGTTGTACCCGTCCAGCGCAACGACGTCGACGTACGCGGCGCCGGGGTAAAGGCCGGCCAGCGGGGTCGAACCGGTGTACGGGATGTTCGGGCTCCAGACCCAGGACACGTTGGTGGCTCCGGCTGCGGCGACGACTTCGTGCACGTGGCGCCAGGCCGCAACGTAGTCGCCCGGGGCGTTGCCGTTAACGCTATCCGCCCAGGGATACCAGTTGCCGTTCATCTCATGGCCGTAGCGAAGCATCACCGGCTGCCCCCAGGCGGCCAGGGCCTGGCCCCACTGGGTGAGGTAGGTGTCGTAGGTGCCGTCAGTGATGCGAGTAGAAGAGTAGGCCGGCTGGCTTAGCCCGCCGCCCCAAACCCAGGGTTCCCAGGTGATTAGGCTCGTGGCTCCGCGCGCCCGCACGGAGTCGAGTTCGGCGATCGACAAGGCCTGGTTGAAGTCTTTGTACGACATCACGATCGAGGGGCTCTCGTTTACGAGAGTGGCGACCGCGTCCAGTTCGGAATTCGCCAGGGCGCCGCCCGGGGTGGCCACCCCGAAACGTAGACGGGACGCGCTGATTGGGGCGCTCGTTGTAATGGCCTGCTGGGTGAGGGTGGTGGTGGCTGCCGGGTCCACCGCGGTGGAGACGGGGGCGAAGCTGACGGTGAAGGACGCGCTGGCCGTCACGGTGCCTACTGTTGCCGTCACCGGCAGGATGCTGGTTGTGGTGTTGGGAACCGTCAGATCGGCGCTGAAGGTTCCGTTCGCCCTGGTTTGAACCGCAAGACGGGTAGTTCCCATGGTCACCGTGACCGCGGTGTTTCGCGGAAATCCGCGTCCGCTGGCGGTGAGTGTGGAGCCGGCCGGGCCGGTGTTCGGGCTCAATGAGAGAGTGGTGGCACTCGACGCGGCCGACGCGCTGGGGGCGGCAGCCATGCCGGTGGATCCGGCCAGGATGGTAAGTAACACGACCGAAACCGCGACCGCGGATCGGATGTGACGGTGTGCGCGCATGGAAGCTCCCGGGTGGGGAGATTCACTCGGATACCACGGCACAATGCCGCAGTGAAAATCTCTTGTGTCGTCAGAGTAGGGCATCAAGGGGGCCCGCGGAATCGGTGGGTCTGCTGGCCGCTACTATAAAAAAACAGTAATGCGCGTGTACTTGGGGCCAGCACGTTGGGGCATCCAGGAGGGTGGTGGCGTGCGAGGAGAGTCGCGCCGTGCCTGCTGGCGGATCCGGCTCGCCCGGGAACACCGCACTCCTGCGGGACGCCAAGGAGCAGAGCCTGGTCACCTGCGACAAATCGCCCCTTTCACCCGAGTGCACCTCCACGCGGGCGAGAGCGAGGCCGTTCAACTCGCCCTCGAACCGCGGAGCTGTACCCACTGGGATGAGAACGCCGCGGCGTTGCGCATTGTCGGCGGTACTTACACCGTCACAGTCGGCATCATCGGGGCCGGCGGCTGGACCAAGGAGGCCACATTCCCGCTGAGAAGACTGAATCAGCTCGACTTGTCCCCGTCTTGAGCCGGAGCCAGGAAAGCGCCGACCAGCTCGCTGAAGAATTAAAAGTTGCGAATGCTTTCGGCGGCTAGAACGACCTCATTGCTCACCCGAATATCGACTCGTCGTCGTCCCCACTCCGGGTCCGCAACGCAGAGTGCTAAATTACTTAGTAGGTCATCGCTAGTTCGGATGCGTTCAACGACGTTTAGCGTCGCGATTGAGCGGCCGCGGAGATTTCGGATTGACGTTGTCCACCTCCCCCTTGATGGGGGCGGTATCGACACCCCTACCGAATTACAGATCGGACCCGCATGTTCAGCAACCTAACCGGATGGCATTCCCTGATCATCCTTGCAATCGTCGTGCTTCTCTTCGGCTCGTCCAAACTTCCCGCCCTTGCTCGCAGCCTTGGGCAGTCGACAAAGATTTTGAAGAGCGAAATGCAGAGTACGACCCCCGCCGAATCAGGCCTCGATGCCCCGGTGGCCGCTACACCCGAGTCACCGGAGCCTGCCCCCCGTCTCTGAGACGGGTGCCAAAGGGCATACAAGGAACGCCCGCGATATTGTCGCGGACGTTCCTTTTTTCGTAGCTGGTCCGGGGTCAGCCGGAGGTGACCTTCCCGCCCTCGCTGCCCTGCGTGTCCTGGTTGAGCTGGGCGTCGGTACAGACCCGTCGGACCTTTACAACCTGCACGGTCAACGTCAACCAGATGGCGGCGACGATGGTGAAGATCGCTATGACCGTGACCTTTCCCATCGTGACAAAGGGTTTGGGTTCGGCCGGATGGTATGCCGACTGGCCCACCGTGACATTCACGGTTACCGAGTCTGTGATCGGTTGCTCGCCCATAGACGGTGTGTAGTGGGCGAAGAATTCCTGCGGCCCGGCCTCTGACGGCCGGTAGAGGTGGTCAGAGTCTCCGCCCAGGGTCAGGACGGCGACGCCCGTGGTATCGGTGGCGATTGTGCCCAGGGGAAGGAGCCGTTCCCCCAGTGCGCTCGTCGTCGTGAGGAATTCGACATCCCCCTGGGACATGGGTCGACCGTCCGGATCGGTGAGGGTCGCGGTGAGCCGCACTAGGCCGGTCGCTTCCACCCCGGTCAGGGCTATGGATGCCGTGTCTGACGTCGTGTCCGCCTGAGCGGGAGCCGCAGCCCCGACTGCCGCCCCACCCATCAGCCCCACGAGCAGGACGACGATACCCACGGATCGGGCCATCCGCCCGTTACCATCGACCTTTTGCCCGGATTCTGCTTTCCGGATAGTCCCATTCGCGGCGTCGATCTCCTCGATCTCGTCGATGGACAACAGGGGCACCACCCGGAAGAGCAGCATGAGCAGCAGCGGAACGGCGGCCGCTGCGGCGAGGGTCATGGCCACTCCGACCCATGTGATTCGAAAGTCGCCGAAGGTTCCGGTCATGTTGTCGAATGTGGCCGGAGCAACGACCATGAGCATCCGTTTCAGCCACATTGCCGGAACGACGAGGGCCGCCGCTGTGACGATGCCCCACACATTCCTGGTCCAGGGCAACGCCATGATCACGATCGGCAGTACGCCCCCGACGATAACGAATAGCCAAAACCAGACGGCCAGGCGGCCGAGCAGGAGCTCGTGAAACACTGCAAGGGTGTCTGGTTCACCGATGTACGCGCCAGGCAGGAGATCCGCAAAGGTCATATAGAGGTAGGTCGCGGAGAAAGTGACCAGCAGCATCCCGAGACGGACGAAGTGTCTTGGGGTGATAAACGCCTCCAGGTGGTAGCCACGACGGAATGACGCGACGACAAGAATGACCAGCGCTACGCCCGAGTAGAGTGCTGCGACGACGAAGTACGGCGCCCAGATGCTTTCATTCCACCAGGGGCGGTTGGTTAGGGTGAAGGCCCATGACAGCACGGAATGCACCGACACCGCCAAGGGAATGATCATGATCGACACCAGTCCAAGTGACCGGTTCAGCACCCTCCGTTGTACAGGGTTACCCACCCAGCCGCGAGATAGGACTCTGTACAAGCCGGCTCTGAACCGGCCGAGCCGGTGCGGGCCCTCACCATGCAGGATGGCCATGTCCGGCACGAGTGGCAACAGGAAGAACACCAGGGATGCGGCGGTATAGGTCATCACGGCGATAAAGTCCCAGAACACTGGGGCCGCGAAGTTTGGTTGGGTCAACAGCTCCCAGACTCGCTCCGGGCGTCCCAGGTGCGGGATGATGAGTGCCGTGCCCACGAGCACAGTTACTACTGCGGTGCCCTCGGCAAGCCGGGTGAGCGGTGCACGCCAGTCGGCGCCGGTGAGGCGCAGGATCGCGGAAACCACCGCTCCGCCGTAACTGACCCCAATGAATGTGATCACGTCGGCGATGTAGATGCCCCAGAACGCCTGATCGTTGTAACCGGCGACGCCCATCCCAAACACAAGCTGTACGATCCAGGCGACGACACCGGCCAGGACCACAATGCCGAGGGCGGTGATCGCGTACCAGTAGCGGCGGCTGGGGGTCCCGAATGGGCGAAGCGCTGCGGCCCGGACCGGGTTGCTCACGAGAGGTCCTGTCCGTGGCCGCGAATGTAGTAAACCCGCGGGTTGGTCCCGAGTTCCTCCTTGAATCGCACGGCGTCGTTCTCTTTGAGAAATTCGGAGAGTACCTTGACGTCACCGAGGCCATTCACGGCGACGTCGGTGATCAGGTCGCCGACATACATGACACCCATTGGGCAGCCGGTCACGCACGCGGGTAGTTCACCGTACGGCAGTCGGTCTGCGCATAGAACGCACTTGCCGACTGTTCCCTTCTGTTGGGGCACCGGCATTTGCGGCGTCGGAGGGAACGGCATCATGGTGACTGGTTTTGGTTCGTTCCAGTTGAAGTAGCGCGCCTCGTAGGGGCAGGCCGCCATGCAGGCCCGGGAGCCGACGCAGGTGTTCGGGTCGACGAGGACGAGCCCTTCGTCAGTGCGGAAGGTGGCGCTCACCGGGCAGACCGACAGGCACGGCGGGTTCTCACACATCATGCACGGCCGTGGCATCGGATAGGTGCCCCCTGTGCTGTCCTCCATCGAATACACCTTTATCCAGGTCTGCTCCTCCGGTAGCTTGTGCCGCTGTTGACAGGCGATTGTGCACGCTTTGCAGCCGTCGCAGCTTCGGAGGTCGATGACCATGCACCACGCGTGCTCCGGTCCTTTCCCCTTCTTTCCATTCGTTCCTCCCTGCCCGGTTGTCGCCTCCGCGTCGTCGTTGAGGAACCCGAGGGCTATGGCACTTCCGCCGGCTGCCGCGATCCCGAGGGTGGCGAGGAGGTTGCGACGGCTGAGAGTGTGCCCCTTACCTGCCACGCCGGCACCGGTCTTTCTCACCCGGTTGTCGCCTGCCTCGACTGGCTCGTCTGCTTTATTAGACATTCGAATGTCCTGCCAAACTGCTTGGTGTTCGTGAGTGGAACGGGTGAGCGCTGCGTTCAGCGCTCGGAGACACGCCGTGGGATGCGTCGTGGGATTGCCGGGGCGAACGTCACCAGTGCGGCGGCGGCCGCGATCAGCGCGAGAGCCGATCCGGGAATGCCCCACATTGTGAAGTTCATAACCACGGTCGGGCCCACGACCAGTGGGGTGAAAGAGTCGATGGTCATCGGTGCGGAACCATCCAGGTTGTGTCCCATCTGCCAGAGGTGGAACTGCACATCGGCCAGCGCCCCGACAGGTATAAGCCACAATCCGGTGCAGGCGAGACGTCGCCACCAGGCTCTGTCCGCCGCTGTCGCAATGATTACTCCCAGCACAGCGAGCAGGATCACAAACGGCCACAGCGTCATCTCGGGCATCCCCGTAGCGTCGAAGCGCGGCATCCCGATGTAATGCGAGAGCACCGTGATCTCACTCAGGTCGCCACTGACGCTGTTGCCGTACGCTTTGATGTCGAGGCCGGCTGGGTATTGGGGGGCGAGGAACCTCATTTGCCAGATCGGCAATGTGGCAGCGACGAGTACCAAAGCGATCCCGGCGGCACCGGCAACGATCCGCGCGATTCCGATTCGCGTCACCGAACCTCGCCGGAAAAAGCGGGCGAACCCTTCGGTTCCTGCCGTCATGAGACCGTCAGCGTTCCTTCCATTCCGCCTGACCGATGCCCGGGTATCGAGCAGTACACCGCGTATGTGCCCGGTGCGAGGGTGACGTCTGCCTCGACGGTTTCACCGGCATCAGCCATGAGATGCACATGCAACTCATCGATCAAGAGGTCATGCCCTGTCGTTCCCTTGTTCGTGAAGCGGATCGTCGTTTCGCCCGCGACCGCAGTGAGGGCGGCCGGCGTAAAGGAGAACTCCTTGCCGACCACGGCAAGCACCGCGGTGGACGAGCTGGACGAGGACGTCGCCGACCGGTCAGGCTGAGCCCCGCCGGTGCTGCATGCCGTCGCCAGCAGGACCACGGTCAAGAACAACGATGCAAGGCCCGCGCGTCGCGAGGATGCCGGCCTCATCAGGCACCCGCCGGTGCTACAAGCAGCCACCCGTACATTTCCATGTGCATGGCAGAGCAGAACTGAGCGCAGTAGAAGGCGAACGATCCCACCCGGTCGGCGGTGAACTCCACGCTCACGGTCTCCCCCGGGTCGAGCGTGGCCTGAAGGTTGTGATTGGGCACTGCGAATGTGTGTGTGGCGTTTTCCGCTGTCTCGATGTTGGTCAGGTGGATGCGCAGCTTCTCACCGACAGTGACCGGGATCTGCTCCGGAGTGAAGTGGCTGCGCATGACAGTCGCGTAGACATCGACGAAGCCGTCCGCGCGCACGATTCGCTCCTGCCCGGAGGCGGTCGCGAACTCCGATTTAGCCATGGTCTCCGGGCTGGTACCCGGAGGGTAGACCGTGAGCGGGCTGAGCCGGTCGACGCTGATAATCTGCGCATAGTGCGGCTCGGATCCGCCGAGGGGCAAACTGCTCAGCACGCGTGGCGGCGTGTGATCAATGTCGAAAAGCTCCAAGTTCACCGGATGCTGCGGACCAAGTTTCTGCACCTGATCGAGCGACCACTTGTTGAGGGCGACCATGTACGTCCCGACCGGCGCTACAGTGTCTCCGCCGGGGATCGCGAGGTGGCCAATGTTGTAGTGCACGGGGATCTTCTCAAGAACGGTAAACGGTTTTTCAGTCACACCGGCATCGGGACCCAGGGTCCACTTGATGATCGCACTGTCAATGAAGAGGCTCGTGTACGCGTTGCCTTTGCCGTCGTACTGCGTATGGAGCGGCCCGGCACCGAGTTCGACATGCGCCGCAGTGACGGCCGTGATTGGGATGATCGGAACGCCGTAACGGTCCGTGCCCTCGAAGTTCTTGTCCTCGATGGCCTTCTTGATCATCGTGATCGAGTACACCGTCACGGCCGGGTCGAGCTTGCCCGCGATCACGATGTAGTTTCCGTCGGGAGAGACCTCAACTCCATGCGGATTCTTCGGCTCAGGAATGAAGTGCAGGATGCCCTCACTGATGGCCACTTGCAATGGGATCACGCGGATGCCGTTCCGCATAATGATCTTGCCTGCCGCGACGACCTTTTCGGCTTTCTTCCAGTCAATGACGTGGAGGTAGTCGTATTTGTTCTTGGCCGCCCCGATTTCAATCGGCGGGTTCTTGTGAGACATGCCGACCGAGAGCTCGGCGTTGAACGAATTCAGGAACCCGTAGCCCGCGCTGGCCAGCTTGCCCATGTCCGCGAGATCCTGATTATAGGGTGGGAGCTCGATCTGAAAGCTTTTTTCGGGCACCAGGTGGCCCGTCGTCTGGTCGATCGCACACCAGCTCGAGAAGCCTCGATAAAGGTCCGCGTAGCTTTCGAGCGGCGCATATCCGTTATCGGTAATCGGCCGGGGAGTGATGGACGACACATGGGCGTACTCGGAATCGGGCGTGACGAACACTCCGCCGTGAGCGCTGCCGATGTTGGGGAT
The DNA here is from genome assembly GCF_004402815.1 of Cryobacterium sp. Hz7. Lineage (NCBI taxonomy): Bacteria > Bacillati > Actinomycetota > Actinomycetes > Micrococcales > Microbacteriaceae > Cryobacterium > Cryobacterium sp. Hz7. The sequence continues at coordinate 26,177 of NZ_SOFB01000040.1, forward strand.
GTCGTAGATCTGCTTCGTCTTGTAGTCGGCGAGGTCAACCATACCGATCCGCCCGTTGGCACGGTCGTTGACGTACAGCCAGCGGCCGTCATACCGGCCTTCGGTTTCCGAGAGGGCGGGATGGTGGGTGTCGCCCCAGCTCAGCAGATTGCTCTTGGTCGGATCGGACCCCCGCGGGATGACGCCGTCAACGTCCGTACCAAAGCCATATCCAGAGAATGAATCGCGAGAGAACACGGGAATGATCTTTAGCAGCCGCATCGAAGGGATGCCGATGATCGAGATCTGACCGGAGTGCCCGCCGGACGCGAACATGAAGAACGGATCATACTTGCCGGGTGGCACCACCGACGTCAGAGCCGCACGGGCCTCGGCACCGGTCAGTCCCCGGCTTGAGGCCACAGCCGCGAGTTCCCCACCGGCTCCTAGATTGTTGCCAACGTTCGTGCCGGTGATGCCAACGGCCGCGCCAGCGACCACACCACCGCCAACCTTGAGAAAATCTCTTCGTTTCATGGCGGGGATCTTCATGGCATGTTCCTCCTACTTGTCGCAGGTTCACACGGCTTTTCGGCGCGCAAAACAGGCACTAATGGCAGGTCATGCTCGCCCAGCTGAGGATCCCGAACAGGAGGCGGGCCACTACGGGCAGTGGGTCGCGTCAAAATACGCTTGACGCACGTCGTCACGTTTGCCGCGGCGGCTCCCACGATGCGACCGGCGAGACTTGGCCGGGGGCATGGGGTGGACGCACTCCACTTGGAATGCGTTTTAGCCTACCAATTGGATGATGCTTATCGAAGCATACCGGGTCTCGCCCCCGGTTCCGGAACGAGGGTGTGCGGCTTGAGCGAAAGCCATGCCCTGGTTTGAGTCTTGCGATCAAAGAAATCAAAGAAAGACGCATCACGCGCTGGCCCTAGCATTTGAGCAGGACAATCATGCGAGAGAAGTCAGCAGGACGCGTTCTACGGCAACTCGGACCGCCAACCGAGCTGGACACCTTCGACCTCGCCGCTATCGAGAGCAAGTGATTGGAGTTCTTTCTGCGGGCGGTCAGGCTTGGGTTACGCCCCCGTGAAAGGTGTGGTTTCCGGCTTCTGAGTGTTGCTTTGTCAACGTGAAGAGCCACCGTGGGATGGTCAGTGAGTACCGATCAAAGAACTCACAAAAGCCACCACACGATGGATCTAGACCAGTTTGCCCTGCGTCGCAGGTGACTGAGCGCACCTCCTGAGCAAGTGAATCGGTTTAGAGCATGCCTGTTGGATCAGGCTTCATGAGCAATGAGGTTGGTCCGTCAAAGGTTGGTCACTGGTGCTTCCAGAGGCACTGGGTGCCTTACTGACTCAGGATGCGTTGGAAGAGCAAGTGGTCCTGCCATGTCCCGGCAATTTTGAGATACTTCTCGGCAATACCGATGGGCGCGAATCCAGCCTTGCGCAGTACCTTCTGGGATCCGAGGTTGTGCAGCAGCGTGCCTGCTTCGATGCGGTGCAAACCGAGATCCTCAAGGCAGTGCTTTACAACGCTTCGCAGGGCCGCGGAGGCGAGGCCCTGCCCGGTGTGTTCATTGTCGACCCAGTACCCAATGCTCACACTCTGGACGGGCCCACGAACAATTCCGGAGAGAGTGACTCGGCCGATGACAGTGGCACCGTTCACGATGACAAGCGGATAGCCGGCTCCGGCTTCCAGCTGTTCAATCTGGCACGCCAGGATCCGAGTCTGTTCGGCGGTGGTGAAGAAGGACTCCGCACGGGCCGGATCCCATGGAGCAAGATGTTCGCGGTTTCGTTTATAGGCATCGAGAACTGGTCCGATGTCTCGCGCGGTGAGCAGTCGAAGAGTGGCATCGTCTGAAAGCTCAACGGAGTAGGACATCCATTGATGCTACCCGTCACCTCCTCCCCGCTGACCACTCCTGGCTGCGCCACCTGCGCGTCATCGCCTGCTCAAGGTTCGGGACTGCCCCGCATTCAAGACAATCCGACGCACACGAAAACACGGAAACCGAGCCAGATGGCATCCGCAGCCACAGAATCGCGCCCCTCAACACACCCGAGAACGGCAGAAACAAGAAATCGCTCCTGAGGATCCTCAGGAGCGATTTCTGTTTCGACCTCTCGGGCAGTTCCGTAAACAGTTTCGTAAACGGCCCATTTGGTGGGCTGTTTACGAGAGCCAGCAGGACGCGGATCGGCGGTGAGGGTTGAACTCCATTTCTTCCGCAGCCCTCATTCTTTTCCTCCAGGAAGGCCAGCGCCTGACCACTGACTCCCGATCTGACCCAGCGCGAGGCGCGAATTGATTCGCTGCTCGGCCTCAGACGAAGGCGACCGCGCGTACCGGCGCCCCGTCGCCGCCAAGTCGCAGGGGGAAGAAGCCGATCCGCACCTGTGAGGGCAGGTCATCCAGTCCGCAGAGGTTCTCGACGATCAGCCCGCCGCGGCCCAGCACGACCTCGTGCACGGGAAAGGTGGCCGAGGACGTACCGGTCGGGTCGGGACTCAGCGTGTCGACCGCGAGGATCCGCATCCCGCGAGCGACGAGCTCGCTCGCAGCACCGGCATCGAGGGCCGGATGCCGCACTGCGCGGGCGTCGCCGAACCACCGCGCCCAGCCCGTGTCGATCACGACGATCGGGGGCAATCGATCCGGTAGCGGATGCTCCGCATTCAGCCGGTCCCACCCGTATACCTCGCCCTCGGCGAGCGCTCGCACCCGCACCACCAGCGCATCGCCGAGGAGCTCGTCGAGGGCCACATCGGCCATTGTCCGGCCACCGGGGACGGTATGGGACGGCGCATCTATGTGCGTCCCGGTATGAGACCCCATTCGCAGCCCTGTCACGGCCACACCGTCGCGGTCGAGGACCAGCGCGGCTTCGACGTGGACCGCCGGGTCGCCGGGATACACCGGCATCCCGTCGGTGATCGGGTGACTGAGGTCCCGGAGTGCCGCGCGCGGCGGCGCTCCAGGGCCGTCAGCGAGAGGTGTCGGCATCGGCGAGATGCTGGCTGGGCTCGAAAGGCGTCCTGCTGCGGCGCGCGAGCGAGAAGGCCAAGTACACGGCGAAGGTCAGGAGGAATGCGGGAACGGTCGCACCGAACGGAAGCGGCCACACGTACGCCCACACGTAGGCGGACACCGCACCGACCACCCACGACGCGACAGCGAGCCAATTGATGCCGCCGGTGTACCAGTAGCGACCGCCTTGAGCCTTCAGGATGTCGGCGCTGTAGCTGCCGCGTGCGACGATGTAGTAGTCGACGATCATGATCGCGAAGATCGGTGCGAACAGGGCACCGATCGTGACCAGGAAGGTCGTGAACTGGGCCAGCAGACCGAAGAAGGTCGAACCGATGATCGAGATGAGCCCGAGGACGATCGCGGTGGGCAGGAACTTCACCCGGCGGCCGGGGAGCGCGTTGACCACGCTTGTGACCATGCCGTAGACGACCATCGTGTTCGTCGCCATCACGGATAGGAAGATCGCGACCGCGAACAGGGCGCCGAAGGGTTCGATGATCGTCACAGGGTCGAACGCCATCGCGTCGCCGCCCCGCAGGACGACGTAGCCGATCGCGCTAGCGCCGAGCGTCATCGAGATCACCGTCGACAGGGTGTAACCGATTCCCGAGCCGACCACGCCCGCGCGGGTCGTCGATGCGAAGCGGTTGAAGTCGGCCGAGAGCACCGTCCACGATATGGCGGTCGCGACCACGACATCGAACGCCAGTCCCGGGGAGTAGAACGGCTCGAGCGTCGCCGGGATGGCCGCGAACTCTGCCGGCGGGAACGTAGAGAACGCTACGACGAAGATGTAGGCGGCGATCGCGAGGATGACCGCGGCGAACCACGGTTCCACCCGAGCGACTCCGGCGTGGCCGAAGATCGCAAGGATCACGACGATCGTCTGGCAGAGCACCGCGAAGATGACGGGGTTCGAGAACCCGGTCATCGACGCGACGATGTAGTTGAGGGCGATCCCGGCGAGCATCGCCTGCACCCAGCTCCAGCCCATGAGGATGACCACGTTGGCGGCCACCGGCAGCAGGCTCCCGCGCGTCCCGAACGGTCCGCGCGTGATTGCCATCGTCGGCAGGCCGGTGCGCGTTCCGATCGCACCGACCGTCACGAGCACTGCTGCTCCGACGATCGTTCCGCCCACGATCAGAGCGATGACGAGGCCGAACGGCACATCCGGCACGAAGAGCGTGCCGGTCAGAAGGGTGGTGACCACAAGGTTCGCGGCCAGCCAGATCATGAGTACGCGGCCGAGCGAGTAGGTTCCGCGAACCGGGCCCGCGTCATCTGAGTTGGTGTCCAGTCGGCGGTCGAGACGGGTGTAGAGCGACATCTTTGGGCTCCTCGATGAATAGGGACTGGTCAGGGCTGGGGTGACAGGTGTTCGTGGATGGCGATGAGACCGGCAGAATCAGACCGAAAGACGATCGTTTCGCGCTCCCGGTAAGACATGGGTCCGTCCGCGGTGCTCACGCTCGTGCTGACGGAGTGGGTGAAGACGGCTCCGCCGGGAAACGCCTGCACCGCGGCCGCGCTCGATGCGCAAGATTGCACGCTCCAGCCGCCGCCCACCCATTCCTCCCACATGGCTTCGTAGGCAGCCCGGTCCTCGATTCGCGCAGGTTCGGTGTGGAAGACGAAGGTTGCGTCAGGTGCGAAGAGTGAGAAGTAGCGCGGGCCGTCGGTGGCGGCGAACGCCTCGACGATGGCGGATGCCGCGGCACGGACTTCTTCGTCCGTTGGGGTGGGCAGTGTCATGGGTGTCTCCTGCGTCGGGCTTGTCGGTCGGGTTCGGGACTTCTACGTCAGGTCGGGGCTTTGTCGGTCGGGGTGGGTCACCCCAGGCGCCATCGCGCTCAGCAGCTCGTAGACGATGTGGCTGGCCGCGACAGCGGTCAGCTGGGCATGGTCGTACGCGGGGGCGACTTCGACCACGTCGGCGCCGATGATGCGCAGGTCGGCCAGGGCACGCAGCATCCGTAGTAGTTCTCGACTCGTGAGCCCGCCCGCCTCCGGAGTTCCTGTTCCCGGCGCGTGGGCGGGGTCGAGTACGTCGATGTCGATCGAGATGTAGAGCGGCGCGTCTCCGACTCTGGCGCGGATGCGTTCGACGGCGGCCGCGACCCCGTGCTCTTCGACGAATTCGCTCGTGACGATCGCAAAGCCGAGCCGGGCGTCGTCTTCGAGGTCGTCCTTCGAGTACAGGGGGCCGCGAATTCCAACGTGCATGCTCGCGGTCAGGTCGATGAGGCCTTCTTCGGACGCCCGCCGGAAGGGGGTCCCGTGAGTCATCGGCGCCCCGAAGTACGTGTCCCACGTGTCGAGGTGGGCATCGAAGTGCAATACCGCGACGGGCCCGTGCTGCGCGTGCGCGACGCGAAGCAGCGGCAGAGCGATCGTGTGGTCTCCGCCGATGGCGACTAGTCGGTCGGCGTGCTCGCTGAGCTGGCGCGCGCCCGCCTCGATCTCGGCCACGGCAGCAGCGATGTCGAACGGGTTCGCGGCGATGTCGCCGGCGTCGGCGACCTGCTGGGCGTCGAACGGGAAGACGTCCTGCGCAGGGTTGTACGGTCGCAGTAGGCGCGAGGCCTCGCGCACATGAGCGGGGCCGAACCGAGCACCGGGTCGGTAGCTCACTCCGCTGTCGAAGGGAATCCCGACGATCGCGATGTCTGCCCGCTCGACCTCGTCGAGCCGCGGGAGTCGCGCAAAGGTCGCGATTCCGGCAAACCGGGGCACGACACTCGCGTCCACCGGCCCGCGGGGCTCATCCGTCGCATCTTTGCTGAACGGTTGCATATTTGACAACTTTCGGTACGCTATAGACAACTACAGCGCTACCGTACGCTGTCCCGTGCAGATCGTCAAGGACGAATGTGTGAGCAGCTTCGAGGAGGAACTGTGCGCGCCATCCACCCCACCGCCGAAGGCACCGCGACACCCATCGGCGCCAAGCTGCGCTCCGCGCGCACCGCTCAGGGCATGTCACTCGCCCAGGTCGCTCAGACGACGGGCCTCAGCAAGGGCTTCCTCAGCCGGGTCGAGCGCGACGAGACGTCACCGAGCGTGGCAACGCTTGTCCAGTTGTGTCAGGTGCTCTCGTTGCCCGTCGGAGCGCTCTTCGCCGAGCCCGACGTTCACCATGTCGCGTACGCCGACGCTCCGCGGATCAACTTGGGCGGAGTGCACGCCGACGAGCGACTGATGTCGCCGCGCGGCGAGGAGCGGGTTCAGCTGCTGCGATCAGAACTCGAGCCGGACGCGCACGGCGGGACCGATCTGTACACGATCAACTGCGACGTCGAGGCGCTCCACGTCGTCTCGGGATCACTCACCGTGCGATTCGCCGGTCGCACCGTGGCCGTCCACGCCGGCGACGCACTGACTTTCCCCGGTCGAGAGCCGCACACCTGGCAGGTCGAGGGCGGCGAGCCAGCCGTCGTGCTGTGGGTCATCGTGCCCGCGCCGTGGAGCGGCTCGGCCTGACCGAGACCGCGTCGTATTCGAACCCCAGCGTCCAGATCAGCGCAGGCAGGGGCGCGGCCGCCCCGAAATCGTTGAGGAATCCGCTGATGGCATCCAGGAGCCCGGCAGATAAAACCCTGTCCAGGTCGGGACCGAGGCCGGTCATCCACTTCGTCCCTTCCGCAGCGCGGTGGTCCGCCACAGCTTCGTCGACGCGTTCGAAGGCGACGCTCGGGCCGGCGAAGAACTCGGCCGCCCGCAGCACATCCGGGTCCACGTCGACCGCTTCACACTAAAGCCTGTCCGCGTCTCACTCTGAACGTTAGGCTTGCTAACAGAACCCTTGAGATCGGAGGAGCAGCATGAATGGTGACGGCACACAGAGTGAACCGATCCAAGACCAGCATTCTAAATCGGACGAGGACAAGGTGGCGGGGATTCTCGCACAGGAGGAAGCTGACCTCGCCGGCCACAGTGAGCCCCAAGTCCTCGACGCGCTGCGTGAACGATTCGCAGATGCTGGACACACCGTGAGCGAAGAAGCACTCCACGAGCATGCGCGTCGAATCGCCGGCCTCGACCCGAACGATTTCTCCAGCAAAACACGGTGACTTCCTAACGACGATGCAGCGCCACCATCGCGGATGCCGACAGGGTTCTGCGTGGGCATTCAGGAACGGCGTAGGAACCGGATCAGAACCGCGGACCCAGGCTAGCGACAAACAGTAGCGTCGCCGGTACCGGCCGAGCACCCCTCGACATGTGCGAGTCCTCATCGCGACGGCGGAATCTGGACGGGGCGGCCTGGGTGCGAGCCTCTTCGGTCACCCCACTCTCGGCGAGCGGATCGGGGTTACTGCCCATCGAGGCGGCCACCCGTTCTCCACCGCGTCGACGCGGTCGGATGCCAGAAGCGGGAGCGAGTGACCTCTAACTCTCTCCCGGCTTCATCAGCAAGGGGGTCGTCCCGTCCCCTTCCGAGTATCGCCAGGAACAGGGATCTCAATAAGAATCGCTCAACGATGGTTCGGCGACCGCAAGGAGGTGCGCGAGGGAGAATGCTCCGCACGGTCCCGGATGCCCCGGAGCATCCGCTCGGTCATGAGGAAGCTCACCATCTCGATCGGCTCCACGAGTACCTTGGCCCAGTCGGTGAGGTACGCGTACCGCTCGCGAACGACAAGCCGCGTCGCCCCGTCGGTTCGAGGTTGAAGAACAAACGCCCACGTGAAGTCGTAGGGCGCTCCGGCGCCCGTGCCGTCGAGGGCGGTCGCCATCGCGCCGGCTAGCCCTCGCATCCACACCATGAAGTTACTATCCCACCCGTGCAAATCGAGGGCAACGGATGCCGCCGCACTGGAGTCTGGCGCGCGCCCGACCTCATGGACTAACGACGCTCGAGCAATAGTCCGGCGGACACTGACTCGGATCGGACCCAGCGCGAGGGGCAAATTCATTCGCTGCTCAGCGGTGTCGACGCCCAAAGGGCAGGTCGATAAAACCACACCCATCAAGAAGGCCCGGAACGCAAACTTCCGCTGGGGCTGGGAAATCAATATCGCCGTCCGCGTCGACTCCGAAACCCCTGGGAAGCACCGGTTTCCCGGACTGGCCGTCGCCGCAGATCTCGCACACAACTCAAGAATCGCGGCCGGAAACGGACGCGAGAACCCCATAAACCAGAAATGGCTCCTGAGAAGCCTCAGGAGCGATTTCCTTTTGTTTCGACCGGACCGTTTCGTAATGAGTTTCGCAAATGGCCCTTTGGTGGGACTGACAGGATTCAAACCCGCGACCCCTTGAAGGCTCAGGCCTTAACTCTGTCTTCGCCGAATATCCCGCAATACTCGCGGATTCCCTTGTTCTTACAGGGAACCGGGCAGTTCACTGCCTCCAATTGTACTTTGTCAAATTGGGTCGAATCGAGATGAATGTGATGAGTAAATGATGACCATTTGAACCGTCCCGGTCGGCACCGCGATCCCAAGTCCTTCAGCACTTTGGGTCGCGACTTAGGACTCTGAGGGCACCAAAGGCAGTTCGGCTCCGTAGTTCCACGACAAGATGGCCGGCTGCTCTCGGTAATAGCTCAGCACGGAGACTGATCCAGCATCCAGGCTGATTTGAGCACCGAATCGAGGGGCCATCCTCAGGTACACGGCGGTGAGAATGCGCAGGAAATGTCCGTGCGCGATCAGGGCGACATCTCCCTCCTCCATGGCAGGCAGCACCCGCGTGAGCACCCGCGACGCGCGGGCGGCGACCTCCTCCACCGTCTCACCAGGCGTGTCACCACGAATCACACCGTGGGTGAATGCGCTCCAGTTGTAGCCGAGTTCACTGCGGATGTCCCGCGTCGTACGCCCCTCGTACCCGCCGTAGTCCCACTCAACGAGAAACGGATCGACCTCAGCATGAAGGCCAGCGAGCTCAGCGGTGCGTCGCGCACGCTGCAGCGGCGAGGTCAGCACGAGGGAGAAATCGTAACCGGCCACTAACCTGCCCGCGCCGCGGGCAAGTCCCTCTCCCCGGGCAGTGAGCGGAATATCCGTGAGCCCAGTGTGTTTGCCATCCTTCGACCACTCCGTCTCCCCATGGCGCAAGAGAATCAGCTTCCCCGACGGGTTATCCGGAGCGGGGTGGCTGGGCAGCGGCTCGATCGTGAACATACGGCAACAGTAGTATCGCACCCCCGTTTCGATGGAGGTGCTTGATTGCTGGAAAGGCCAACGTTCACCCCTGCGGGTGTTCGAAGCAGGTGGGGGAACGGGCATCCCAGCCATCACGCGGCTACGGCCGTTCATGGTGAGCGCAGACGGCTCGGAAAGCGAAGAGCTGCTCGCCCACCCCGGAACAACGAATGTTTCAGGCAGCACTTACACGAGGACGATTCGGGATGAGAACGTGCCGGCAGGGTTCTCCCGTCGCAACATAGTACTAGACAAGTCCGTCCTGGCGAGTGTCTAAAAATGCCGCAGAGTGCTAACCGTCTTGGCCGAGCCGACCTGATCGACGGCCTCCGGGACCTTGTCCAACGTCTGCAGGGCGACGGTTTGAGCACCGGTGTCTACTTCATTGGAGGCGCCGCATTGTCCTTCGATACATCCCTGATCGTGGTCTCACCGACGATATCGACGCTGAGATTCGTCCCTCTTCCCGAGCGCTTGAGTAGGCCCTCGAGATCGCCGACAACCGAGGGCGGGGTGGCGACTGGCTCAACGCCCACGCCGCGACATACATACCCATAGCGAAGAACCCCGGCTGGGAATCCCTCTACGACGATGACTTCGTGTCCGGGTGGGTGGCCTCACCGCCCGCAGCCCCGCCGGCTCCAGAACGGGGACCGTCCCGGAACAACTAGCGACCCACCAACGCCCCAGCCACCGGACACCACGCCAAGGCCAGAACCGGAGGGACATTCTCGCCCGTTGCTCATCATCTGCGGTTAACTGACCGGCGTCGGGGCGCTCGTCACTGCGAACCGAGCGACAAGCGCACCTCGACCTCGCGTTCGACGAAGATCCATTCCTCGGTGCTCCGCAACTCATCGAGCAGCTCGTCGAAATCCGCGACACTTTCGGGCGCGTACTCAAACCAGGTCAAAAAATCGAACGGCCCACCCCCATCACGGCTGTGATGGAGCCGCCGGGCCACAGCTGGCAGCGAGTTCATGGAACGTCGGATGTGGTGACTGGTTTCCTCGAAAATCTGCCGGCGTTCGTCTTGGGCCAGTTCCCACCACTCCTTTGACTTGGTGATGGGGATAAAGGAGGCGACGGTCGCGCCGGGTCGGCCCAGAGCCGGTGACCGCGCCGTCAGCTCGGCCAGTTCGGCAGCGGTCGTGTAACGCTGATGACTAACGGTGCCGCGCAGGGTCCACCCCGGGGCGTCCGTGGCCGATGACCCCGACAACCATGATTCATCCTCTGCCGCTCCTTCACGAATCAGCAGACGCGCGGCGGCGGGGAGCCCGTCACCGGTCACCGCGATGATGCGATCAATACGCCACTGGCCAGCATCGCCTGCAGTGAAAGTGACGGGTAGGGCGTCGGTCATTGGAACTCCTGACGGTATCAGCGACTTCGACGCTAACACCATCTTGAGAACCGCCCCAGCAGGCTCTGATGGCGTGCGATCAGGCATCCTCAGGTCGACGCCCCAGCGTCAGCCCAAAAAGGTTCGGCCGCCAGATCTGGGCCTGGCGTTCATCATGGTTGACGGTGACCAGCTCAGCCCGGTCGATTGCTTGGTTGGATCCTCGGGCTTCCAGGGGGGTGCCTCCTGTGACTCCTCGTCGTGCTGCGGCCTTCTCACCGACGTGCTCTGCGATGAGGACGTCGATGGTGGCATCGCCGCGGGTCCACCGGTGCTGATGGCCGTCTGGGCTTTCACCGGCGGACTCGAAGCCGACGTCAACGAGAGCTTTAGTCAAACGATGCCGTCCTCATCGTCAATTGTCTCCCACTCGACGACGCGGCCGAGGGTCGGGACGACGTCGGCCTTCGTGACCTCGAAGTTCAGCCACTTCGCGTCCCACCCATGCTTCAGTGCGACTCGTTCGGCGGCGGCAGCGACGGAATCGTCCGAGCCGGGGCGGACGTGAAGGACATCCAGGTCCTGCGTGGTCCCCCGATCGAAGTAGCACAGGGCGAGTGCCGCACCGCCCACGAGCCGGATGCCGGCCACGTCACCCGAATTACGAAGCTCGGCGACGAGATCACGGAGGCCGATGATGATCGCGTTGCGGTCCAGCGCGGTGCCGGACATCAGACGCTCGCGAAGGTATCTGCCCATGCAAGAACGCCGCGTTCGGCGAACTCGTTCGGCACGTCATCACGTTCGGGCGCGGGGTCGGCCGGGTCGACCCGGAACACGACAGGTTCGGTCAGTGCGCGATCGGGGTTGTTGACCCATCCAGGCAGCGGGATGTTCTCTTGATTGAGCCGCCATGCCACGAGGGCCGCGATGGCGGCATCCCACATATGATCGCCGGTGGGTTCCGGCTCCGTCAGCCCAAGGATTCCTCGAACGAGTCCGTGTTCGGCGATGAGATTATCGTTCAACTGAAGCAAAGCCCGGAGCGCGCGGTCTGTATCCTTCGCTCGAAGATGCTCTCTGATCGCCTCTGCGGAGCTGGCAGCGTCATCACGACGCGTGGGAGCGGCATACAGGCGGTGTCCGGCGCCGGCGAGAAGCCGATCGACCGTACTGTAGGCAGCATCCCGTCCACGCTCATGATGGGAGACGCTGGCTTGGTCAATGCCGGTTATCTCTGCGAGTCTCACCTGAGTGAGGCCTTTGCTCCGGCGAGCGGCGCGGACGAGAGTAGACGAAGCTGCCACAATCGCCTCCTCCTTATTTCCAATATGACTTGTGCATCATATTTTAGCGTGCACTCGATGCAACCCGTGCCTGAGGGTGCTTCTAACCCGGAGCCAGCGCACCGTCGTGGAATGACCGCGGACCTGGCCGGCGCACCGCGCGTCACCTCGGCCGCCGCGTCGCAAAACTCGGGCAACTCGCCATCTAAACTGAGTTTGGTACCCACGGAAGGAACCTCAATGAGCATGGAAGGCGCGGCCTGGAGCTCGCTGCACAAGATCTCGACCGCCAGGGACGGCAAGCGCGGCTTCTCCCGTGAGTCCGTGCGGCGGATCATGACGTTCGCGGTGCCCTACCGGTCCAAGCTGCTGATCTTCATCGCCCTCTCTATCGTGGGAGCTTTCCTCGCGGTCGCGACGCCGGTACTCGCCGGCCAGGTGGTCGACGTCATCGTCGCCCAGGGCGAGGTCACCACGATCGTTTGGCTCGCCGTCGTCATCGCCCTCGTGGCCGTGGCCGACGCCGCCGTGTCACTCGTGACGCGCTGGTACTCGGCGCGGATCGGCGAAGGCGTGATTTTGGACCTCCGCACCTCCGTCTTCAACCACGTGCAGAAGATGCCGATCGCGTTCTTCACCCGCACGCGGACGGGCGCCCTCGTGAGCCGCCTCAACAACGATGTGATCGGCGCCCAGCAGGCCTTCAGCGGCACGCTGTCCGGCGTGGTTACGAACCTCGTGGCGCTGATCCTCACCCTGATCGTCATGCTCAGCACGTCTTGGCTCGTGACGGTTCTCGCCGTGATCATGCTCCCCATCTTCCTGGTACCCGCCCGCCGCATGGGCAGCCGCCTCGCCGCGCTGCGCCGCGAGGCCGCCGATCACAATTCCGCCATGAGCACGCAGATGACCGAGCGCTTCTCGGCGCCCGGCGCCACCCTCGTCAAGCTGTTCGGTCGGCCCGACGAGGAGGCCGAGGAGTTCCGCGTCCGCGCCGCCCGCGTCCGCGACATCGGGGTCCGGACCGCGATGCTGCAGTTCGTCTTCTTCACCGCCCTGATGCTCGTCTCCGCTCTCGCCCTCGCGCTCGTCTATGGGCTCGGCGGCTTCCTCGCACTCGCCGGCCAGCTGAATACCGGTGACGTGGTCACCCTGGCGCTCCTCCTCACCCGCCTCTACGCGCCGCTCACCAGCCTCGCAAACGCACGGGTGGAGATCATGAGCGCGGTGGTCAGCTTCGAGCGCGTCTTCGAGGTGCTGGACCTCGACCCGCTCATCAAGGAGAAGCCCGACGCCGTCGCCGTCCCCGAAGGCCCAGTGGCCGTCGAGTTCGACAACGTCCGCTTCGCCTACCCGTCCGCGGACAAAGTCTCCCTCGCCTCTCTCGAGGAGGTTGCCACACTGGACACCCGAGGCGGCGAGGAGGTGCTGCACGGCGTGTCCTTCAGGATCGAGCCGGGGCAGACCGTTGCCCTCGTTGGTACGTCCGGTGCCGGCAAGTCCACAATTGCGCAGCTCCTCTCGCGCCTGTATGACGTCGACAGCGGCGCCGTGCGCCTCGCGGGGACGGATGTCCGCGATGTCACTTTCGTCTCCATGCGGCACACCCTGGGCATGGTGACGCAGGACGGCCACCTGTTCCACGAGACCATCCTCTCCAATCTGCGCCTCGCGAGACCGGAGGCGTCCGACGACGAGGTGTGGGACGCCGTCCGCCGTGCGCGGCTCGAGCCGCTCATCCGGTCCCTGCCGGACCAGCTGGACACCATGGTGGGAGAGCGCGGCTACCGACTGTCCGGGGGCGAGCGCCAGCGGATGACCATCGCGAGGCTCCTGCTCGCCCAGCCGCGCGTCGTCATCCTCGACGAGGCGACGGCGGCGCTGGACTCGACGTCTGAGGCCGCCGTGCAGGCGGCGCTCAGCGAGGCGCTCGAGGGACGGACGGCGATGGTGATCGCACACCGCCTCTCCACCATCCGCAGCGCAGACCTGATCCTCGTGGTTGAGGACGGCTCGATCGTGGAGCGCGGTACGCATGAGGAACTGCTGGCTGTGGGTGGGCGGTACGAGGAATTGCACCGGACCCAATTCGCCGTGCAGAAGAATGATGCGGCCGATGAGGAAGCGCTGAGCCGGACCTAGTCGCCGAGCTCGGTACCCCTGCCCCGAGCGCCTCGGAAAGTCGTCTCATCACGTTTCGTTTAATGGGGACTGATGACGACTTGATTGACTCTGACGAGCTCCAACGAGTCAACTGGGCCCGGGGCAGTACCGCACGCCCCATTCGAACTGCTCCACGCCACGCCGGCACGAGCCCGTGGCCTGACAGTACGCTTGGGTCACCAGGCCCCAGAGGCGCTGAGGCGCTGAGGAGGCACCATGTTCAAGCCATCTCGATCAATCACCACGGCCATGCCGTCGGATCTCGCTATCTCGCGCGCTGCGGCCCGTCGCCCGCTTGAAGAGGTTGCAGCCAACATGGGCATCAGTCCACACCTGCTGGAACCGCACGGAAGTGCAGCGTCGAAGATCTCCCTCGATGCGATCGAGGAGCTCCGTGAGCGTCCACGGGCCAAGTATGTCGTCGTCACCGCAATCACGCCGACTCCACTCGGGTCGGGCAAGACGACCACCGCGGTCGGGCTCGGTCAGGGCTTCCGGCACATCGACAAGCTCGGAATCGTCGCGGTACGGCAGCCGTCGATGGGGCCGACGTTCGGCATCAAGGGCGGAGCCGCTGGTGGCGGCTACGCTCAGGTGGTCCCGATGGAGGCACTGAACCTGCACCTGACCGGCGACACGCACGCCGTTACCGCGGCCCACAATCTATTGTCGGCGATGATCGGCAACCACATCCACAAGGGAAACCGTCTCGGGTTCGACCCCCATGAAATCACCTGGCGACGTGTCCTCGACGTCAACGATCGCGAGCTGCGCACCATCATCACCGGGCTCGGCGGTCCTGACGACGGCAATCCGTTGCAATCCGGTTTCGACATCTCCGCAGCCAGCGAGGTGATGGCGTTGTTGTCGCTGTGCACGTCGTTGCGGGATCTCCGTGAACGGATGGGAAGAATCGTCGTCGGCTACAACCGCTGCGGCGAACCGGTGACCGCCGAGATGCTCAAGGCGGCCGGCGCCATGACCGCGATACTCAAGGACGCCATCAAGCCGAACCTGATGCAGACCGTGGAGCAGACGCCAGTGCTCGTCCACAGCGGTCCGTTCGGGAACATCGCCACCGGTAACTCCTCGGTCGTCGCCGATCTGATCGGCATCCATGCCGGCGACTACCTCATCACCGAGGCGGGGTTCGGTGCAGACATCGGCGCGGAAAAGTTCTTCAATATCAAGTGCCGTGCATCCGGGCTGGCGCCGGATGCCGCCGTCATCGTCGCGACCGTGCGTGACCTGAAAACTCACTCAAACAAGTACCGGGTCGTCGCCGGCCGACCGCTGCCACCGGAGATGCTCGCCGAGAATCCCGACGACGTCATCGCCGGGGCAGCGAACCTGCGCCGGCAGATCGCCAACATCCGACGGCACGGAGTGACGCCGGTCATTGCGGTGAACGCATTTCCCACCGACTACAACAGTGAGCATCAAGCGATCATGGACGTCGCGGCAGAGGAAGGTGTGCGCGCGGCGATCAGCTACCACTTCACCGAAGGCGGCAGGGGTGCGGTCGAGCTGGCCGAGGCGGTTGCGGAGGCCTGCGCTGAACCGTCGAGCTTCCACCGGCTCTATCCCGACGAACTTCCCTTGGTCGACAAGATCGATGTGATCGCGCGCGAGATGTACGGCGCCGACGGCTTGGACCTCTCGCCTCTGGCAGCTCGGCAACTCGACAAGTACGAGCGGGCAGGCTTCGGCAGCCTGCCGGTGTGCATCGCCAAGACACACCTGTCCCTGTCGGCCGACCCCAAAATCAAGGGAGCACCCACCGGGTGGCGACTGCCGGTGCGTGAGGTGCGTGCGTCGATCGGGGCCGGGTTCATCTATCCCATCTGCGGCGACATGCGCACCATGCCTGGTCTCTCGTCCGCACCGGCAGCCGAACGCATCGACATCGACGACAACGGCGAGATCGTCGGGTTGTCCTGATCGGCGGACCCGGCCGGGCACGTCGGGCTTCTCGATGAAGCCTTCCCCGCCCACGAACCGGCAGTGAACGAAGGTCTACAAGGCCCGGAAGTCGAGCATCGATTCCTCCACCCACTCCTCGGTCGTCGACGCCTGATCGCGGAGGGCCATCGGCAGAACCGTCGGTGCTCCGCTGAACCGCGGGTCTGAGAGTCGTTCGAAGCCCTCTTGCTCACTTACCACCGGGTACATCCCTAGAGCAACGACGTCGGCGAGGGCACCGTTGGCGGAGACGACACCATCTTCTGCCATCTCAAATGACCAACCTTGGTCGAGCTGCTGCCCGTCGATGACCGGTTTTGCCTCGGCGGCTCGCGTGGGAGAGCCTTCCCACACCTGAGAGGTAAATTCGAACGCGGCAGGGTCCCGGCCTGCGGCGACGAGGAGCGCGCGAAGTGCTCCGATCGCAGCGTCTTCGCTGGGCGGCTCGCCGGTCCGCTCGCAGACCTGATCACCCTCGCACTGCCACGGGTTCACCTCCGGGTTCTGGAAGTAGAAGGACAGCATGTCGTCGAGACTCACTGACAGGCTCGGGGCGCTGCCGTCCTGCGGGCCGGCGACCCAGCTGCCATCGCGCAGTTCGACTGGTAACCCGATGCCGAGCGCCGCGGTGAACGCGGTGATCTTGTCTGAGCTGGATGCCGAACGGGGGTCGTAGGCGTGGGCCTGAGCTGTGCCCGCCTGTGTGCCAAGACTGGACGCGCTGAAGGCGTTCCGGCCGGATCCATAGGGGTAGGTCAAGGGAGACATCTTCTGTTCGATTGCGGCGCCAGAGCCGACGAATGGCTCCATTCCGCCTTGCGCGCCGCTTTCGGGGCCGTCGGCTTGCTCGCGCCTGGGCCAGGTCGGCCACGGGTGCCGATCCGGCCGTCGGTTCAGCCTCAGGGCCGGTCATCCGAGCGACAACCTCGTCGGCGAACCCGGCACGCGCTTCGATATCCCCCGCTGGGTCGGCGGCACGCAGCCGGGCAACCGGGTCTCGTTGTTTGTCGTCGTCGTTCATGTCGATCACCCTCCGGAATTTCGGTTCACCTGGGATATGTGCGGGGCGCGCCGAATCTTGCAGAAGCCCTAGAACGACATCCGCTCGCCCCAGGCTTCTCGCAATCGCTTGCGGGCGCGCGACAGCGCGGCGTCCGCCCCGGATCGGGAGATACCGAGCACCTCGGCGAGCTCGCCTCCGTCGAGACCCTCCCACGCGTGGAGGAGAAGGATCTGCCGGTCGCGCTCCCCCACGCTTGCAAGCGCGCCGCGGAGTTCCGCATCGAACAGGAGGTTCAACTCCGGATCGCCGTCGACTCGCACTACGCCCGACTCGGGCACCTCGTCGACGGGAAGATCGATGTGCTTCCTGCGCGAATTCGCGAGCGTGAATCCCGCCGTGCGATACAGCCAAGGCAGCACCGCCTCCCGTGGCAGGTCATTGCGGCGTCGCCAAGCCGTCGCGAAGACCTCAGCGGCCAGGTCCTCGGCATCCTGACGCGATCCGCGGCGGGCGAAGTAGCGCACGAGCGCAGTCGAGTGCAGCTCGGCGATCACTGCGCTGTGTGCCCCGTCGAGAGCGGCGTTCTCGCCGTCAGCCCACGCCGTCTCGGCGATGGCGTTGGAATAAATCAGGATCATGTATCGCACGGATTCCCCACTTCTTGTCGAGGCCCACTACACCAGTACGACGCGGCGGGCTCGAGAGGGAGGACACCCTCGTGCGTATCCTGCTCACGAACTCAACCTGCGCAAGATCGCCGCCTTCATTAAGAAAAAGAGTTAAGAAGACGCCATGAAGCAGGCCAAGTGACAGCCCGTGATGCCTCCGATCCGTTGCCGCGACCGCGAATTTCACAGGCTCAAGGGTTGGTGGTTTCGGGCGGCCCTGAGGGCAACGTGGTGCCGGTGAAAAACCGCAGACACTTGTGGTCCATCCCTGGTAGCGGGATAGTTCCTCAACCACAGACCCCTAACAGTCTGGCTGAATCTCATCAACGGAGAACCCATGGGAGAGCCTGGAACGGACCTGACGGCGAACGAAAGGCGCGAGTTTGCTACCCGACTCGCACGGTTGGCCGTAGACAGCGCTGCACCGGATGAGTTGTTGACGTTCGACGAAGTCGCTGAGGAATACTACGCGGATCCACAATCGACTTTGATGGTCAACAAGAGAGACGAAACAGTCGGATTCGGCCTTGAACTGGCGTTGTTGACTCCCTTCGCCTTGGCGGTGGCGGAGTTTGTCATTGGTTTCGTCATCGACCTGCTGCGCGACATCGCAAAAGATGCGGCTAAGCCCGGACTCTCAGCGGCCATGAAGCGGGTGTTGCGGGTGCGTACCGACCAAACTCCTCCGCCTGGTCAGGTAGAGCTGACTGATGAACAACGGGCGCGAATATTTGCTGCTGCCCGAGAACAGGCCGCGAGATTAGGGCTCGACGAGGACAAAGCTGTCCTGTTGGGAAACGCAATCGTTGGCGTGCTGAGCAGCTAGTTCTTCGCTATCGTGCAGACCCGATTGAGGAGGTTAAAGTGTGAAAGAAAAGCCGTCAGCCTCAGCCCTGTTGGACCGCCGTGTCAATGTACTTGCGTTTCCGGCACCGACAACGAGGCTGTATCTCCTCTTCATCGCCGCCCTCTTAGCCGTTGGCCTATTTGTGGGTTCATGGATGCACAACATAATCTTGGGGAAAGAGTGGATTCAGGCGCTCAATAACTGCTTCGCGTTGGAAGTTGATCAGCAACGGGGCTGCAAAGCACCCATTGAGTTCAGGCGTGGTTCGTGGTCACTTGCGGGTGCCGCTCTGGTAGCCGGACTCTCTATTGCGGTGTTGTACTCCGTGCCGTCTGTGATCAGGCGGCGTCGTTCGCTAAAACTTCCGATGCCAAAGCATCAGGCAGTGGTGGAACGTTTTGCCCTGTTGGCTTCGCAGGCCAATTTACTTCGGACGCCGAGGCTGTACATCGGACCTGCCAGGATGGGCGATGCCTTTTCGTTCGGGAGGCCTGGTTCGCCGGCTGTGGCACTTCCCCCCAAGATTGTGGGCATGTTGGTGCGGCCAGGGCCGGCGGACGGAGTAGTGCTCCACGAGTTCGCGCACATCCGGCACCGGGACGTAGAAATGGCTTGGGCGGCACGTAGCGCTTGGTACGTGGCACTGCTGGTCCTCTTGTTCCCAATAGTGGGGGCTGTGTGGGAGGGCCCCTCCATGCTTCCCTACTATCTCTGGCGCGCGGCCTTGCTTGCCGTCGTTGTGGAGTTCGTCGCTGCCGCCCTGCTCAGGGCACGAGAGTACGACGCGGACCTTCGAGCTGCTGCAGAGCTGCCATCGTTTGAGGCGGTGAAGGCCGGTTTGGGACTGCTGGACACCCGCAGCCCTGGGAATTGGCTCCGGCGCTTGCTCATGCTCCACCCGACGCGGACTGAACGCCTCGATGTCCTCGAGTCACCGCATCTGGCGGCCGGTAGCAGCTTTCTCCACGCCCTCTCTGCGGGACTCCTCGCGGGAGTTGTGGGTCCTCTTGTGGTCAACACTGCGACACCATTGCTGTCCGGAACAGACATTGTGCTTGGTGGGATCTGGACATCAGCGGCTGTAACGGGGTCACTCTTAGGGCTGACCATCGGTCTGGACATCTGGAGGTCCCAATTCGCTTCTTCCTTGGCTCATGGAACCGATGGGCCCGGTTCGCTGGCGATGCGCGGAGTGTTCGTTACGGCCATGGGTGTGTCGGTGGGCTTGGCACTTGGACAACTCGTATCGTTGGGAGGCATCGGTCAGGACGTCTCCGCTCCCTTGAACCCCGTGACGTTGATCGCCCCCATACTCGGCGGGCTTGGAACCGTGTTTATCTGCGCTGCTTTTGGAGCGTTTTGCCTACCCCTAGCAGTTCTCGTGACGCGTCCATGGCGCTTCTGGCTCCCAGCCGTGATGCTCAACATCGCCCTCTTCCTAGGGGCAACCTGGATGGGGGAAAGCGTGGACCTGGCGTTGACGGGCTTCGGGTGGTCGGGGGCCTACCTTTGGATCACGTATGGCTATGACGAATGGCCCATAGTTGGCCTGGCGGCGTTGATGACTGTCGTGGCCTTCCTCGCTTCACTCCTGGCACCCATGTCGCGTCGACGCGAAGCCCGGGATTGGATGTATTTCCCGAGCCATACATCCGGGGCCACGTACTCCAGCCCCCCGTCTTCAACGACTGGCAGCACGATCCGTTTTCCGCTGGTCTTAGGCCTCGCAGCAGGCCTTGCGGGGAGCATATTCTTGATCTCACAACTTCTGATGATTGGTCCGATCATTACACCTGAGGCTGCTGATCAGGCTGAATTCATGTGGGTATCGACGACCGTCATCTGCTGGGTGTTACCGTGTGTAATTCTCTGTTTGATCAGCCCCATCCTTGGGCCTGCAAAAGTGTTTATCGCCGGGCCAATAAGCTTGGGTTGCGTCCAATAGCGTGGTGTAACCCCCGGCCCTGATGGGCGTGTTGCACCGATGTAAGGCGGCCACCGCGTGATTCTTGGAAAGACCGATCAAGTCTTTTCCGAAG
>NZ_SOFB01000016.1:0-1082 GCF_004402815.1 Cryobacterium sp. Hz7
GCTTAGAGCATTTTCACATCGAGCGTCCATATCCGTCGTGGGCGAAGAAATTGGCGCATTCCTCGGGCGGAAACAGGTCGATGAGTTTTCCGATCACGTCCCATAAGGTGTTGATGGTGCGGGCTTGCGCCTTTCGCAGCAGGCTCTTGAGCTTGGCGAAGGCGAGCTCGATGGGATTGAGGTCTGGGGAGTAGGGCGGCAGATACCGCAGGGTGGCCCCTCGGGCTTCGATGAGTTGCTTGACCCCTGCCACCTTGTGGGCGGGCAGATTGTCCATTACGACGATGTCGCCGGGCCGCAAGGTCGGAGCCAGGACCTGCTCGACATAGGCCAGGAAGATCGCGCCATTCATCGCCTTGTCGATGACGAAGGGGGCGGAGATTCCGTCATGCCGGAGCGCCCCGACGAAGGTGGTCATTTTCCAATGACCGTGCGGCACCGCAGCCAGCAGCCGCTGACCGCGCGGCGCCCGTCCGTAGCGCCGGGTCATGTTGGTCGATGCCCCGGTTTCATCAAGGAAGACCAAGCGGGTTGGGTCCAGCGCCGGCTGCTCGGCTCGCCAGGCGATGCGTCCTTCGNCCGGCTGCTCGGCTCGCCAGGCGATGCGTCCTTCGGCTACGTCGGGACGTTCCTGCTCGGCAGCATGCGCACTCTTTTTTTCAGACTGAGGTCGAGCCGCTCAAGCGTGTTCCACAGGCCGCCGACGCTGATCGACACGCCCAATTCGGCCAGAACCCAGGCGCGCAACTCAGCCAGCGTGGCATCGGGCTCGACCTTGATCTGCGCCTGCAACGCCTCAAGGTGAGCCGCCAGCTTCTGTCCTGGCCGCCCAGGCCGTGGCTTCACCGTCGTCTCGCCGGTGGCCCGGCGGCGGCCTTGGGCCTTGTAGATGTACGAAACGCTCACCCGGAACAGCGGCGCCACCTCGTAGGCGCTCATGCCGCTGTCCACAGCCGCCAAAACTCTATCGCGCAAGTCCTGAGAATAGGACTGCCCTGAGCGCCACGTCATCGCATCATCCTCGGGAGCGTTGTTACCGAAGATGTTGAATCACAAAATGACCTCAGGGGGAATCCTCTACC
>NZ_SOFB01000049.1:0-288256 GCF_004402815.1 Cryobacterium sp. Hz7
GCCCCTTGAGTTTCTGTTCCTAGACAGTCAGAAACCTAGACAGGAAGCGGCGTGCGGCCGTTAAGGCGCTCCGAAACACCCACAGATGAAGCAGGAGAGCCGAGATTCTCGTCGAAAACAGCCATTCCGTCGTGTTCGGGCCCGCTATGGGCAAAATCTCCGTCGAATTCGTTCGGGACGGAGGCGCGGCAGGGAGCTACCGGGCGATCAGGCGGTCACGTGCGCACTTTGCAGGTGCGGTATGGCGGCGAGGATGCTGCTGACCACGCCGGCCTCCGAGCTCGACGGCGCGATGTTCGCGGCGCGCGCCAGGATGCTCGGGTGGCCGTTGGCCATGGCATAGGAGTGCCCGGCGGCATCGAGCATCTCGGCGTCGTTGAGGTAGTCGCCGAACGCCATCGTCTGGGCCCGGCTGATGCCGAGCTGCTGCTGGAGCCGTTCCAACGCTCGACCCTTGTTCGCTCCCTGGCGCATCACATCGACCCAGTTCTCGCCCGAGACCACGACCTCCGCGGGCAGCCCCAGGCCGCGCAAGGCCGGCCCGCTTCGCTGTTCGGCGCGGGCAGGGTCGTAGATCGCCAGTTTCAAGATGACATCGTCGAGGGCGGCCGCATGCACATCCGCTACGACCTCGACCGCTGCGTAGTACCGGCGAACCTGGTCGACGAAGCGCTCGTCGCTGCGCTCGATGTAGGCGCTCCGGGCGCCGCAGACGACGAGCCCCAGGTCGGCACCCGTGGCGGCGGTGCCGCGCACCCAGTCCACGATGGGGGCGATGATCTCGGGTATGACGGGTTCGACGTCGATGCTGATGCCGTCCTGCACCACGTTGGTTCCGTTTTCCGCGATGTAGATGAGTCCGTCGTGCTCGCCGAAGATGCCGTGCAGTGTCTGATACTGGCGTCCGCTGGCCGGCACGAACAGGATCCCGGCCCGATGGAGGTCGTCGAGGAGCGGCCAGAACGCGTCGGGCACGTTGCCGTCGTCGTCGAGAAGAGTGCCATCCATGTCTGAAACGATGAGTCGGATGTCGGAGGGCTCTGCTAAGTGGTTCACTGCGGCGGCTTTCGGTCGTTGTTCGTTCCCGGAATCCACGAGTGTTCGCTCGCGTCCCTTGGTCTGTGACGACGACGTTGTCTCTCTCGATGATGTCATCTCTGCCCGCCGGGCTCCGAGTTGCGCGCGAACTGAGCGTTGGGCGCACAGAACGAGCGGCCCTGGTGCCAAACTGGCAGGATTCATTGCACTATCTGCGAGGAGCGTCGACGTGCCTGGTTTTGATTTCTTCAGCGGCCAGGGGCTCGTGCGCCCGGATACCACCGCGGCCGACGCCGAATCGATGGCGTCCTCGCTCTTCGGGATCACCGGCACGGCCCGCGAGCTCGGCAGCCAGCAGGACCGCAACTTTTTGATCACCGCCACCGGTGCCGCCACCAGTGCCGCCACCGGTGACTCCGCGGGTGACTCCGCCGGTGACTCTGCGGGGGGAGCGACGCAGCGCTACGTGCTCAAGGTCGACAACCCGGCCTTCTCAGCCGCCGAGCTGGCCGCGCAGGACGCGGTGATGGTGTTCCTAACCGAGCGCGGCATGCGCGTGCCGCAGCCCGTGCGGGGGCTGAACGGCCTCAGTCGCCAGCACTGGCACGCAACGGATGCCGCCCTCCTCCCGGTGCGGCTACTCACCTTCCTCGAGGGGCCGTCGCTCGAGGCGCGGGGCTATCTGGCCCCGCCGGTGGTCCGGGCGCTCGGCCGGCTCTCGGGCACCACGTCGCTGCACCTGCGTGACTTCGCGGCGGACGGCCTCGACCGCACGCTGCAGTGGGACCTGCGCAATGCGAAGACCGTGATCGACCTGCTGATGCGCTGGGTGCCGGCGGAAGAGACCAGGGATCAGCTCCGTGCCATCGCCGACAGCGCCGCCGCACGTCTGGCGGCTGTGGCGTCCGTGCTGCGGCTGCAGACCATCCACGGGGACATCACCGACGACAACGTGATCTGCCGGGTGCTGCCGAACGGCCACCACGTGCCCGAGGGGGTCATCGACTTCGGCGATCTGGCCACCGGGTGGCTGGTCGCGGAGCTGGCGGTCACGGCGGCATCCGTTCTGCACCACATGCCGGACAATCCGCTGGCGGCCCTCGAGGCGATCGTCGCCTTCGACGAGGTCGTTCCCCTGACCGAGGCCGAGATCACCGCGCTCTGGCCGCTGATCGTGCTCCGCGGGGCGGTGCTGGTGGCCAGCGGCGAGCAGCAGGTGCAGATCGACGCGGACAACGACTACGCGAGGCACCGGATGGACGCCGAGTGGCAGGTCTTCGCCGCAGCCAGCGCGATCGGCTGGGAGGAAGCGGACGCGGCCATCCGGCAGGCGCTCGGTCGGCGGCCGCACACTGGTGCCGAACACACGACCGTGCCCGAACACACGACCGTGCCGATGATCCCCGCGCTCGCCGACGGCGACTACGAAATGCTCGATTTCACCGTGACCAGCCCGGCCCTGGCCGACGGCCTCTGGCAGACAACGGATGCCGAGTGGCGGCTCGCGCAGGCCGCCCTCGCCCGACGCAGCGCCGCCGTCGCCCCCTACGGCCAGTTCCGGCTCACCCGAACCCCGCCGCACTCGCGCCGGGAACCCGACACGTTCGCGCTGTTCACCGAGGTCTTCCTGCCTGCCGGTTCGGTGATCGTCGCGCCCGCGGCTGCCTCGGTCACCGAGATCGGAGGCGACACTCTGGTTCTGACGCTGGCCGGTTTCGGGCTGCGCATCGGCGGCATCGTGTCGAACCTCGTGCCGGGGGCCGCGATCGCCGCAGGGGAGCCCGTGGGCGTCGCGAGCCCGGTTGCTCGGGTGACCGTGCAGGAGCTCGCTCGCCCGGGTCTGCCGGTCCCGCACTTCACCCAGCCCTCCCGGGCCGCCGCGTGGGCAACCCTCGCACCGGACCCGGCGCGGCTGCTTGGGCTGGCGCCGCAGGCATCCGTCGTCGACCCGGCGATCGAACTGGCCCGTCGCGGTACCACGATGGCCGCGGCGCAGGAGAAGTACTACGAACGGCCGCCGCAGATCGAACGCGGCTGGCAGGAACTGCTGATCGACACTCACGGGCGCTCCTACGTTGACATGGTCAACAACGTCGCCGTGATCGGGCACAGCCACCCCCGGTTCACCCGTGCCGTGAGCGATCAGCTGGCGTTGCTCAACACGAACTCCCGGTTCCTCTACTCGGCGTTGGCCGACCTCTGCGAACACATCGTGGCGACATCACCGGATCCCATCCTCGACACCGTGCTTCTGGTCAACAGCGGCAGCGAGGCCGTGGACCTGGCCCTGCGCCTGGCCCGGATCCACACCGGTCGCAGCAACGTCGTCGCCTTACGAGAGGGCTACCACGGCTGGACGTCGGCCTCCGACGCGGTGTCGACCTCGGCCTACGACAACCCTTTCTCCTTGGCCTCCCGGCCCGACTGGGTGCACATCGCGGATGTTCCGAACTCCTATCGCGGGACGCATCGCGGTGCCGGGGCGGCAGGGGAGTACGCGGCCGACCTGGCCCGGCTGTTGGCCGATCCGGACGGCCCGGGGGCTGACCTGGCCGCGTTCATCTGCGAGCCCGTGCTGGGCAATGCCGGCGGCGTCGTGCCCCCGGCGGGATACCTCGCCCGTGTCTACGAGCAGGTCCGTGCACGCGGCGGGCTGTGCATCGCCGACGAGGTGCAGGTCGGCTACGGCCGGCTGGGCAGCCACTTCTGGGGCGTGCAGCAGCAGGGCGTCGTGCCCGACATCCTCACGGTGGCCAAGGCGATGGGCAACGGATACCCGCTCGGTGCGGTGCTCACCCGCCGGGACATCGCCGAATCCCTGGCCAGGGAGGGCAACTTCTTCTCCTCGGCCGGCGGCAGCCCGGTCAGCTGCGTCGCGGGGCTGGCCGTGCTCGACGTCATCCGGGACGAATCCCTCCAGCAGAATGCGGATGCCGTCGGCCGGCACCTGGCAGGCCGGCTTGCAGAACTCGCGGAACGGCATCCGTTGATCGGGATGGTGCACGGCCTGGGCCTGTACATGGGGGTGGAACTCGTGCGCGACCGGGACACCCTGGAGCCGGCGGTCAGCGAGACCGCCGCCATCTGCGAACGGATGCTGGAGCTCGGCGTGATCGTGCAGCCCACCTCGGAGAGGCAGAACGTGCTGAAGATCAAGCCGCCCCTGTGCTTGAGTCGGGAGAGCGCGGACTTCTTCGTCGACCGACTCGACGAGGTGCTGCAGGGCGGCTGGTAGCGTGCACGACGTGCTTGACCACCCCCGCGCCGAGCACCCCCGCGCCGAGCTCGCGGCGCTTTGCGCTCGCGGCCTCGACTGAAACGCCGACGGGTTGTGCCGCCTGACAGTCGAACGGAATCCGGTGACAGACCCGGAAGGCCGAAAAAGTTCACCAAAATGGCTGGCCAAAACCCCTGACAGCGGCAGACTGTAACGACACGGGCGCGACCGGCTCCGGCAGCAGCGGTCCCGTCTTGATCGGCGTCAACGAAGCAAGCTTGGGGAGAAAATATGAACAAGTACACAGTCACGAACCCCGCCACCGGGGACAGCGGACCGAGTTTTACTCTGGCAACCGATGCTGAGGTGACCGAGGCCATCGGAGCCGCAGACCGTGCGCACAGTGAGTTCTCTCGCCGCACGTCGGTCGCCGAGCGCGCGGCCCTGATGCAGCGTGTCGCGCACCTGCACACCGAGCGGCGTGAGAATCTGGCCGAGCTCATCGTGCGCGAGATGGGCAAGCCCGTCGCGCAGGCCCTCGGCGAGGTCGACTTCGCGGCCGACATCTACTCGTACTACGCGACCCACGGCGAGGCCTTCCTCGCCGATGAACCGATCGAGCTGCTCGGTGGTGAAGGCTCGGCGTTCATTCGGAGCGCCTCCCTCGGAGTGCTCGTCGGGATCATGCCGTGGAACTTCCCCTACTACCAGGTCGCCCGCTTCGCCGGTCCGAACCTGGTTCTCGGCAACACAATCCTGCTCAAGCACGCCTCGCAGTGCCCCGAGTCCGCTGCCGCGATCGAGGCGATCTTCACGGATGCCGGTTTCCCCGACGGCGCATACCGCAACGTCTACGCCTCCAGTGCTCAGATCTCCGACATCATCATTCCGGACCCCCGTGTCTGCGGTGTGTCGCTGACCGGTTCTGAAGGCGCGGGTGCGGCGGTCGCGGAGGTCGCCGGCCGCAACCTCAAGAAGGTCGTGCTCGAACTGGGCGGATCCGACCCGTTCATCCTGCTCAGCACGGACAATATGGACGAAGCGGTCGACGCCGCCGTCGACGCTCGCCTCGACAACTCCGGCCAGTCCTGCAACGCGGCCAAGCGCTTCATCGTGATCGACGGCCTGTACGACGCCTTCCTGGCGAGCTTCACAGCGAAGATCACCGGCAACGTTCCCGGAGACCCCACGTCGCCGGACACCACGCTCGGCCCGCTGTCCTCCCTCGGTGCCGCCGAGGGCCTCGAGGAACAGCTCCAGCGCGCCGAAGCCCAGGGCGCAACCGTCACCGCGCGGGGAAACCGCATGGGCGCCTTCTTTTCGCCGACGGTCCTGACCGATGTGTCCCCTCAGAGTGACGCTTACCGGGAAGAGTTCTTCGGCCCGGTCGCCGCCGTCTATCGCGTGGCGAACGAGGCCGAGGCTGTGCAGGTGGCCAACGACGTCCCGTACGGCCTGGGTTCGTATCTCTTCACCACCGACCCGGAACAGGCCCTGCGGGTGGCGGACCAGATCGACGCCGGGATGGTCTTCATCAACGGCTCGCTCCTCGACGGAGCAGAGCTGCCCTTCGGTGGAGTGAAGAGATCTGGCTTCGGCCGTGAACTGGGACGCTTCGGCATCGCGGAGTTTGCCAACAAGAAGCTCATTCGCATCCTCAGGTGACACGCGGTGGCGCGCCGCCCGTCTCAGACGGTGGCGCGCCACCCGCCCGCGCCAGACTGCGGCATCCGGTCTCCCTGACGAATTCGACGGAGATTTGGGCCGAAACGGCTCCAAACCTGCCCAAAACTGCGCGCTGCCGCAAAATCTCCGTCGAATTGGTTCGGCGCCGGGCCCGGGCGGCTCCGCCCCCTAGCTCAGGAAGAGCACCACTGCGGCGGTCACCGCGACCACGACCAGGATGGTGCGCAGTACCGGCGCGGAGAGCGTGCGGCCGATACGGGCACCCAACCAGCCGCCCGCCGCGGAGCCGATGCCGATGAGGAGAGCGATTCTCCAGTCCACGGTCCCGCTGGAGATGAAGATGATCGCCGAAACGATGTTCGCGACTCCGGCGAGCACGTTCTTGGTGCCGTTGGCCCGGTGTATGTCGGTGGACCAGAGTATGCCCAGCAGTGCGAGCAGCACGACCCCCTGGGCGGCACCGAAATACCCGCCGTACACGCCCGTCGCGAGCACCCCGAGAATGAGCCCGAGGGTGAGGGGACGCGTATCCGTTTTGGTCAGCAGTGTGCCGGCGGGTGCCGCCGGCGCCTTACGTCGCACGAAGCCGGCCACCCGAGGCTGGATCGCCGAGAGCACCGCGGCCAGCAGCAGCAGGAAGGGCACGACGCCGGCGAACGCCTGTGCGGGCAGGGCGAGCAGGAGCAGACCGCCGACGATGCCGCCCACGGCGGAGAAGATCGCCATCACAGCTACGGGGCGCCACTGCGACCGCAACTCGCGTCGGTAGCCGTGGGCGCCGGCAATGGACGCAGGGATCAGACCCACGGTATTGGACACGTTCGCCGTGATCGGCGGCACGCCCAACGCCAGGAGAACGGGGAAGGTGATGAGTGTTCCGGCGCCGGCGACCACGTTGATGACTCCCGCGGCCAGCCCGGCGATCAGGATGATCGCACCTTCAAGCAATGTCACATCTACCCCCACCCGCCGTTGGACCGTGCAGGTCAAGGCTAGTTCAGGAAAGCTGGTTCAGGCGATGGCCGGCACCGGGGCAGTGGATGCTGCGGTTGTGGCTTGCATCACCGGCTCCCCATCGCGACGGGCATCGCGACGTGACTATGAACGGGGTCGGAATCTGTCGAACCGTCAGCTTCGGCCCCCGGTAGTCACCGCGCTTCTGGCGCTGGGGGAGCCTGACGTCGAGCCCAGGGAACGGCACGTACGGCACCAGGCTGAGGAGGTGGCTGATGATGTCGAGGCGAACCCTCTTCTTGTCGTCGGTATGCGCGACATACCAAAGCGCCCAGCGGCGTCATCCGCAGGAAGTGCTCGGTCTGATCCGGAGTGCAGAAACCCATCACCCGCTCCACGCCCGCATGGTTGTTCCAGCTGCGGTCGAAGAGGACCAGCTCGCCGGCTGCGGGGAAATGCTCCAGGTAACGCTGGATGTACAGCTGGGACTTCTCGCGTTCAGTGGGAACGGCAAGTGCCGCGACTCGGAAGACCCGGGGGCTCACCTGCGCGGTGGTGCGTTGGTAGTGCCGCCCTTGCCGGCCGTGTCACGCCCCGCGAACACGAGGCAGCCAGGCGTCCGGTGATGTTCTCAGCCTTCTTGCGGGACGTGAACGCGGTGAACGGGACCTCGGCGACTTCGGTGCTACGTGATCCACGTTTTCGTGCTGTTGTCATAGATCGCGTTGGTGTACGCAATCGCTGTCCAGGCGTTGTCGGGGATCGTTCCGATCGCTCGTTTGATGGCGGGGTTCACGCGGGCGGTGACGGAGACGTCGGCACCGGCTGTGAGGGCCGCACTGATTGAGGCGTGACCGTAGCAGGCAGAGTGGCGCGGAGGAGCGCGCGCGTTTTTTCGGCTCCGTGGAGCCGTTTGGTAGTGGCGAGGGCATCACGGATCAAACGGGCGGCGCCGCGCTGTGACTAGCACGCACCGCGGCGGAGCCGTTGACCAATGATGATCGGCGCTGATGATGATCGGCACTGACACGTCAGTTTTCAGCGCGTCGAGCAACACGTTGAGGCCGCGCACGCCGGAGTACCTGTAGCCGGAGCCTTCCTTCTGGTACCCGTGGACTTCGATGATGGTGTCGTCAATGTCGAGGAAGATGTAGCCGTCGGTGTCGTGCACGAGCAGTGGGGTTTCGGGCGCGAGGCCCCGCATGAAGCGTGAGGCGACGGCGTCGAGCTGCCGGACGTGACCGAACGCGAACTCGCGCAAGAACGACCCCGACGTCGACGGCGCGTATCAGTTGGTGAAGACCTTCCGCATGCCTCCGTGATGAAGAATCGCGAGGTCGTCGATCGAGTCTGCGCCGGCGACCATCCCTCCGACCAGTGAGGTGACTTTCAAGCCGGCGTTGGCACCCTTGTCGGCGGGGACGGTCAGCCACTGATCGGCCAGGGTCGCCAGCCCCGCTCGGGCGGCCAATTTCATGATCGGGACCAACTCAGCGCACGACACAAGATTCGGGTCGGTAAATGATGCAGAAACGGTGCGGTTGGTGTGGGTAGCTTGCATCTACAAGATGCTCATCTGTTTGGTAAATTTATACTCTAGACAAGTTCTATCTACCTGATCACCTGGGTATTCTTGGTATATCGCGCCGTCAAAATCCCACGTCGACCCGTGGATTCAGGCTAAGAAGACCACACCGAGACGAAACGAGCCGTCGCAACTTCCGCTGGCCTCATTCGCCTTGACAAATCCCGCGAACATGGTTGGCTCGTATCAGTGCCAATTTCCGGAACATAGTCCGACCGTGAAAGGAGGTGGCTCGTGAGCCACCATGCCGTTGTCAACCCCGCCACAGGCGAAACCATCAAAACTTACGCCCAGCTTTCTGCTGATGAAATCGAGCAGGTTATCGCATCGGCGGATGAGGCCCACCGCGGCTGGTCACGCAGCTCTTCAACCAACGAGCGGGCCACACTCCTGCGCAGGGTCGGCGATTTGCATGAGGAGCGCCGTGACAAGCTGGCGGCCATGATCGTGCGCGAGATGGGCAAGCCCGTCGATCAAGCGCTCGGCGAGGTCGACTACGCCGCCGACATCTACCGGTACTACGCCGACAACGCGCAGGAATTTCTGAAGGACGAACCAATCACCCTGCTGAGCGGCGAGGGTTCCGCGTTCATGCGTTCCAAATCGCTCGGTGTGCTGATCGGTGTCATGCCGTGGAATTTCCCGTACTACCAGGTTGCGCGCTTCGCCGCACCGAACCTCATGACAGGCAACACGATCATCCTCAAGCATGCGTCGCAGTGCCCGGAGTCGTCCGCGGCGATTGAGCAAATCTTTCACGACGCAGGCTTTCCGGCTGGTGCCTATACCAATGTGTACGCGGACAGCGAGCAGGTCGCCACGATCATCGCCGACCCGCGGGTGCAGGGCGTCTCCCTCACCGGTTCGGAGGGCGCCGGCGCGGCCGTTGCCGAGGTGGCCGGTCGTCACCTCAAGAAGGTCGTGCTGGAGCTGGGCGGATCAGACCCGTTCATTCTGCTGAGCACCGACGACATGGCCGCCGCAGTGGATGCCGCCGTTGCCGGTCGCCTCCGCAATGGCGGGCAGGCCTGCGACGCCGCCAAGCGATTTATCGTGATCGATGAACTTTACGATGAGTTCACGGAGAAGTTCACCGCCGCCATCCTGGCTTGCTCTCCCAGCGACCCGACCGTCCCCGGGGCAGACTACGGACCCCTCTCGTCCCTCGACGCGGCCGAACATCTCGCGGAGCAGGTCGAGCGTGCAGTCGCACAGGGAGCGACCTTGGCGGGCACTGGCAAACGGTCTGGTAACTTCTACCCGTCTGGCGTGCTCACCGATGTCACGCGAGACAACGACACATACCACGAGGAGTTCTTCGGCCCCGTAGCGTTCGTCTACCGGGCAGGCTCAGAAGATGAAGCCATCGCCCTCGCGAACGACACTCCGTTCGGGCTCGGCTCCTACCTGTTCACGACCGATCCCGAGCAGGCACTGCGGGTTGCCGACCGCATCGAGGCCGGCATGGTCTACGTCAACCTCGTCAACGCCGGCAGCGCGGAGCTACCGTTCGGCGGAGTGAAAAGAAGCGGCTTCGGGCGCGAACTCGGACGCTACGGTGCCAGCGAATTCGTGAACAAGAAACTCATTCGTATCGGCTAGACCCATCGCAGACCCCGGCGAACGCCGTTCAGTCGCCGAGTCTGCGGCACGCGAAAACTGCTCGTGCCGCCTCGTGGTCGTCCTGGCGTTCACGCAGCGCCTAGCGAACGCCGAACCCGCGTTTTCCGTGGGCGACCGCGAGTTCGACTTTCGCTCGACCATCGCTGACGAACAGCGAGAGCAGCACGATCATGCGTCCACCTCCGTCGCCTTGTTGTGGATCTTCACAGGTTGCCACCGGTTCTCCGGGTTGAGCAGACCAGCGCCCACCAGTTCGAGCGCGGAACGGTGATCAGCCAGGTTGGTGCTGGCCCGCGGATGCCGCGGCCACGCTTGCTTACCCAGCGTGCTCGACTCAAAAACAATGGTCGGCTCGACACGTGCGGATGCCGCAGCCGGACCCGAAGCGCTGACGTCATCGTGGTCGGCCACGAACAGCATTCATCGATGCGCGCAACGTCGGGCGGATCGCCGCCTCGACCCGGTCCCAGCCCGGCCACATCGGGTCGGATACTTGACGAATTCACAATTCACACCTATTTGATGCCGCTACGCGCGAATCCCTGCACGAAGAAGCGCTGGAACACCAGAAACAGCACCACCATGGGCACCACGTTGATAAGGGCAAACGCCATCGTTGCACCGAAATCCGACCCGAATTGGCCCTGCAAGTAGAGCAGGCCGATCGGCAGGGTGAAGAGTTCGTTCTGCTTGAGGGCGATAAGTGGCCAGGCGAAATCATTCCAGGACTGCAGCAGCGTCATGAAGAACAGCACAGCGATCAGCGGCTTTGAGAGCGGCAGAACTATACTCGTGAACACTCTAAAGTGGCTAGCCCCGTCGATGCGCGCCGCCTCGATCAGGTCGCGTGGGATGGAGAGAATGAATTGGCGTGCGAGGAACAACCCGAAAGCGCTCGCGGCCGTGGGCAGGATGACCGCCCAGTAGCTGCCGTAAAGCCCGAGGTTCGTTACGAGCCGAAACAGCGGCACCATAATCACCTGCACGGGGATCATCAACGTTGTCAGGGCGATGAGAAAAACGACGTTCGAACCGCGGAACTTGAGCTGCGACAGGGCATACCCGCCTAACAGGTTGACGAGCACCGTGAGAACTGCCACCGTGATCGAGATCGCCATGGAATTGCTAAACCAGGTGGCAATCGGGAACCCTGCGAGGACGCGCTCAAAGTTTCCGACTGTCAGGGTACGCGGCCAGAGACGCAGTGTGCCACCCAGCAGCTCGGACCGTGATGAGAACGCGACTACAAGCATCCAGTACAGCGGGAACAGCACAACGATGCTGATGAGGATCGCCGCAACGATGCGGGCGACGAGCCCCCGTCGCGAGCCTCTGCGCGAGCGCGGCGCCCCTAATCTTGTTGTCTTCTGCCTGCGGGTCGCCGGCGCTGGCGAGAGGGTGGATGTTGTCACGATTGTGTCCTTATTCGACCAGGTCCCGGCTGCGGCTGGTTCGCCACCGTACCGCAGTGAAGATAAAGGTTACGAGAAGAAGCACGACACCGATAGCGGCGGCGTAACCCTGGTCGCGAGTCACGAAACCCGTGTCATAGGCGTAGGTGACAAGCACGGATGTGGCATTCTGTGGGCCGCCGCCGGTCATCACGAACACGATGTCGAAGACTTGGAAGGAATAGATGACGTTCAGAATGAGCAGAAAGAATGACGACGGGCCAAGCAGGGGCACTGTCACATTCCGGAATCGGACCCAGAAACCCGCCCCATCCAGTTCGGCCGCTTCATAGAGTTCGGGGCCGATGCTCTGAAGGCCCGCCAGGTAGATGAGCATGTTGAATCCGACCCTCCACCACAACGTCACGAGAACAACAGACACGAACGCGGCGAATCCACCGGACTGCCAGTTAACGCTCGGAAGTCCGATAAATCGGATCAAATTGTCGAGGATGCCGTTGTTCTCGTTGAAAACGAGTACACCGATCAGTGCGGTGGCGACGCCCGAGATAGCCATCGGGATGATGAGAATGGAACGGAACACGCCTCGGGCGGGAAGGATCGAGTTGAATAGCACGGCTGCGCCGAGGCCAAGGACCATCGACAGAGGCGTCACGATGATTGTGAACAGCAGGGTGTTCGCCGTGGATCTCCAAAAGAGCGGATCGCTAAGAAGGCGCTCATAGTTGGCGACACCGACGTATTCACCGACCCCGAACCCGTTGGTCTCCTGAAAGCTGATCACCACGGTCCACACGAGCGGGACGAGCACGAATAGGCAAAGCAGCAGCATATTCGGGGTCAGAAACAGCCACCCCGCGAGTGCCTCGCGCACGGTTTTACGATTACGACGCCCCGGGCGCCTTGGAAGCGTAAGCGACGGCGCGACGGTGCCCGCGACGCGGTCCTGCTCGACGGCGACTTTTGTCACGAATTGCCCGTGGTTTGGGCGATCCCTTCTGCGATTGATTTCAGAGTGTCTGCGGTACTTGTCGAACCGGCGAAGGCCGATTCCAGGTTGTCCTGGAGTACGGTGATGATTCTCGACATGTCGGGGGACGCCACCTGGCTTGAGTCCTTGGCGCGCACCGTTGAAGCCTGGCTGAGAAAGATGGGGGCGAGCTCGGGACGTACATCGAAAGCGATGCCCGATTCGCTGAGATCCTTACGGGTCGGCAGGAGTGAGGCGGTCTCGCAGAAGTCGCGCATTTGCGTGCCGCCCGTGACGAAGTCAAGGAAGGCTGCGGCGAGCTCCGGGTTGGCGGTGCCCGCAGTGGCGACGAGCGCATTCCCCCCGAAGTCGCCCCCACCGCGCTTGCCACGTGGCGCGAAGGTCGCGCCCCACTCGAAGTCGAGTGTGTTCGTGGCATCCGGGATAGCGAACGCACCGGACCAAACCATCGCCGAGGTCTGCGAATACCAGGTGTCGCTCGCGAACGTGGCCGACTTGATGGTGTTGTTCGGCGGGACGAAGTTCTTCGTGAAAAAGCTTGACGAGAATTCCAGGGCAGCCAACCCTGCGGCCGAGTCGATCGCAGGGTCGGTGAGGTTCGTGTCCAGGAACCGGCCGTCCGCCTGGAAGAGCAGGCTAAGCCAGCGGGTGACGCCATTAC
Source organism: Cryobacterium sp. Hz7 (assembly GCF_004402815.1). NCBI lineage: Bacteria > Bacillati > Actinomycetota > Actinomycetes > Micrococcales > Microbacteriaceae > Cryobacterium > Cryobacterium sp. Hz7. The sequence goes on from NZ_SOFB01000049.1 coordinate 13,168, forward strand.
CCTGCCAGTTGTAGGCCATGGGGTAGGCCTCTGCGGGTTGGGCGGCACGCAGGGTCGCGGCGACCTCGGACAGCTCGTCCCACGTCCAGGCGCTGTCGAGAGAGGTGGGAACCGACGTGATCCCGGCCAGTTCCAGAATGGCTTTGTTGTACAGGATCACTGAGGTATCGGTGTGGTGAGGCACCCCGAACGGCTTATCGTTACCCTGCACGGCCGCCCAGGCCGCGTCGGTGAAGCGATCGGAAAATCCGGATTCCAGGTACGGGCTCAAGTCCAAAAGCTGGTCCCGACCGGCGTAACTGCCAAACGTGTAATACGGCACGCGGAAGATGTCCGGCGGATTCCCCGCCTGCAGCTGGGCATCAATGTTGGTGAACATCTGTCCGTAGGGAACCGAGTTCAGCTCGATCTTCGTTCCCGCGTTAGCCTCCTCGAACGACGCGATGGCACGAGCGAAACTTGCGAGCTCCGCGTCTGTGCCCCACGTAGTGAATGTCAACGTTTTTGACCCCGTGGCCGTAGAGGTTGACTGCTGCGGCGCGAAACCGCATCCTGACAAGAGCAGGGGTAATGACACCGCTCCGGAGCCGATCAAGAAATGACGTCTGCTAAAATCCATGCAGGGATCCTTCAGCTGGGTCTGGGAGATTCAGATTTCAAGAGTTACGTACAATGATGCCACTGGCACATTATCACGACCCTGGCTGCCGCCAACTGCCGTCTGTCACCGTCGGAATGTGCAAAAGGAATTGACTCACACCGGGCGCAAGACCCGCGCTCGGCTCATCGCTGCCGCGACGACCCTCCTTGTCAACGTCGGGCGTGATGGAGTGTCCACGCGTGCCGTCAGCCGCGCGGCCGGTGTGCAGCCACCCGCCATATAGCGGATCGCGGCCAGGTCAAACCACTCCCGCTTCTGTGGCGGCAGCAACCATTCTCGCCGGTCCTCTCCATCGCGCAGCCAAAGCCGGGATGCTCGACGCTTCCGACCTTCCAGGTATCCCATCGCACTCGTGAAGCGGTTCTCGCATCAGTCCTGAACGACGCCGGACCGACAGTCGGGTCCGCTGCGGTCACTGCTGCTGTGCGGCTTCGAGCGTCTTTAGCCGACACAACCGTGCTCACCGCGACCGAGAGACAGCTTTTGGGAGACTGGCTCGACCGTGAGGACTCGCGCCGCACGGCCGACGAGCACGGCTGCTTAGCCTGAGTCCACCGGCTGGCTTGTGAGGGAATTCTGATATCGGTTTTGTGGGGGGCTTTGAGAGTTTCAGGCGCGGATGCGGTCCGGGTCTCGCGGCCCGGGGTGTTCCGCTGGTGTTCCTGTTGATGCCGGTGTCCGCTGCTTGGTCAGGTGGGGTCGGGTTGTCGCGGTCGAAAGTTCTGGTCGAACAGGGCCGTCCTGGGTTTCTCCGAGGGCCAGTGCTCGGGCAGGTGCGCCAAGGAACTGCTCTAAGGTCGGCATTCACGAGCGCTATCGTGGCGTGAGTGCGGTGGGTTGTGTCGGCGGCGACGGTGTCGACGGTGCTGGTGGTGAAGAAGGCATGGAATGGATGGGTGTCGAACAGGGTCGCCCGGGGTGGCCCTCAGGTCAACGGACGGGCGGTATCGACGTAGTCGAACGTGTGAAACTGATGGCAGGGTCTCGGGCACTCCGCCTCGAAAAAGAACAGGAATCGCACATGGAATATCGCTCACTCGGCAACAGCGGCGCGGTCGTTTCGACCTACGCCCTCGGCACCATGACTTTCGGCGCGGAGGCCGATCAGGAGATGGCACACACACTTCTGGACACATATGTAGAGGCAGGCGGCAACTTCGTCGACACCGCGGATGTCTACAGCTCCGGGGTCTCGGAGGAAATGATCGGGTCCTGGCTGGCTTCGCACCCGACCGAGCGTGCGCAGATCGTTCTCGCGACCAAGGGCAGGTTTCCGATGGGCACCGGCCCCAACGATCGGGGAACCAGCCGCCGGCATCTGAACCGGGCACTTGACGATTCGCTGCGCCGGCTGGGCACGGATCACGTCGACCTATATCAACTGCACGCCTGGGACGCGTTGACGCCGCTGGAGGAGACCCTGCGCTTTCTCGACGACGCCATCCGGAGCGGGAAAATCGGCTACTACGGCTTCTCCAACTTTCTGGGTTGGCAGCTGATGAAGGCCGTGTACGTGGCGCGGGCGCTCGGTTTCACGCCGCCGGTCACCCTGCAACCGCAGTACAGCCTCCTCGTGCGCGAAATCGAATCGGAGATCGTGCCGGCCGCACTCGACGCGGGCCTGGGGCTTCTCCCTTGGTCGCCCCTCGGCGGAGGCTGGTTGTCGGGTAAGTACCGGCGCGACACGGACCCCACCGGAGCAACGCGCCTCGGTGAGGATCCCGCGCGCGGGATGGAAGCCTGGGGTCCGCGCAACAAGCAGGAACGCACCTGGCGTATAATCGACGGCGTCGCTGAGGTTGCAGCCGAGATCGGTGCCACGAGCGCGCAGGTGTCCCTTGCCTGGCTTGAGGTGCAACCGGCGGTGACCTCGGTCATCCTCGGGGCGCGGAGTGTGAAGCAGCTCGCGGAAAACCTGTCCGCGGCCGACGTGCAACTGAGCCCAGAGCACCTGGAACTGTTAGGCGCACTCAGTTCACCGGTCGTTTCCGACTATCCCTACGGTGAGGCGGCGGTCGCGCAGCGCTTGCGCGTGGTCGGTTTTTAGGCCCGGTGCTCGAGCCGGACCGGTCGCCGCCACGACCTTGCCCATCGCACCCGACGGCATGCCGTTGCACTTCTCGAACGGCCAGGTGCCCTCCGTGCCGTCGATCTGTCCCTGTTTTCATACCCACGGGGTATTCACCACGGAAGACATAAGCGAGATCCTGTTCTGAGACCAGAAAGCGAAAACCCCGAAGGAGAAATCATGACCGTCATCAGTTCGAACACCGACACCGAGGCGCTGACGCTCACCTTCGTGGCCGATTTCGACGCGAGCCCGGAGCGGGTGTGGCAGCTCTGGGAGGACCCGCGTCAGCTCGAGCGCTGGTGGGGCCCGCCGACCTGGCCGGCCACCTTCGAGCGGCACGACTTCGTGCCCGGCGGCCGGTCGAACTACTACATGACCGGCCCGGACGGCGAGAAGGGGCCCGGCTGGTGGGTGACCACGCTGATCCAGCCGCCGCGCCGGTTGGAATTCGAGGACGGCTTCGCCGACGAGAACGGTGACCCGATTCTCGAGATGGGCTCGGTGCGGGCCGTGGTGACTCTGGAGGAGGCCGACGGTCGTACCCGCATGACCACGGTGTCGACGTTTGCGAGTCTCGAGCAAATGCAACAGATTTCCGAGCCGGGTATGGAGGAGGGTATGCGCCAGGCCATGGGGCAGATCGACAGGCTTCTCGCTGAAGACGACAGCGCCTGACCGGAGCGCCGTCGCCGGCGGTCGCGCCTCGCTCAGTGCACGAGCGCCTTGAGTGCGATCAGTGCCAAGCCCATGCCCGCCGTTCCCGCCGCGGTGGCGAGCTTCGCGCGTGAACCGGCCTGCCGTTGCCGGGCAGCCCACCAACCCAGCACCGCGAGGGTGATCACAGCAGCCCACAGTGAAAGGTCTACGGCCGCATCTATCGACCACCCGAGGAGTGCGGCGAGGATCAGGCAGGCTACCGGCACGATGAGCGCCCATAACAGCCCGGCTGAGCGTTGCAGCGCCTCACGGACCGCCTCCCGCCAGCTCAGGTCCCGATTGCCGACGATCTCGGCGTACACATGCGCGCCCCAGAACACCAGGACGGTTCCCACGGTACGGGCGATGAGGGCCGGCAGGCCGGGGTTGTACAGGGAGAACGCGGAAATGAGACCCGCGGTCAGCACAGTGCCGTAGACGGCCTCCGCGTTCATGGCCCGCGACACCCACGGGTAGCGCCGCAACCGGGCATCCAGGTCGAACCCCGAAGGCTTCACCGCCACCGCCGTTTCCGCATTGGCAACTCGCTGCCGCCGCGGTCAGCATAGTCGGGCGAGCTGCGTGTGACCCTACATCAGCAACCACGCCGCGCCAGCATCGTTGGGCGGTCGCGGTCGCGGTCGCGTTCTCGGGCATGCGTCGGGCGGAGAAGTTGCCCTCCCCGGAGAAGACCGTACGGCAGGCGGACCGCGACGAGCCTGCGCCGTTCTGACTCGGGATCCGCGATTTCGCGTGCACGTGTTACACGGCGTTGCCGGCGATCCAGTCCAGAACGGCAGGAGTCGCATGGCGAGCGCGTGGCCCAACTCCGTGTCGACACGAGTGCCCCAAGGCCACGACCTCCGCCCGGTTGCTGGCTCCCGAGCACACGGCCAGCCGCCCCGAATATGCGGATGCCTTGCTGGACGACGTACTGGCCGGTCAGACCTCGGGCTCCCGGGCGACCACGCCTGAGACTTCGACGAGCTGGCGGCGACCATCGGCACCCTCATCGGGAGCGACGTCACCTTCCGCAACCTCACCCCGGCCGCGCACGCGGACATGCTGACGGGATTCGGACTCGACGCGGGCCTGGTGGGCTTTGTTGTGGGGCTCGACACCGACATCCGTGACGGCCTGCTCGGTGAGACCACCGGTGACCTCGCGTGCCTCACCGGCAAGCCGCCGACCCCGCTCGCCGCGGGTTTGGCTCGTGCGTCGTGAGGTGGTTGCTCGAGGCGAAGAACGGGGCCTCGGTGACCGACGCTCGATCGGCATCGGCATCGGCAGGCGTCTGGCCAGCCCCGAGGGGGCGACGAGCAGGTGGAAGCCTTTGCGGGCAAGGATTGGCACAACCTCAGCCTGCCGGCCAAGGTGGAGGGCCAACGAAGAAACCCCAGTTCTGCGACTGGGGCTTCTTCATTGCGACCTCTGCAGAACTCGGGCTAGTGGCTCAGTGCCGGTTCCTCGAACTGGTTCATCGTGTTGTTGGTGCCGCCGGCCTTCAGGGCGGCCTCGCCGGCGAAGTACTCCTTGTGGTTGTCACCGATGTCGGAGCCGGACATGTTCTGGTGCTTGACCGTGGCGATCCCCTCACGGATCTCTCGACGCTGCACACCCTTGACGTAGGCGAGCATGCCCTGGTCGGCGAAGTAGCCCTTGGCCAAGTCATCGGTGGACAGCGCGGCCGTGTGGTAGGTCGGCAAAGTGATGAGGTGGTGGAAGATGCCGGCCTCGGCCGAGCCGTCGCGCTGGAAGGTGCGGATGCTCTCGTCAGCGATCTGAGCGAGCTCGGTCTCGTCGTAGGCGACGCTCATCAGCTTCGCGCGGTCGTAGGCCGACACGTCCCTGCCCTCGGCGAGCAGGTTGTCGTACGCCTGCTGACGGAAGTTGAGCGTCCAGTTGAACGACGGGCTGTTGTTGTAGACCAACTTGGCGTTCGGGATGACCTTGCGAACCTCGTTCATCATTCCGGCGATCTGGGCGACGTGCGGCTTCTCCGTCTCAATCCAGAGCAGGTCCGCGCCGTTCTGCAGCGAGGTGATGCTGTCGAGAACGCAACGGGCCTCACCGGTTCCCTGACGGAACTGGAACAGGTTGCTTGCCAGGCGCTTGGGGCGCAGCAGCTTGCCGTCGCGCTTGATGACAACATCCCCGTTACCCAACTCGGCCTCGGTGATCTCGTCGACGTCGAGGAAGGAGTTGTACTGGTCGCCCAGGTCCCCGGGCTGGTAGGTCACGGCGAGCTTCTGCGTCAGGCCGGCACCGAGCGAGTCGGTGCGCGAGACGATGATGCCGTTGTCGATGCCGAGCTCGAGGAACGCGTACCGCACGGCGTTGATCTTCGCGATGAAGTCCTCGTGGGGAACGGTGACCTTGCCGTCCTGGTGGCCGCACTGCTTCTCGTCCGAGACCTGATTCTCGATCTGGATGGCGCAGGCGCCTGCCTCGATCATCTTCTTGGCCAGAAGGTACGTCGCCTCGGGGTTACCGAAACCGGCGTCGATGTCCGCGATGATCGGCACGACGTGGGTCTCGTAGTTGTCGATCTGTTCCTGGATGTCCGCGGCCTTGGCGTCGTTGCCGGCGGTACGGGCCCCGTCCAGGGCGGTGAATAGCAGGTCCAGCTCGCGGGCGTCGGCCTGGCGGAGGAAGGTGTAGAGCTCCTCGACCAGCGCGGGAACGGCCGTCTTCTCGTGCATGGACTGGTCGGGCAGCGGGCCGAAGTCGCTTCGCAGAGCAGCGACCATCCAGCCGGACAGGTACAGGTAGCGCTTGTTCGTGGTCTTCAGGTGCTTCTTGATCGAGATCATCTTCTGCTGGCCGATGAAGCCGTGCCAGACTCCGAGGGACTGTGTGTAGACGGAGGAGTCCGCGTCGTACTCCGCCATGTCCTTGCGCATGATGTCGGCGGTGTACTGGGCGATTTCGAGGCCGGTCTTGAAGCGGTTCTGTGCACGCATGCGGGCGACCGACTCAGGGTTGATCGCGTCCCAGCTGCTTCCGGCCGCGTTCTTGAGAGCTTCGACAGCCTGGGTGTCGTCTTGATAGATGGTCATGTGCATTCCTTCGACGTTGAATTGTGCAGAGCGTTGGACGGCTTCCGGCGGCCCGTTATCGGCTACTAATTGAAGACTGCTGCAATAACAAGCGGTCTTCTTCACGATTCCCGGCAGAACTTTTGGGATTCTTCTTCGTTTGAGAAGAATTCCCTGAGCGAGCCGGATCGTGACCGGGAATATGCCGAGATCGACGACCCAGGTGGGATCGGAGGGGAGGCCACCCCGGTGGATCCCTCCCCGCGCGACTAGGGTGTTGCGCGGAAGAAAGCTTTGACAGGAGGACCACCTGAGCCCTGACCGTGGCTGGGGTGTTCCTCGCGGGAAAGGCACGGCGGCAGAACCGCACCAATCAAAGGAAATCACTATGAACAGCACACCTTCAGTAATCGTTTTCGACGTCAACGAAACCCTCTCCGATATGTCCCCGCTGAGCGCCCGGTTCGTGGAGATCGGAGCCCCGGCCCACCTGGCCCGGGTCTGGTTCGCCTCGCTGCTGCGGGACGGCTTCGCCCTCGCCGCCGCGGGAGGAACCGCGCAATTCTCCATGATCGGATCCGAGATCCTGCGCGGGGTCCTCCGCGACGTCGACCTGACCCGTAGCCTCGACGACTCGGTGCGCCACGTGATGGACGGCTTCGAGACGTTGAGCCTGCATCCGGACATTGCCGACGGCATCCGTGATCTGAAAAGTGCAGGGTTGCGCCTGGTGACCTTCTCCAACGGATCCGCGCAGGTGGCCGAGTCCCTCCTGACCCGGGCGGGTCTCCGAGGGGAGTTCGAGGCTCTGCTCACGGTGGAGGACGCCCCGGCCTGGAAGCCGGTTCGGGCCGCCTACGACTACGCCGCGGATGTCTGCGGAGTGAAGCCGGGCGACCTGCTCCTGGTGGCCGTGCACCCCTGGGACATCCACGGGGCCGCGCAGGCAGGCCTCCGCACTGCGTGGCTGAACCGCGCCGATGAGATCTACCCCAGCTTCTTCGCGGCACCGGACCACACCATCACCGCCCTCGGCGAACTGGCCACCCAGCTCGCCCGCGACTCGCACCCCGCCCATCGCCCCTAACGAATTCGACGGAGATTTTGGCTCTGGAGCCCGGTTTGTGGCCCACACAGGTCGAAAATCGGAAAATCTCCGTCGAATTCGTTCGGGCGGGCCGTGGTCTGGGGGCAAGGGCTGTCGGGAAAGAGACCGAGGCCGATGGTGGCGCTCTGGATACCCTAGGGGGTATACTGATACTTTCAGTGAATCGAGAAGGAGTCAGCTATGTGCAGCCCCATTCGTTGTAACCGTTGCGGCAAGATCACCTGGACCGGTTGCGGTGAGCACGTCGACAGCGTCATGGCCGACATCCCGCCCGCTCAGCGCTGCACCTGCAACTAGGCATGAAGAACCTCGTCGCAGCACTCGTCCTGGCCGGTGCCGCCCTGTTCGGCCTCACCGCGTGCTCCGCTCCGGTCGCCCCGGCGGCTGAGTCCGCCATGGCGGCCGGCACCGTCGTGATCGACGTGCGCACCCCCGGGGAGTACGCCGCCGGTCACCTCGAAGACGCGCTGAACATCGATGTGCAGTCATCCGACTTCGACAGCCAGGTTGCGGCGTTGCCGACCGACGGCGACTACGTCGTGTACTGCCGCTCGGGCAGCCGTTCGGCCGCCGCGGCGGCCCGTCTGGCCGATCTCGGGTTCACCTCGGTGACGGATGCCGGCGCCATGTCTGCCGCCACCGTCTCCACCGGTCTGCCGATCGTCACGACCCCGTAGTGCCCGCAACACCGGCACCACCCACAACACCGCGAAGGGCACCCACGAGCGTGGGTGCCCTTCGCTGTGTTGCCGGTGCTTAGCCGCCGAAAGCGACGAGGTGCTTTCGAAAGCGGCCAGCAGTCGCTCGTAGACCTTCAGCACGTCGGGGGCGGTGACGCCCTCGACCGCGATGGTCAGATCGGCGATGTCGGTCTCCTCGACCGCGCGTCCGGCCTCCATAGCGGTGTCCACGCTGACCGAGCCCTCGGCGAGGAGGGTGTCGTAGAGGTCCTGGGTGTCGTCGGTCAGGAACTCGTCGGCCTCCAGTCCGACGGTCGGGTCGGTGAGCTCATACCGCTCCAGGAGGGTGCACACGGCATCCAGGTGCTTGGATTCCGACTTGGCGATGCGGGTAGAGAGCGCCGGGTCGTAATGGGCGTCGAATGCGGCGTACAGGTCGTACGCGAGCTTCTCTTCTTCGCTCATCGCCGCGAGCTCTGACTTCTGGTCCTCGGTCAGCGTGCCCATGACCATGCCGCTCGGGTTCGACTGGCCGGCCTGGGGGGCGTCGCCGGGAGTCGGTAAGGCGGAGAGGCCGGTCAGGCAGACGCCTTGTCGGCGGCCTGGCGTGCTGCGATGCTGGCGTGCACCTCGTCCATGTCGAGGCTCCGCACGGCGGTGATGACCTCTTCCAGTGAGGAGGCGTTCAGGGCGCCGGGCTGGGAGAACACCAGCACTTTATCGCGGAAGGCCATCAGCGTCGGGATCGAACGGATGCCCGCGGCGGCGGCCAGGCTCTGCTCGGCCTCGGTGTCGACCTTGGCGAACACGATGTCGGGGTGCTTCTCGGACGCGGCGGTGAAGGTGGGCGCGAACATGCGGCACGGGCCGCACCAGGCCGCCCAGAAGTCCACCAGCACGATGGAGTTGTCGGTGATGGTCTGGTCGAAGGTTTTCTCGGTGGTGTCAATGGTTGCCATGACTCCAGAATATACCCCATGGGGTATTTTGGTCAAGCGTCGGGCGGCGCCCGGAGCGGCCCGACAGGTTGCTTTTCAGATACCCCTGGGGGTATCGTATCCAATGTGCGATCCGATCGCACGCACAACGCAGGCAAGACGTCAGCACGACGCACGCAAGACTTGGAGGACTTCGAACCATGGACGTTATCGTTATCGAAACCCCGCAGCTGGGAGACCGCAGCTACCTGGTGCACGACGGCGCGGTCGCGCTGGTCATCGACCCGCAGCGCGACACCGACCGGGTGGAGAGCGCGGCACGCGAGGCCGGAGTCACCATCACCCACGTCGCCGAGACCCACCTGCACAACGACTACGTGACCGGCGGCTTCGCGCTCGCCCGGGTGCACGGCGCGAAGTACCTGGTCAACGCCGCCGACTCCGTCACTTTCGAGCGGGAGCCGGTCACCGACGGCCAGGTCTTCCCAGTCGGCGGCCTGACCGTCACCGTGGTGGCCACGCCGGGGCACACCCACACCCACGTGTCCTACATCGTCAGAGACGGCAGCGAAGAGGCGGTCTTCTCCGGCGGCAGCCTGCTGTTCGGCTCGGTCGGACGCACCGACCTGGTAGCCACGACCGACACGGTCGCGCTCACCCACGACCAGTATGCCTCGGTGCGCCGGCTCGTGCACAAGGCCGAGCATGACGCCGCGCTCTTCCCGACCCACGGGTTCGGCTCCTTCTGCTCCAGCGGCCCGGCCACCGGCGCCGGAGCATCCACCATCGGCGAACAGCTCACGGCGAACCACGCCCTGACCGACTCCGATGAGGAGCACTTCGTGCGCGACCTGATCACCAACCTCACCGCCTACCCCTCCTACTACGCGCACATGGCCCCCGCGAATACGCAGGGTCCCGGCGCGCCGAACCTGCAGGTGCCCGAGTCCCTCGACGCCGTCGAGCTCACCCGGCGCCTGGCCGAGGGGGAGTGGGTCGTCGACCTGCGCAACCGGGTCGCGTTCTCGAGTAACCACCTGCAGGGTGCCGTGAGCTTCGAATACGGCAACGGCTCGAACTTCACCACCTACCTGGGCTGGGTTCTGCCCTGGAAGGAGCAGCTCACCCTGGTCGGCGACCGCGCAGACGTCGAGGACGCCATCCGTGACCTGTCGCGCATCGGCATCGACTCGCCGGATGCCGCCATCGGCACCGAGCCGCACGCCCTGGCCCCGGATGCCCCGGTCGCCACCTACCCGCGTGTGGGCTGGGTCGGGATGCTGCAGGGCCGCGCCGAACAGGATGTCCTCCTGGACACCCGTCGCGCCGACGAGTTCGCCGGTTCCCACCTGCTCGGTGCGGTGAATGTTCCGCTGCACGAGTTGCTCTCCCGGATGGAGGAGATCCCGGCCGGCACAATCTGGGTGCACTGCGGTTCCGGCTACCGTGCCGGGGTCGCCGCCAGCCTTCTGCAGCGCGCCGGCCGTGAGGTCGTGCACGTCGACGGGAACTTCGACGAGGCCACGGCTGCCGGACTCACCCTGGCCGAGCTGACCGTCTAACCCCATGCCGGGAAAGCGAACGGCGATCCACCCGGCCGAGAAGCGCAGTCCCGGCTCGTGGACCGTCCCTGGAAGATGCTGCCGATCGGTGTGCTCTTCGGTTCTGGCCTCGACACTGTCGTCTCGATCAGTCTCTCCGTTTTTGCCCGGGGTGCTCACGCCGGGCCTGTTTTGGTACGCGGCCCTGGTGCTCCCCATCGTCTTCTGGGAGCGGTCCTGTTCGGCGTCGTCGCGCTGACCGGAGTCCTCCTGGTTCTGTGGGCACCATTCCGCCCCAATCTGTCCCTGGAAAGGCACTCATAATGGAACTCACCCCGCAGCAAGTCTTCAGCCGCCTGGCCGAGGCGCAGATCGTCGAAGTGCGGGAAACCCCCGAGCTTCTCGACGGCATGATCGCCGGAGCCCGGCACATTCCGCTCAGTACGATTCCGGAGAACACCGCAGCTCTGGACCCGAAGCGACCCGTGATCCTGGGCTGTCGCAGCGGGAGTCGCAGCGCCAGCGCCGCCGACTACGTGGCTGCCGCGGGATTCGACGCGAATACGATGACGGGCGGAATGCTCGAGTGGACTGCTGAGCGGCTGCCCACTGTTCTGCCTCAGCGCCCGTGATCATCGCGGCCCTCGTCCTCGGGCTCATCGTCGGGTCCCTGCTGGGCCTGGTCGGTGGGGGCGGGGCGATCATCGCCGTGCCGGCCCTCGTCTACGGGGTCGGGCTGCCGTTGGAGGAGGCGATCCCCACCTCCCTGATCGTTGTCGGAGCGGCCTCCGCCGTCGCCGTGCTCCCGCGGCTGCGTCGCGGCGTCAACTGGCGGCTGGCCACCATCGTCGGGTCGGCCGGGGTGGCGACCGCCTACCTGGGCACCATGGTCAACCGGCTGCTTAACCCGGGAGTTCTGTTGCTGATTTTCGCCGTGATCATGGTGATCGCCGGCATCCGCATGTTCATGCCGCCCCGACCTGGCGGCGGCCCCTGTGCGCTCCCGGGCGGGGAGATCAGGTGGCGCAGCTGCCTGCCCCGCGCGCTCGCCACCGGCGCGGTGGTCGGTTTCCTGACCGGGCTGCTCGGAGTCGGTGGAGGCTTCCTCATCGTGCCCGCGCTCACCCTCGTGCTCGGCCTGCCCATGAGCGTGACCGTGGGAACCTCGCTGGTCATCATCGTCATCAACTCGTTGGCCGGGTTCACCGCGCACCTGGGTGACGTGCAGATCGACTGGGCCGTGACCGGTGCGTTCGCCGTGACGGCCATGGCTGCGTCGCTGATCGCCGGCCGGCTCGCCCGCGGACTGTCCGACACTGTGCTGAAACGCGGATTCGCCGTTCTGGTTCTGCTCGTCGCGGTCTATGTGGCCGTGCAGGCCGTGGTGGCGCTTGTCGACTAGGACAGCGCTAGGAACAGCTTTTCGAGTTCCTCCACGTGGAGGGGCTTCTTGTCAACGGTGTCGCCCTGGTCGGGGAGACACTCCTTCATCGCGGAGGTGATGATCGTGAAGCCGGCGCGGTCGATGGCGCTGGAGACGGCGGCGAGCTGGGTGACGACCGCCCGGCAGTCGGTGCCTGCTTCGACGGCGGCGATCACCGCGACGAGTTGCCCCTGGGCGCGCTTGAGCCGGCTCATGGTCTTGCGCAGATCATCTGGCCTTGTCGGGTCTGACTACATGTGTATAAAATACCCCGTGGGGTATCAACCCTCTTGACAATCGAGGAATCAGCCACACCATGAGAATCTCTAGAACGTTCACCGACCTCCGCATCTGGCCTCGCCGAAGACGGATGGTCGCAGCCGGCATCGCGGCGGCGGCGTTAACCGCGCTGACACTCGCCTCGGGCTCCGTTGCCGTGGCCGGCGGATCACTGATGTTCCCCGGTGCCGTCTGGGCCTATGCGGTCACGGTCGTCGGGGCCGGGCTGATCGGCCTGGTCGTCGCCAGCTACTTCGATGCCCCGATCGGCGGGGAAGCCACCCGGTGTGACGTGCGCTGGCCCGTGCTCGGCGCCTGATCGCGGTTTATCTCACCACCGAACTGCGGGAGGCCGTTCCACTTATCGCGGCCGCCGTTCGCCCGGTCGTCGCCGTCGCCGCGATCGCGCTGCTGGCGTGGGCGCTGCTCGAGCGTCTGGGCATCGAGCACCGTGCCGTCGACGATCGGAGTGTAAACGGTGAGGACGGCGAGGTCTGCACGACCTGCAAGCCGCTGTTCCCGGCGACGCGGAGCCGCTGACACCGTTAGGGCGCCAGAGGGTCGAGCCGACCGGCAACCACAGGAAGTCAAACCCCCAACAGTCGCACCGACGCTCCACTGCCCGGAAGACCGTGGTGCTCAGGAGGTCACGTTCCTGCGCGCTGAGACCGCCGAGTTCCGGTCTGCTCCCGACGAAGGTCTCCAACGGCCGATGATGTTTTGGCTGGTCTCCCCGTTCCAGATCACCGGGTACACCGCTACATGGATTCCGCGACCACGGCCAGCACGTTGGCGGCCGGGTCCGTGAACCAGGCGATTTGGGCCCGGTCTTCCTCGTCGCGCATGATGCCCTTCTCGTCGTTGGGCGGCATGTCGGCCAGATCCGCATCGCCGTAGATCTTCGTGGTCACGCCGCGGGCGTTGAGCTCGTCGACCGTCTTCTCGACGTCGTCGGTCATGAAGTTGAGAACGGTGAAGGACGCCGGCACATGATCGGGCTTGACGTAAATGAACAGCTGCGCGCCGTTGCCGAGCCGAACCTCGAGGTTGCCCATCATGCCCTCCGTGACGGAGAGACCGAGGGTCTCACCGTAGAAGCGTTTTGCCTTGTCGATGTCGTCAACGGAGAACGAACTGAAGGCCTCGGAACTGGTGAACATGTCAATCTCCTTCGTCAGGAACCATGTGGTTCGCCGACGACGATTGCACTCTGCACCAGAGTTGGATAGCCCCCGGCAGGGTAGCGGATCGCGGATACCCCGTGCCCTGCCGAGGCAGGTGCCTAGTAGCTGCGCGGCTGGCGCGGCGGGCGCTCGGTGCGGCCCTCGCGACGGACCGGTCCGCCGCCGTCGGCACGGATTTCGATGAGCTTGCCGCTGATGCGGGTGTTCTCCAGTCGGCCCAGCACGTCGCCCGGCATGTCGGCCGGCAGCTCGACGAGCGAGTATTCCGGGTTGATCTGGATGTGACCGAAGTCTTCGCGGCTCAGGCCACCCTCGTTGGCGAGAGCGCCGACGATCTGGCGCGGTTCCACCTTGTGGCGCTTGCCGACCTCGATGCGGTACGAGGCCATCGCGCGGTTGTTGTCGCGGGGGCGGCGTTCCACCCGCTCCACGCGTTCGCCGCGCTCTGCGCGTTCGTCACGGCGGTCGCCGCGACCGGCGTCGGCGCGGGCGCGCTCTGCCCGGTCGCCGCGGTCGGCACGCTCGGGCCGCTGCGCGCGGGCATCCGCCTGGGTGAGCAGCAGGGGAGTCTCTCCCTGGGCGACGACCGCCAGGGCCGCCGCGACATCCGCTTCGGGCACGTCGTGATGTGCGACGTAGTGACCGATGATGTCGCGGAAGGCGCCGATCCGTTCGGACTGGCCGAGGGCCTCGGTGATGGCGTCGTCGAAGCGTGCCAGGCGGGTGACATTGACGTCTTCGAAGCTGGGCAGCTGCATCTGCGTCAGCGGCTGGCGGGTCGCCCGCTCGATGGCGTTGAGCAGGTGTCGCTCGCGCGGCGTGACGAAGCTGATCGCTGCGCCGCTGCGGCCGGCTCGGCCGGTGCGGCCGATGCGGTGCACGTACGACTCGGTGTCGATCGGGATGTCGTAGTTGACGACGTGGCTGATGCGGTCGACGTCGAGGCCGCGCGCGGCGACATCCGTTGCGACCAGGATGTCCAGCTTGCCGGACTTGAGCTGGTTGACGGTGCGCTCGCGCTGCACTTGGGCCACATCGCCGTTGATGACAGCGGCGGAGTAGCCGCGCGCGCGCAGCTTCTCGGCGAGCAGTTCGGTCTCGTTCTTGGTGCGGGTGAAGACGATCATGCCCTCGAAGTTCTCCACTTCGAGGATGCGGGTGAGCGCGTCGACCTTCTGCGGGTACGACACCATCAGGTAGCGCTGGGTCGTGTTCGCGGAGGTCGTGGTCTTGTTCTTGATCGTGATCTCTTCAGGGTCGTTCAGGTACTTCTTCGAAATCCGCCTGATCTGCGGCGGCATGGTCGCCGAGAACAGGGCGACCTGCTTGTCGTTCGGGGTGTCGGCGAGGATCGTCTCGACGTCCTCGGCGAAGCCCATCTTGAGCATCTCATCGGCCTCGTCGAGCACCAGGTACTTCAGCTGCGACAGGTCGAGCGTGCCCTTTTCGAGGTGGTCCATGATGCGGCCGGGCGTACCGACGACGATGTGCACCCCACGACGCAGCGCGGAGAGCTGCACGCCATAGCCCTGGCCGCCGTAGACGGGGAGCACGTGCACGCCGCGCATATGACCGGCGTACTTCTCGAATGCCTCACAGACCTGTAGGGCAAGCTCACGGGTCGGGGAGAGCACGAGTGCCTGCGGGGTCTTCTGCGCCAGGTCGAGGCGCGAAAGAATCGGCAGCGCGAACGCGGCAGTCTTGCCGGTTCCGGTCTGGGCGAGGCCGACGACGTCGCGCCCGGCGAGAAGCGGGGGGATGGTGGCGGCCTGAATGGCGGAGGGAGTTTCGTACCCGACGTCCTTGAGCGCCTTGAGCATCGAATCATTGAGCCCAAGGTCGGCGAAGGTTTTCGTGTCGCGGGCAGTATCTGCCTCGCTCTGCGTGGGGGTCGTGTCAGGGGTGTGCATACTACAACGGTAATCCATCGGAGAGTGCGCCCCGTTCGTGCGGGAGGATAAGACCATGTCGACAACGCAGCAGCAACCCTGGGTAAAGAACTATCAGCCGGGCGTCCCGGCCGAGATCGAGCTCCCCACGGAGTCGCTCGTCGCGATGCTCGAGCGGGCCGTGGCCGAGGCCGGTGACCACCCCGCACTCGAGTTCTTCGGGCGCCGCACGACGTACACCGAGCTCGGCGACCAGGTCGACCGGGTTGCGGAGGGTCTGCGGCACCTCGGGGTGCGAGCGGGAGACCGGGTGGCCCTGATCCTGCCGAACTGCCCCCAGCACGTCGTCGCCTTCTACGCGGTGCTGCGCCTGGGTGCCGTGGTGGTCGAGCACAATCCGCTGTACACCTCGCGGGAACTCCGCCACCAGTTCGAGGACCACCAGGCGCGCATCGTGATCGCCTGGGACAAGTCCGTGGCCTCCGTTCGCGCCTTCCCGCGCGACATCGAGATCGACCACATCGTGTCCGTGAACCTGCTCCTGGCGTTCCCGACCCTCAAGCGCCTCGCCCTGCACCTGCCGGTGAAGAAATTGCGCGAATCCCGCGAGGCCCTCACGATTGCCGCGCCGGGCACGATCCCGTGGAAGGAACTGCTCAGCCATCTCCCGATCGATCCCGCGCATCCGCGCCCGTCGGTCGACGACCTCGCGGCCCTCCAGTACACCTCGGGCACCACGGGCCAGCCCAAGGGCGCCATGCTCACCCACTTCAACCTGTACTCCAACGCTCTGCAGGGCGAGGCATGGATGCACGGGGCCGAGTACCGCAAGGAGGTCTTCTACGCGATCCTGCCGATGTTCCACGCGTTCGGTATGACCCTCTACCTGACCTACGGCATCCGTAAGCAAGGTCTGCTCGTCTTGTTCCCCAAGTTCGACCCCAACTTGATTCTCGACGCCATGAAGAAGTCGCCCGCCACGGTGTATTGCGCGGTGCCGCCGATCTACGAGCGCACGGCCGTGGTGGCGAAGGAGCGCGGAATCTCGCTGCGCTCCTGCAAGTACTGCATCTCGGGTGCGATGAACCTGCCCGACCATGTCGTGGAACTGTGGGAATCGGTGTCGGGCGGGCTGCTGGTGGAGGGCTATGGCATGACGGAGACGTCGCCGGTGGCCCTCGGCAACCCGTTCCACCCCACCCGCCGGCCCGGCACGGTCGGCGTGCCCTTTCCCTCCACGCTGATGAAGGTGGTCGACCTGGACGACCCCACCGTGGAGGTAGTGCAGGGCCGGCCCGGCGAGCTGCTCCTGAAGGGCCCCCAGGTTTTCCAGGGCTACTGGAACAACCCCGAGGAGACCGCGAAGGCCCTCCTCCCCGGCGGCTGGATGCGCACGGGGGACATCGTGACCGTCGACGCAGACGGCTTCACCACGATCGTGGACCGCGCCAAGGAACTCGTCATCACCGGCGGCTTCAACGTCTCGCCCTCGGAGGTCGAGGCGGTGCTGCGACTGCACGCGGATGTCGTCGACGCGGCCGTCGTCGGCAAGGCTCTCGAACGCGGCGGGGAAATGGTCGTCGCGGCAGTCGAGCTGAAGCCCGGAGTGCCGCTCGATGAGGATGCACTGCGGGAGCACTGCCGCGAGCACCTCGCCGCCTACAAGATCCCGCGCCGGATCGTCACGATCGAGGACATGCCCCGCTCCATGCTCGGCAAGATCCTGCGCAAGCAGGTGCGCGAGCAGGTTCTGCCGGGGCTCTGAGACTGATCAGAGGTGCTGCTCGAGCCGACGCTTCGTGAGCAGGTAGGCCCGGCGCAACCACGGATCGCCGTCGCCGGCCCAGCGATTGAGCACCCCGTCTGCCCGGGCCCGGCCCGGCGCATCCAACCGCTCCACCAGCGGACCCACCACGTCGACGGCGAGCGGGTCGACCAACTCGCGCAGGCGGGCACTTCGCACAAATCCCTCGATCCGGCTCAGGTCGGAGTTGTCCAGCACCCGCACATTCGATTGCAGCAGCACGACGGCCGCGAGACGGCGCTCGAACACCGGCACCGCCCACAGCTCGGAACTCAATGCTGTGATGTCGTCGTGCGTCAGGCCGGGATACCGGCGGCCGGCGTCCCGGATCGTTCCGCGCACCGCGCCGACCGAGGCACCGTAGAACCGCAGGTCGCTGCCCAGCCGCTCCTGCGCCGCCGCCGCCCGGTACGGATCCCCCTCGGCCTGCAGCGTCGCGTCTACGAAGCTGCCGGCGTCACTCACCCCTTCATTCTCGCGTTTCCGGAGGCTGCCGGCGCACCCCGGCCGTTACGCTGAGCGCATGACGACGGCATCGGAGAACACCGTGACGGACGCCCGATCCACCCGCCTGAGCAGCGTCAACCTCGCCGCCGCACTCCTCCTGATCGCACAGGCCGTTCTGGTCTCCGTGGTCGTCCTGGCCCAGAGCGCCCCGGTGCTGCTGCCGGTCACGGCCGGCTTCCCCGGCGGGCCGGTGGGTTCCCAGGCCGAAGCGCAGGTCGTCGACCTGGCCGCCGTGAACCTCGGGGTGGCCGTCGTCGTCCTGCTCGCCTTCTCCGCGCTCCTACGCCTCGCCGCCGTGACCCCGACGGTCGCCGGCAGCTACCGGCGCGGCCTGGCCGCCGCGCGCAATCCGCTGCGCTGGGTCGAGTACTCGCAGGTCTCCGCGATCACGGTGTTCCTCATCGCCCAGTTCAACGGCGTCACGGAGGTCGGCACGCTGGTGGCGCTCTACGCCATCACGGCGGGTGCCACGCTGTTCCTCGCACTGCAGGAGCGTGAACCGGCCGGCGGCTCGCTCCGGCCCTTCGTCTTCGGAGCCATGGTCGGCATCGTGCCGTGGGGCATCATCGCCTTCTACCAGGTCGGCGCCGGGGTCCTCCATGACGTGCCCGAACTCTTCGTGCGCACCGTCACCCTCTCGCTGCTCGCGGTGGCGGCCTTGGTCTGGACCAACGCCTGGCTCGGCCGGCGAGCCCACGGCGCATGGGCGCATCCGCACCGAGTGGAGATCGTGCAGATCACCCTCGTCACGCTCGGCACCACGCTGCTGGCCGCGCACGTGGTGTGGGGCGTGCTGCTCTAGGCGAGGTTCGACACCGTCAGGCGCGGGGCCGACTCCAGCAGGGCCTGCTCGAACCCGGCCAGTGCCTCGGCGGGGAGCGACCAGGCCTGCTTCGGGCATCCGTCACCGGGTCTGCCACCCGCATCCGTCGTCACGTTAATACGAAGATTTTTTGGTAAACGCCGGTCTTGGCGCCTGAGCGGCGTGTCGCCAAAATCTCCGAAGTTAGCGACGGCGCGCCGGGTCTCGACGGGCTCGACCGCCGGAAGACGAGCTCGACCGCCGGGCTCAAACGGGCTAGGCGAGCGCGCGGGCCACGTCCAGTCCGGAGCGCACGGCCCGAGAGATGCCCGACGGATGCCCGTGCAGCCGCCCGAAACCGTCTCCCGCCACGAAGATGCCGGGCTGGTCCGCGCTGCGGAAGAACGTGGAATCCGACCCCGAATCTGCAGGCACCACAGCATTCGCATACCGCCAGCGCTTCAACGCTGAGTCCAGAACGCGCACGCCGGGCAGCAGCCGGATCAGCTCGGCCAGCAGCTCCGCCTGCGAGAATGTGGCGTCCGCGTCCCAGGTCGCCTCGCTCCAGAGCGGGCTTGCAATGACCTCGAGCCACACCTGTCGGGCATCGTCCCGGTGCCTGACTCTAATCGTCTCGATGACTCCGTCGGGAGCGGACCAGCCCACGACGTCATTCACGACGTCGGCGCCGTCGACGATGCACAGCAGAACGGCCCGCCTGTCGTAGGCAGCCTCGAGCAGGCCGGGCGCGACAGCGATCCCGCTGCCGCGCAGCATCTGCAGGTTCTGTGGAACCGGCGCTGTGAGAACCACCGCCCGGCCCCCGAACGGTTCCCCCGAGTTGTGCGGCACGACGTGGATAAGACCGGAATCCTGCACGGCGAGGTGGGTGACGAAGGTGCGCCGGAGCGTCGTGCCGCCCGCCCACCGCTTGGCGATATCGCCCGCGGGCTCGTCGAACATCCACTTCGCGTAGCCCTCGGTGTCGGGCACGAACCGGGCTCCCGTTCGGCGGGTGATCTCGCGGGTGACCTCGGCGTCGTGACTGTGAACCGTGTCGACGGACGGGTTCAACAACCGGCCGCCGAGCGGGCGGCTCGCGAGCCGCCCGCCCGGCCGCGATCCCTTGTCGAGGAGGAGGACCGCACGACCGCGCTCCTGCAGGTTCCGGGCGATGGTCAGACCGCAGACGCCCGCACCGACCACGATGACGTCCCACGTTTCCATGTCTGGAGGCTAGTGCACGCGCGTTGCACGCGCATTGCACGCGCATTGCACGCACAGCGCGCCCACCGTGCAGTCGTACGCTTGTTCGTGTCGTCCTAGCTGCCGAGACCCGGCACGGATGCCGCAGCGCTGCATCCGCAGCACCGCCCACACAAAGGAGTCCCGCATGAAGATCGTTGTCACTGGTGGAAGCGGAAAGCTCGGCCGGACCGTCGTGACGTACCTCGTCGCCGAGGGCCACGAGGTACTGAACCTCGACCGCGACGGTGCCCGCAGCCACGATCTGGTGGTCGTGGACCTCACAGACTACGGCCAGGTCGTCGACGCGGTCCTCGGTGTCGATGACCGGCATAGCGGGTTCGACGCCATCGTGCACCTCGGCGCGATCCCGGCTCCCGGCCTGGTTCCCGACGTGGCCACGTTCCACAACAACATCCTCTCCACCTACAACGTGTTCCAGGCGGCCCGGCGGGCGGGCATCAAGAAGCTGGTCTACGCGTCCAGCGAGACTGTGCTCGGTCTCCCGTTCGACATCGACCCGCCCTATATTCCCGTAGACGAGGAGTACCCGGCCCGGCCCGAGAGCACCTACTCGCTGGTGAAGCACCTCGAGGAGCAGCTGGCGATCCAGCTCACCCGCTGGGATCCCGAACTCAGCATCACGGCTCTGCGCTTCTCCAACGTGAAGGACCCGGAGGACTACGCGGCCTTCCCCGCCTTCGACGCCGACGCCACCCTGCGCAAGTGGAACCTGTGGGGCTACATCGACGGCCGTGACGGCGCCCAGGCCGTGCTGCGGGCATTGCAGAACGCGAAGCCGGGCTTCGAGGCGTTCATCATCGCCGCCGCCGACACGGTGATGAGCCGGCCGAACGCCGAGCTGGCCGCCGAGGTCTTCCCCGGCGTCGAACTCCGGGAGGTCGGCGAGAACGACACCTTGCTCTCCATCGACAAGGCCCGACGGATGCTCGGCTACGCACCGCAGCACAGCTGGCGCGACCACGTGTAGCCGTTTCAGCCGATGAAGCAACGGATGCCCCCACCCGGCCGGGCAGGGGCATCCGTCTTTTCGGTGCTGAGTGGTGTGCGGCTAGTTGGTGACCGCCACGAACGCCCGGGAGAACGACCACTGCGGGTTGCTCACCCCGGAGCACATGTACGCAGCGATCCCGCCGGTGCACGGCTGGTCCCGGGTCATTTCCCACCAGCCGAGGTAGTTCAGCGCGTTCGCCTTGGCGTACTTGCCGACCTTGGTCGTGTCGGTGAGCGAGCAGACCTCTCCCGTGTCGTTCAGCCCGATCATCGGCGTGATGCCGATCATGGACAGGCGCTGGGCGTCGGTCAGGCCGGTGTAGCGTCTCGTCCCGAACGAATTCGACGGATAGAGCAGGGGAGCCGAGATTCTGCCCAAATTGCCCCAAAACAGCCCGAAAACCGGATTTTTCCTCAAAATCTCCGTCGAATTGGTTCGGCCCTCCGGGCGTAAACCAACCGCGCGAGACAACCGCGCGAGACAACCAATGGCGGAGGACTCAGTGCACCTTGAGCGACAGCAGCTGCGGTCCGCCCGGTGAGCCCACTCTGAGGCCGGCCCACGACACGAGGGTCCAACCGTCTTCGGGAGAGCCGGACAACTCGACCATCCCCGTGTTCTCGAGGTCGGTCGTGCCCGCGAACAGGGGCGACACATTGCTGGCGCGGGCCGCGGTCCACACGCGGATCGCCGCGCCGTGGCTGAACACCGCCGCCGTGTCGGCACCGGCGGCGGCAGAAGCGATATCGGCGTCGAACCGGGAGAAGAAGCTGTTCCCGTCCAGGCCTTCGGGCATCCTGGCCGCGAGGTCCCCGGTGACCCAGGTCAGCACGGTTTCAAAATAGGTGCGAATGGATGCTCGGTCGCTAAGTCCCTCGAGCGCGCCCGCTTCGATCTCGTGCAGCCCGGTGGCCACCTGAACGTCGAGCTGCAACGCGGTCGCCAGCGGCTCGGCCGTGAGCCGGGTGCGTACGAGCGTCGACGCGAAGATGGCGTCGATTGACTCGAGGCGCAGGGCATCCGGAATCACTGAGGCCTGCCGGAACCCGAGCTCGGTCAGGCCGGGGCCAGGGTGAGCGGTGTCGAGCTGGCCGAGCACATTCGCGGGCGTCTGGCCGTGACGGATCAGAAAGAGTCGCATTGTGACACCAACATAGGCATCGGGCCTGGCGAGAGCCCGCAGGGTGAGGTCGTTGCCGCCGAGGGTGACAGCATGGGAGGAATAAACAGTGCATCCACGAGAGGGAGAAACCCCATGACGATCATCAAAATCAACGCCATCACGGTGCCCGGCGACAACGGCGACGAGCTGGCCCTCCGGTTTGCCGCCCGAGCCGGTGCGGTCGACGACCGACCGGGTTTCGAGGGTTTCGAACTACTCAAGCCGACGGATGGTCGCAGCACCTGGCTGGTCGTCACCCGCTGGGCCGACGAGGAGTCCTTCCAGGCTTGGCTGACCTCGCCGTCTTTCGCGCAGGGTCACCGCGGCGACGCCCCGACGGAGGGCGAAGCACCGGCCCGGCCCATGGGCATCAGCAGTGAGCTGTGGTCCTACGAGATCGCCGGCGGCTCGTCGGCCTGACGCAGTCGCGTCCCCTGCGGTGCCCGAGGCCACGGCGCGTTACACGGAGCTGCGCGGCGGGCGGCCCGGTCGAGCTGGGCCGATGAGCGAACCCCGTGCACACGACGCCCTGCACACCGACGCCGTGCGACCGATGCGGGCCCAGGCTCTGCTGGATGCGTTGAACGTCCGGGTCGTCATCGCCGACGGCGCCATGGGCACCATGCTGTAGGACGGGCCTACGTCGAGGAGGACCGTGCCGAATTGTTCGACGGCACGGTGCGCCACGCGCGGGATGCCTTCGAGGGGTTGGCGGTGATGGAGCCGCTGGTCGCCGTCGCGCGGGGCGCCGACCCGGAATCCGTGGGTCTGCCGCCGCTCAAAAAGCGCATCCACAAGCGC
Organism: Cryobacterium sp. Hz7; assembly: GCF_004402815.1. Classification (NCBI taxonomy): domain Bacteria; kingdom Bacillati; phylum Actinomycetota; class Actinomycetes; order Micrococcales; family Microbacteriaceae; genus Cryobacterium; species Cryobacterium sp. Hz7. The sequence goes on from NZ_SOFB01000049.1 coordinate 36,012, forward strand.
AGTCTGCTCACCGTCACGGAGCCGGACGCCATGCCAGCCCGCTCCGATGTGGTCGCCGACAACCCCGTGCCCGTTCCGCCGTTCTGGGGCACCCGCATCGTCAAGGGGATCGCGCTGGCCGAGTACTCCACGTTCCTCGACGAGCGGGCCACGTTCATGGGGAAGTGGGGTCTGAAGCCCAGCCGCGGCGGCGACGGCAAGAGCTACCAGCATCTGGTGGACACCGAGGGCCGACCCCGGCTGCGCTACTGGCTCGACCGCATCCTCGCCGAGGGCATACTCGACGCCTCCGTCGCCTACGGCTACTTCCCGGCACCAAGCGAGGGCAACGACCTCGTCGTGCTGCACCACGGCGACGACCCGTCGGGCGTGCTGGGGGTCGCCGGCCTGCCCGCCCCCGACGGCGGCTCCGGCGGCACCGTGGATTCCGAACGCCTGCGATTCGTTTTCCCCCGGCAGCGGCGCGACCGGCACCTGTGCCTGGCGGACTTCGTTCGCCCACGCGAATCCGGCCAGACGGATGTCGTCGCCCTCCAACTGGTCACGGCCGGAGCGAACGTCGACACGGTCACGGCAAAGCTCTTCGCCGAGAACAAATACCGCGACTACATGGAGCTCAACGGGCTGACCATGCAGCTCACCGAGGCGCTGGCCGAATACTGGCACTCCCGGGTGCGGGAGGAGCTCGGCCTGGGTGCCGAAGACCCGGTCGAACTGGCCGGCATGTTCAAGCTCGAGTACCGCGGCACCCGGTTCTCGCTGGGCTACCCGGCCTGTCCCGAGATGGAGGACCGCCACACGGTCGTCGAACTACTCAGGCCTAAGCGGATGGGTGTGGTGCTGTCGGAGGAGCTGCAGCTGCACCCGGAGCAGTCGACGGATGCGTTCGTGTTCCACCACCCGGAAGGGAAGTACTTCTCGGTGTAGCCGGTGTAGCCGGTGTAGCCGGTTCGGCCTGGGGTGGTCGGGCGGCCCTGCCTGGCCGGCCCAGCTTCGCTCGGCGGAGAGCGGCCAGTGCGGCCGGGCCTACCAGCACGATCCCGACCGTGGTGGTGATGGCGCGCACGGTGTCCCAGGTGAGGGTCGACGTCACGAGCGTGTACAGGGCGAAGGAGGCGAGGTTCTCGCCGAGCGTGGCGTCGGCCGCATAGGAGATGTCGGTGCCCGAGCCCACCGCGAACGGCCAGAACCAGAGGTTCATCACCAGTCCGAAGAGGTAGGACGCCACGATGCCGTAGGCCACGAGCATCGCGATCTCGAGGCGGGCCGCGCCGATATGTGCGGAACGGATGCGCGGCAGCAGCGCCGCCCCGGCTCCCACCCAGCCGCAGGCGAACATCTGGAACGGGGTCCACGGGCCGAACCCACCCCACAGGGCCGAGGACACCGCGATGGTGAGCAGGCCGAGCAGGAACCCGAAGCGGGCCCCGTAGGCGCGACCGGCCAGGATCAGCAGGATGAACACGGCCTCGACGCCGCCGACGCCGGTGCCCGCGATGCGCACGGCGGCGCCGACCGCGGAGAGCACCCCCAGCAGGGCCACGGTCTTGGCCGTGTACATCTCCCCGTCGAGGGTGAGAGCGAAGGCCACGATCAGGGCCGGCACGAGCGCGAAGGCCACGACCGGCGCGGCCGACTGGGCGTTCTCCGGCAGCGCCGAGGCGAAGAACGGCCAGGCGAAGCCGGCGGCCGCGAGGATACTGCCGCCGCCGAGCACCCAGGCGGTCCAGCCCGTCCAGCCGGTGCGCCTCATGACCGCACCGGTTCCGGTTCGGTGAGCAGGCCGGCGGCCATGATGACCGTCTTCGTCGCCAGGGACCGGGCGAAGTCGCGGTCGTGGGTGGCGAACAGGACCGCCGACGTGTCACTCGAGGCGCGCACTAGCGCGGCGGCGACGATCGCCCGGGCCTGTGGATCGAGGCCGCGCGTCGGTTCGTCCACCAGCAGCACCCGCGGCTCGGCGGCCAGCTGGATGGCCATCACGAGGCAGAGGCGTTCGCCGGCCGAGAGGTCCCGCGGATGCCGCCGCATCAGGTGCGCCGCCTCCGCCATGGTGCCAAGCCCGAGTAGGTTCGCGAACCGGAGCGCGGTTCCGATCCCGGTTCCCTTCCCGGCCGGGGGCTTCAGCCGGCGGTCGGCCCGGCGGCACTCCTCGGCCACCGTGACGGCGAAGAGCAGATCGTCGAAATTCTCCGGCACCAGGGCCACAGCCGTGCGGCGGTATCGGGGGCGCAGCTGCGCCACGTCCCGCCCGGCCACGAGCACGCTGCCTCGCGTCGCCGAAAGGGCGATCGCGCGCAGCAGGCTGCTCTTGCCCGCGCCGTTCCGACCCTCGAGCGCCACCAGGTCGCCCGCGTAGAGGTCCAGCGACACATCGTCGACCGCCCGCTCGCTCCCGTGCAGAACCGTGAGGTGACGGATACTCGCGAGCGGCCCCGCAGGCCCGGTGGCGGGGGTGGTCAGGGTGCTCTGACCCTGCTGTGCCGCCTGCTCCGCCGCCTGCTCCGCCGCGACCAGCGCACTCGGCCGCTCGCCCGGGCCGAGCGCATGCACGCGCGCACCGCGGAGCTCGAGCCAGGCATCCGCCGAATTCGACCACTCCCGGGTGTTGTGCTCGGCGACCACGACGCAGACCTGGGTCTCGTGGGCCAGGCGGTCGAGCACCTGCACCACGCGCTCCCGCGCCGGGGTGTCGAGATCGGCCAGAGGTTCGTCCACGAGCAGCAGGATCGGCTGGTTGACCAGGGCGGCGCCGATGGCGACGAGACTGGCCTCGCCCGCCGAGAGCTCCGAGGTGCCGCGGTCGAGCAGATGCTCGATCCCCAGCCGCTCGGCCACGTCGCGCACCCGCTGCTCCACGAGGACCGGTGCGATGCCGCGCACCGCGAGGGCGAAGCCGATCTCGTCCGGCACGGTTTCGGCCACGAAGGAGAGCCGCACGTTCTGGGTGACAAGTCCGACGAAGCCGGCCGTTTCGCGCGGGGGAGTGGCGGCGCGGTCGGCGCCGCCCACCTCGATCGAACCGTGCTGGGTGCCTTCGGCGAAGTGCTGGAAGAGACCGCTCATGCTGTGCAGCAGGCTGGTCTTTCCCGATCCGGTCGAACCGGCGATCACGGTCAGCGTGCCGGGAGCGAGGTCGAGGGTGAGTCCCTCGAGGTGCCAGCGCTCACCCTCGAAGCCGAGTGCGGCATCCGTCATCACGACCGGCTTCTCACACTCGCCGGCTGCCGCCCGCGTGGCGGCGAACCCGCGGGACTCCATGGACGCAGCCAGGCCGAGCGCCCGTTCCACGGTCTGCTCGAAGACCGGCACCAGCAGGGCCGGTGCCGACCGTTCGCCGCGCAACGCACTGGCCGTGCGCACCCGGCGCACCGCGTCGATCAGTGCCGGGAACGTCGCCCAGGCGATCACGAGCGACCGCGACAGGGCGCGCAGCGGGCCCCGGTTAGCGCCCCGGGCGAAGAAGCGGCGCACGTCGACGAGCGCGTTGAGCACTCCGAACCCGAGGATCACCAGAGCGAAGGGCAGCGCGCTCAGGGCGGCATTGCCGAGGCCTCCGGTCGTGACGGGCCCGAACAACGCGATGTGGTTGAACGGCCCATCGAGCGGCAGGCGCGGGAGGTCGAGCAGCAACAGGCCGCCGCCGGATGCCCCGCTGAAGGCCACCCGGTAGAGCACCCGGATGCCCACGAACGCTCCGGCAAGCAGCGCCGCCGAGCGCAGGGGGGAAAACCGGAAGCGCAGCATTAGCTTCCGGGGGTGGGCGTCTCGGTGCCGGTCGTGAAGATGAGGCCGACGGACTGGCCCGGTTCCAGCTCGAGGCTGCCGAGGCCCTCCTGGGCGTACTCCCACTCCGCGTCGGCGGTGGGCTTGACCCAGAGCGCCCAGTAAGCGGCAGCGGCGGGCATGGACGCGCAGGTTTCGGTGAACGGGGTTTCGCCGGCCACCTTGATGGTTTCGTCGGCGGCCGGGCGGCCGCCCACGCGGCAGACCACCTGGTCGCCCCACTCCACGGTGCCCTCGGTTTCCACACCGGCGGTCGCCAGAACCGTGCTGGCCGTGATCGTCCCGGCGGTGGCGGTGGCGGTGTCGACGCAGTCCGTGATCTCGGGGGCGTCGAGCGCGCCGAAGTCGACGACGACGCTCACGCCGGCACAGGCCCCGTCGGCCGGAGCGGCGGTGGCGGAGGCGGCGGCGGGGGTGGTGTCGGTCTCGGGCGCGCCGGTGGTGCATCCGCTCAAGGCCAGCGCCCCCACCAGGGTCAGGGTGGCCAGTGCTGTCAGCTTCATGTGCTCCAGAATACCCAGCGGCGGGTGAAGTCTGGTTCCTGTCACGCGCTGAGACGGGGGCACCGAGTGTTCACCGGGCCGACACCGGCTGGAGACCGGGAGACCTCCGGGCGTCAGCATGAGGCTCATAGATTCGATGGCGTTGTACCTACCCCCTATGAAGGAGTCGCGCCTTGCGCAAAAAGATCGCTGTCTTTGCCCTCACCGCCACCGCCACTGCCACCGCAGTCGTCGGCATCGCCCCTGCCGCGCTCGCCGCGACCGGCCCGTTCGATTTCGTGCCTCTCGCCGGTTCCGCCTACGGCATGGGCAGCACCGACTGGACCCAGCCGTACCTGCTACCGGAGGGCTTCACCCAGACCCTCGTGCACGACGAAACCGTGCTCGACGTCTACCCCGGCGTCGACGACCTGCATGACATGAACACCCAGAACGAGACCGGTGCTCAGGCCGGCCGCTTCCTCTACAACACTTACGAGGTCGGCTCGAACGGCGCCGTCTCTGTGACCGACCTGAAGACCGGTGCGGTCAGCGTCATCGCGCAGCGCGCGGACTGGAACCGTCTCGATGGCATCCGCTGGACCCCCTGGGGCAGCCTCCTCGTCACGGAAGAGACCACCGGCGGCAAGGTCTTCGAACTGTTCTTCGCGAAGAACGACCCGACCACGGTCGAGCGTATCGAGGAGCGCACCGAGCTCGGAGCGCAACGTCACGAGGGCATCGACGTCACGGCCGACGGCTCCGTCATCGTCATCGACGAACTCAACGGCGGCTCAATCTTCAAGTTCGTGCCGACCGTTCGCGGCGACCTCTCCCAGGGCCGGCTGCACGCCCTCAAGATCACCGGGCTGACGGATGCCGCGCAAAAGTGGAACCAGGCCACCTTCACCGAGAAGGTCGGTGCCTTCGAATGGGTGGCCCTCGACCAGGCGCAGGTGCGCGTCGACGCGGATGCCGCGGCCAACGCGGTGAGCGCCACCGAATTCGGTCGCCCGGAAGACGTCGAGATCATCGGCCAGACCCTTTACGTGGCCAACACTTCCGAGGAGCGTGTGGTCGCGATCGACCTGTCGAAGCTCACCGTCAGCAGCTTCGTCGAGGCCGGCGTGAACGTGCCGGTCGAGGACAAGGCCGCCGGGGTCAGCGGGTTCAACAACCCGGACAACCTTGCAGAGGGCCCCGACGGCGCCCTCTGGATCACGGAAGACAACAGCTTCAGCGACATCTTCCGGGCCGAAAAGGACCGAGACCACGACGGAGCGTCCGACAGCGTCGAGCTCTTCGCCTCGCTGACGGATGAAGGCGCCGAGACCACCGGGATCTACTTCGGCAAGAACCCGAAGGAGCTGTTCGCTACGGTGCAGCACCCCGACAAGGACCTCGCCGACGGCATCTGGAAGATCACGCGCGACTAGCCTCACCCCGGAGGCAGGCTACTGCAGCGCCGAGGTCAGCCGCGCGAGGCCGTCGAGCACGGTCTTGCTGTGGGGCTCGTTGTTCCAGTCCGACAGCGTCAGCTCCCGGCTCACCTCCCGGTAGCCTGCCTCCACCTCCCGCATCCGGTCAACGAACGTGCGCCCACGCCCCATCAGGGAGGTCTCGAAGTGCCGCGTCGTCAAGAAGCCGGCATGAATGTAGCGCGGGTGAGGCGCGGAGGTGCGGGCAGCCTCAGTTCTGCGACAACCCGCGGGTGCCCGGCAGTTCCTCGCTCGACACCGAGCTGAGCAACAGGCTGGTCTCGCTGTTGAGCACGCCCTCGATCGAGCGCACCTGCCCGAGCAGCCGGTCGAAGTCGGCCAGGGTGTCGGTGCGCAGCTCGGCGACGAGGTCCCAACCGCCGTTGGTCGAGTGCAGAGCCTTCACCTCCGGAAAGCCGCGAAGGGCGTGGATCACCTTCGTGATCGCGCGCCCCTCCACTTCGATCAGGGTGATGGCCCGAATCGAGTTCGGGTCGCGGTCCTCCCTGATCCGCACGCCGAAACCCACGACGGTTCCCGAATCGGTCAGCCTCTTGAGCCTGCTGTTGACCGTGGACCGGGTGACACCGAGGTCGCGGGCGAGGCTGGCCACGGGCTCGCGGCCATTCACGCGGAGGACGGAGAGCAGGCGGCGGTCGAGGTCATCGAGGGGATACATTGCACATAGTGTATGTATATAGAGCGCACAATGCATAGTCATCTGGACAGAATGCGGCAATAATCGAATGGCGGCTGCACATCGCCCATGCATATGGTTGTAGACCTGAACGAGGGGAGACGCACGTGGTGCGCTTTGTAGACGTAGGAAACATCAACCGCTGGGCCGCCGCGACGGGTGTGGAACGCATCCTCACGGACATGGTCGAGTACCTCGAACGGGACTTCCGCCGCTGGCCTACCTTCGACAAGGCGCCGCGCGTGGCCAGCCACTCACCACTCGGCGTGATCGAACTCATGCCCACGAGCGACGGCGTCACCTACGGCTTCAAGTACGTCAACGGTCATCCGTCGAACCCGTCGCGGGGCCTGCAGACCGTCACCGCGTTCGGCGTCCTCGCCGACGTGCAGAGCGGCTACCCCACCTTCTGGTCCGAGATGACCGTGCTCACGGCCTTCCGCACCGCCGCGACCTCGGCCATGGTCGCGCGCGCGCTCGCCCGCCCCGACGCCCACACCATGGCCATGATCGGCACGGGCACCCAGTCGGAGTTCCAGGCGCTCGCCTTCCGTGGGCTCCTCGGCATCAACCGGCTCCGCGTCTGGGACACCGATCCCGATGCCATCGCCAAATTCGTGCGCAACCTGGCTCCGCTCGGTTTCGAGATCATGGTCGCCACCGGGGCGACGGATGCCGTGACCGGCGCCGACATCATCACGACCTGCACCGCGGACAAGGCGAATGCCACCGTACTCACCGACGCCATGGTCGGCCCCGGCGTGCACATCAACGCCATCGGCGGCGACTGCCCGGGCAAGACGGAGCTCGACGCGGGCATCCTGCACCGCGCCGACGTCTTCGTGGAATTCACCGCGCAGACCCGTATCGAGGGCGAAATCCAGCAGATGCACCCCGAATTCCCGGTCACCGAGATCTGGCAGGTGCTCCTCGGCGAGGCCGCCGGCCGCACCTCGGCAGAGCAGATCACGGTCTTCGACTCCGTGGGCTTCGCCATCGAGGACTTCTCGGCGCTCCGCTTCCTGCAGGATGCCGTCGACCAGACCTCGTTCTACACCGATATCGACCTCGTCGCCGACCCCGATGACCCGAAAGACCTCTTCGGTCTGGTCACCGCGGGCGCGCCCGTCCTCGTCTGACCCCGGTGTCCGTGCAGGCCCCATCGGCCGTGGTGCTCATCCGGCCACATTTCTTCTCGCCGAACCCCGAGACGGCCCATGACAACGCTTTCCAGTCACGGGACGCCGGGCACGACGCCGCCCTGGTGGCCGAGGCCGCCTACGCCGAGGTGACCCAGGTAGCAGGCGCCCTGGAGGCGCAGGGCATCGCGGTGCACCTGTTCGATGACGACGGGCCGGGCCGCCCCGACAGCGTGTTCCCCAACAACTGGATCTCGACCCACGCCGGGGGTCACGTGGCGCTCTATCCGATGCACGCGCCGAACCGGCGCACCGAGCGCCGGGGTGACATCGTCGAGATGCTCAAGCAGCGCTACCGCGTGCAGGATGTCGTCGACTACTCCGGTCTCGAACTCGACGACGTCTTCCTCGAGGGAACCGGCGCCATGGTTCTCGACCATGCGGCGCGCATCGCCTATGTGGCCCGGTCGCGGCGGGCCGACCCGATCGCGCTCGAACGGTTCTGCACCAACTTCGGCTACGAGCCCATCGTCTTCGACGCGTCTGACGAGAACGGCACGCCGATCTACCACACCAACGTCATGATGTGCATCGCCACGGACTTCGCCCTGGTCGGTCTCGACCTGATCGAGTCGCCGGCCCGGCGCAGCCACGTCGTGGAGCGCCTGGCGGCGCAGGATCGGCAGGTGCTCGCCCTCGACCGCGATCAGATCCGCAACTACGCCGGCAACGCGATCGAACTGCACGGCCGGAACGGACGAATGCTGGCGCTCTCCCGCCGCGCCCTCGGCAGTCTGACTGCCGAGCAGCGCCGGATCATCGAGCAGAGCTGCACGATCCTGCCGCTTGACGTGCCCACGATCGAACTCGCCGGCGGCTCAGTGCGGTGCATGCTCGCCGGGATCCACCTCGACCGTCGTGCTGCGTTCACCAGTCAGGCGGCCGCGGCCGCCTGAGGGCTCAGGCGTTCGACGCTAGAGGCATTCGTCCGGATGGATGCTCCTGGTTGAAGCCCGGCGGTTGCGTCCGCGAAACCAATCCGTGGGGTGTGGCTTCGGGAGGATCTTCGCGACCGCGACCACGAGTGCGGCGAACATGACCGTTTTGATGGCGACGAACGCCGCAAGGATGGCGAATTCGTCCGATTGGAACACCGTTGACGGAAGGAGGATTCCGACCGGAACCAGGGCGTGGAGAGCATCAACCATGATGGATCAGGCCACCCTTTGCAGTTCGTCGTTGGCTGCGGATTGGATGACATGGCCTCACTGTGCCTGCCGGCCCAGGGTGATGTCGATGATCCCCTTGACAAAGACGAGGTCTAGGAACACATCGAAGATCAGCTCGGGGAAAAGCGTGAGCGCCAGCAGGCGTGCCCGTAGACCGCCCGCCCAGACCGACACGACACGTTCGGCGATGAAAACGAGACCGAGGCCAGCCCGAACGGAAACCAGACCCACGAATCGATCGCCAGAAGCGTCACAAGCATGAGCAGCAGGAACGCGCTGAGCGCGATGAAGCTGTAGCCCAGGCCCAACTGCTGGGCCCAGTACCGGAAGGTGAAGGGTGAGACGCCGTATGCCCCGATGTTCTCCAACGCGCCCCGTTGCCAGCGCAGGCGTTGTACCCACAGAGTGCGAACGGTTGGCATTACCTCGGTGACCACCGTGCACTTTGAGGGAGAGATGATGAGCGCTCCCAGCGACTTCAGGGCAATGGTGAGTTCGTTGTCTTCCGTGAGCGCGGCGGTGTCATAGACATCCCCGCTGGCATCGGGAATCGTGTCGCCGCGACTTTCAGCCACCGTACGCAAGGCGACGGGCCGGAAGAGCGAAGCGGTGCCCGTGAGCACGAAGACGTGGCCCCGGCGACGGCGACTGTCACGGGAGTACCGAATGTACTCGTTGCGCTGGAACTGACCGAGAAGCCCGGAACCTTCCTCTCCGTAGAACAACTCACCGACCGCCATCAGCGCACGATCGCTGGTGAAGCGACCAACGGCGGCTTCCAGAAAGCCGTCGTCGAGACGTGTGTCGGCATCCAGGACCATGATGAGGTCGTTGTCGCCCTGGCCCGGTAGGAGCACCTTCAGGATTTGATTGAGCGCCCCGGCTTTCTTGAATGTGTTCCGGCGAGATTCGAAGTTCTCCACCCCCAGCGATCGGGCAATGTCGACGGTCCCGTCGGTGCAGTTATCCGCCACGACCACGACGCGTTCCGGGCGGTGCGACTGGGCGAGCAGCGATGACAGTGTCGCGAAGATCGATGCCTCTTCGTTGTGCGCGGGCACCAGAACGGTCACGGTCACGGCGCCGGCGAAGACTCCGCGCGTTCTTGCCATCGCGATTCCCGCCGAGAGGGGAGTGGTGCGCTGGTTCAAAGACCGACGGGCCTTGCTCGACGTTCCTCGTTCGAGCATCGCAATTCCTGCGGCGACGACAAACCAGAGGAGGGCCGCTGCACCTCCAGCCACAAGCCCGATGACGACGCCGACGCCGCGATCGAAAGTCTTTGCCCCGATGAGCGCAGATCAGCAGAGTAGGGGGACCTCGACCCTCCCGCTGCTGCTCCCGCTCCGGAAGAACTCGATCGCCGCCTCCCGGAACGCGCGTGACGTCGGGGCGTTGAAGTGATTGCGCCCGGGGATCTCGAAGAATCCTCCGCTCGGCGTGGCCGCGGCAAGTACCTTGGAGGCCTCGAGGATGCTGTCTTTGGTCCCGGTGGCGAAGAGCACGGGCTGAGTCGGCGCGTTGTCGGCGCCGGGTTGGGGGCCGCCGCGCATTCCCTCGACGAGGGCCACGAGGGCTTTGAGGTCGTTGCCGGGCAGCGCGCGGGCCATGGTCAGGTAGGCCCCGGTAAGGCGGTCGGCGACCTCGGTGCCGTGCTCGATATGAGCGCGGGCATCCGTGACCTTGAAGCGTCTGAGGGGGTCGCCGTCGGGTATGCCGCCGAGCACGGCCCGCGAGATGCGTCCCTCCAGTTTGCGGGCGGCCTGCCAGCCCACGCGGGCGCCGAGGGAGTATCCCGCGTAGGCGACCTCGTCGAGCAGGTAGGCGTCGAGTACCTGCAACACGTCGTCGACCAACGCCTCCATCGTGTAGTCGGCGGGGGAGCGGGGCTTGTCGCTCAGGCCGTGCCCGCGCTGGTCGATCGCGATCAGGTGGAAGCCGGCGCGGATGAGATCGCGCGTCCAGCCGGTGACGTGCCAATTGGCGACGGCGCTGGAGGCGAAGCCGTGCACGGCGAGCACGGTGGGGGCGCTCGAATCTCCGAATTCGTAGGTGGCCAGGTTGACTCCATCGGCCGAATAGACGAAGCGGTGCGGTGGGGCGGTGCGTTGTGACATCACGGACCATTGCATCACGACCATCCGGATTTCGGCCCACCAGGTCGACTTTTGGGCAATCCCGCCACCCTGCTTTGCCAGTGCTTTGCCAGCTAAAAATGAGGATATGTCCAGAAATCCCGGGCAGTCTTGGAGGTTCGCCCGGCCGGGTCCCCGACCGAGGAACGTCGAAAAAGAAGCGTGAGCGCAGCCGCGTGCGCGATTTGCCCAGTGAAAGTTATGCCAAACTCAGACTCGTCTTCCCCTTTGTCCGTCCTTTTCCCCAGTTCAAACCCTGAATCAGACGCCACTCCGGTCCGTGCGGCAGCCGCGATCGGCACCGACGTCGGACTCACCCGCCATCAGGAAACGCGTCGCCGGCGTGGACGAAGCCGCCTACTCGTGGCCGGCGCCGTCATCGCCGTTGGCGCCATCGTGGGCAGTGGATTCTCCGCCCAGTCTGCGTCGCAGGCTGCCGCGGACGAGCAAAAGAAACGCATCATTGCCACCGCAGCTCTGGCAGCCGCCACCGGCCCTCATCCCGAGCAGGCAGGCAGTCTCGACGGAGTCGTCCCGGCCCACGCCTCCGCGAGCGCCCGCACCGCCCTTGCCGGTGCCACCGGCGTGATCGCGGCGGCCCAGGGCAAGACGGATGTCTCGGCCCTCTCGAGCACCGTCGCCTCGCTCAGCGAGTACACGCTTCTGGCTCCCGAACGAGTTTTCGATCTTGTGGAGCAGGTCACTGCCGAAGCCGAGGTCGTGAAGGCCTCGACCGCCGAGGCCGATCGCATCGCTGCGGAGCAGGCCGCGGCTGCTGGTCAGGCTGCCGCAGCTGCTCAGGCTGCCGCAGCTGCTCAGGCTGCCGCGGATGCCCAGGCGCAGGCCGCGGCCCAGGCGGCGGCACCGAAGCCGGCAGCACCCAAGCCGGTCGCGCCCGCCCCGGCACCGCCCCGCCCCGCCGCCCCCACGAACCCCAGCGGAGCCCAGGCGATCGCCCGGGACATGATGGCGTCCAAGTACGGCTGGGGCGCCGACCAGCTCGGATGCCTGGTCAGTCTCTGGAACAAGGAGTCCGGCTGGAACGTCAATGCCTACAACGCCTCGAGCGGCGCCACCGGCATCCCGCAGGCCCTGCCCGGCAGCAAGATGGCCTCGGCCGGCGCCGACTGGGCGACCAACCCGGCCACCCAGATCTCCTGGGGTCTGAACTACATCGCGGAGCGCTACGGCGACCCCTGTGGAGCGTGGTACAAGTCGGTGGCCTCGGGCTGGTACTGATGGTCAACATCTTCGAAAAGTAATGTAGATTTTCTGCGTATTACTAGAACTGAGATTCCATCAGTGCTAAAATCAGGGTATGGAAAACCTGGCCGATCTCAGCGACATCGAGGACTTCGACATCGAAGAGCTTGACGACGGTGGCGCGCTCGGCGTCGTGACGGCCGACACGTCCGGTGATGCGGCTTCCCTCGATCGCAGAATGAGTGTCCTGGCCGAGCTGGTCTCCGCGGCCGCGGCCGCCGACCGACTGCTCGCCGCGGCGTCGGCGGCGCGGGCCGAGGCGGTCGACGAGGTGCGGGCCTGGTGCCTGTCCAATGAGCTTGCCGTCGAACGTGCTCGCGCCCGCCGGACGGCTCGGGCCGAGGCCGTCGAACAGGGGCTCACGCCGCCTGCCGACAGCGCGGCCGACAGCGCGGTTGACAGCGGTTCGGTTTCGGCCGGCGTGGCCGGTTCCCGGTGGAACGCCCTTGAGATCGCCTACCGCACCGCGATCTCCGAACTCGCCTGTGCGTTGCACATCTCCCAGGCTTCGGCCTCCAATCTGATGGCGCAGAGCGAGGCGCTCACCGGCACGTTCACCGCCAGCCGCAATGCCCTCGCGGCCGGCCAGATCAGTTACGCGCACGTGCGGGTCCTGATCGAGCACGCCAATATTCTTCCGACGGCGGCCCGCGCCGCCTTCGAGGCCGAGACGCTGCCCCAGGCGAAACGGCTCACCGTGCCCCAGTTCGACCGCACGGCCCGCCGCCTGCGGGAGAAGTCGCATCCGGAGTCGATTACCGTGCGCCGCAGCAAGAGCCAGGCCGACCGCACCCTCATGTTCGAGCCGGCCGCAGACGGCATGGGGTGGCTGCACAGCTACCAGCAGCTGCCGGTTGCCCAGGCGATTTTCCACCGAGTCAACGACATGGCGGCCAGTCTGCAGGGCCCCGACGAGCACCGCACCCTGGCCCAGCTCCGAGCGGATGCCTTCGCGGCACTGGTGGTCGACGGCGTCACCCCCGCGGGGCTCGGCCGGGGCATCCGCGCCACCGTGAACGTGACGGTGCCGGTGCTCACCCTCCTCGGCCGCAGCGACGAGCCGGGTCACCTTGAGGGGTGCGGGCCGATCGACCCCGAGACGGCCCGGGAACTGGCGGCCGGAGCGCCGAGCTTTACTCGCATCCTGGTCCATCCCGAGACCGGCGTGATGCTGTCGGTCGGCCGAGATCAGTACCGGGTGCCGAAGGACCTCCGGCGGCTCCTTGTGATTCGAGACGAAACCTGTCGATTCGCCGGCTGCAACCGACCGGCGGCCCGCGCCGAGATGGACCACAGCCACGAATGGCAAGAAGACGGCATCACTCGGTACGACAACCTCGCCAGCCTCTGCGCGCCCGACCACCGGTTGAAGACCCAAACCAACTGGACGGTGACCCAGTCGCCGGGCGGCGAGCTCCACTGGACTGCGCCCAGCGGTCTCCACTACAGGTCCGATCCGGCAATACCCTTCGAGCCTCCGGGCGCCGTCGACGACCCACCGCCCTTCTAGGGCCGGCGTCCAGGGTCACAATGTCTGCTGAAGCTCCCTCTCGTGCTCGCGGGAGCCCAGACCGACAAGGGCGGCTGGGCATTGGCTGGCTACGAGGAGGACAAGAAGCTGGCCGGGATCGTAACGGCCGCAGTGTTCGTGACATCCGCGATCTCCTCCGGGGTCGCGAACACGTGCAAGCCGAGGCAGGTCAGGGCGTAGCCTCAAGCCATGAAGCGTGCGCTCGCAAGTGCCCTGGTGTCGGCCCAGTTCCTGCTGCTCCTGGCCCTGGCCCTCCTGCCCCACGGCACACTGTGGCCGGTGCACCTCGCCGTTGTCTTTGGCGCGATCGTGCTTGCTGTCGCCGGCGCGGTCTTCGCCGTGCTCGGCATGCTCGGCCTCGGACCGGCCCTCACCGCGAGCCCGATTCCGCGGGAACACGCGCCTCTGGTCACCACTGGTGTCTACGGTCTTGTGCGCAGCCCCATCTACACCGGTCTGATGATCTGCGGCCTTGGGCTCGTGCTGCTCGGCGCATCGGTCTGGCATCTCGTAGCCTGGCTCGCCCTCGTTCTGCTGCTGGCGGGCAAGGCACGCTGGGAAGAGCGGATGCTCGTGGCCGAGCACCCGGACTACGCCGCTTACGGCGCCCGCGCCGGCCGCTTCCTCCCCGGGATGGGCCGGCTGAAGCCGTGACGTGGTGAACCAATTCGACGGAGATTTTGGAGCACAAGTGCTTTTCGGCCGGGTTTTGGGACATTTCGGCCAAGGTCTCCGTCGTATTCGTTCAGAACGCGGAGAGGAACACGACGGCTGGAACACGACGGCTGGAACACGACGGCTGAAACACGACGGCTGGAACACGACGGCTGAAACACGACGGCTAGACGAAGACCAGAACCAGCCGCACGACGACAGCCAGAATCGCGACTCCCGACAGGGCCAGCGACGCGAGCACCAGCCCTCGCCCTCGGGCGCCGGCCGGGATCACACTGAAAGCCCGCAATGAAAGGGAAAGCCCGATCAGGGCAACGAACAGCGCGGGAAACGGCAGCAGCACCGCGAGGACGACGCTGACGACCGACACCCAGAAACCCGGCACCCGGCCGGGCGTCTTCGACCAGTCCAGGTGGGGCGCACCGAGATTGAGCAGGTTGTTGCCCTCCATATTCGCGCGCGGGTCGGTCACGTGTCGCTCCTTCAGCTTGTCCTGACAGTCTCACACGCGCCACGAGCGCCTGCCCGCGTGTCGGCCCGCACGCGAGGACCGTTACCCTTGAGGAGGCCCGGGAAGGAACTTCTATATGAGCGAGCTTGCGGGTGAACTGGCGCGGGTGCGCGAAGCCTTCGACAAACCCACCCTGCGCCTGCTGGACCGCAAGTGGGCGCCGTTCGTGCTCTTCGTGTTCAAGTCCTCCTTTAGCCGCGACCGGCGCAGCGTGCGGGCCGATCTGCTGCACATTCAGGTCGACGCCTACCTTGCCGACCTGCGCTCGGTCGGCAGCGATGTGCCGGGCAAGACCGGTCGGGCCCTCTGCGTGCAGTGGATGAACGACCAGTGGCTCTACCGCGAAACGGGGGAGGGCGACGAAGAACACTACTCGCTCACCTCGCACGCACTCGAGGCGCTGCTCCTGGTCGAGAGTCTGTCCCGCGATCGGGCTTTGATCAGCGAATCCCGTCTCACCACGATCGTCGACACGGTGCGTCACCGCGCCACGCAGGCCAACCCTGATCGGGAGGAGCGCATCCGTCGCCTCGACCGGGCGATCGCCGAGAACGCCGCCGAGCGCGACCGCCTCGCAGCCGGCGGCGAGATCGCGCCCGTCTCGAACGAGCAGATGCGTGAGGGCTACGCCGACCTGGTCGACCTGATCGGCCAGCTGCCCAGCGATTTCAAACGCGTCGAGGAATCCGTCGCCGCCATGCACCGGCAGATTGTCAACGATTTCCGCGGTGAGGAACGCCCGATCAGCGAGGTACTCGACGAGTACCTCGCCAAAACGGATGCCCTGATGACCTCGACCCCGGAAGGTCGCGCCTTCGAGGGGGCCTTCACCCTGCTGCGCAACGACGACCTGCTGCGGGAGCTGGGGGACGACCTGGAGACGATCCTGCTGCATCCGTTCGCCCTCGAACTCAGCGCCACCGACCGCCGCAGCTTCATGGGCACCGTGCGCCTGATCCGCAAGGGCATCGACGACGTGCTCACCCAGCGCAACGGGCTGACGACCACCCTGCGCGAGCACATCGTCAACCACGACGTGGTCAAGGACCGCGAACTCGAACGCCTGCTGCGCGAGATCAACAAGGAACTCGCGACCTGGATGCAGACCGCCGGGCCCCGCTCCACGGTCACCGCCGAACTCATGCCGGGAACCCTCGACGCCCCGCACCTCCGCGAACGCTTCTACGACCCGGGCGCCCACCGCGCGCCGCCCGAGCTGCAGGATGTCTCCGACGACGCCCCGCCGCCACCGAGTCTCGACGAGATGCGCACGCAGGGCGGCCCGCTGCTGGGGGAGCTGCGCGACGCGATCGTGACGGCCTTCAACCACGGCGACGCCGCATCCGTCGGTGACGCCTTCAACGATCTCGACGTCACCCTGCGCCGCCCGGTCGAGATTCTGGGGATGCTTCAGATCGCCACCCAGATCGATGCGGTCAGCCGGTCCCAGACGCTCGAACGATTCGAAACCGTGCGACCCGACGGCTCCACCCGCAGCTTCGAGGTGCCCCGAATCATGCTCAGCGACGACGAAACTGCGGCGCTGTCCGCCCTGAACTACGGATCCGACAATGACTGACGAGCCCACCGCCGAGCACCCCGACATCGATATGCCCAGCTTTTCCCTCTTCGAGGGCGACGAGGGCGGACTCACCGTGGAGCAGCGTCGCACCCTGGTGCTGCTGCTGAAGCACCGCTACATCTCCGCCGCGCTGCAGCCGGCCGAATGGCAGACGCTGCTGCGCTCCCAGAGCCTGCTCAAATCGCGCCTGAACGACATGTTCCTCGATCTGCATGTCGACCTGCACTACGAGGTGGCATTCAAACGGCAGGCGGTCGCCGAGGGCGGAGACCGGTTCCCGACCCTGCTGCACGACGTGTCCTACACGCGGGAGGAGACCATTCTGCTCGTGCTGCTGCGGCAGCGGTTCCGCAGCGAGCGTGCCAACGGCCACGACATCGTTATCGTGGACCGCGACAACCTGGTGGAGAACGTCGGCCATTTCCGGCCCGAACACGCCACCGACCGGTGGGGCGACGCCCGAAAGGCCACGGCCGCCGTCGACAGCCTCGCGAAGGCGCGGGTGCTGCTGAAGACCAGCGACCCTGACCGATTCCGCATCTCCGCCGTGATCGAGGTGCTGCTGCCGGTGGAACGGCTGAGCGAACTGCTGGAGTGGCTGGTCACCCAGAACGCTGATCCCGGCCCGGAAGCCACCGATCTTGACGATCTGCCTCTCCTGTCCGAAGCCCTGCCGGAGGCCCTGTCATGAACGATTCCCCGCTCTTCTATGTTGACGGCCTCACCGAAGGCACCACGCAGTGGCGCGCCGAGTCGTTCCAGATGGTGAACTGGGGCGGCTTTCAGGGCCACCACGAGGTTGCGTTCGCGCCCAGCGCCACCCTGGTGTCCGGCGCGTCCGGAACCGGCAAGAGCAGCCTGCTCGACGCCTACCTCGCCCTGATGATGCCGTCGGACACCCCCTTTAACGGCGCCTCCAACGACGCCGGCTCCGGGCGGGCGCGCAGCGCCGACCAGCGCAGCCTGATGACCTACCTCAAGGGCAAGACCGACGCCAACCGGGAGGCCGGCACGGGGGAGCTGCAGGACCAGGTGCTCCGCGGTGCCCACGAGTCCACCTGGGGTGCCGTGTCGATGACCTTCATCGACGACAACCAGCGCCGTTTCACAGTGTTACGGGCCTACTTCGTGCCCCGTGGCGCCACCCGGTTCGCCGACATCACCATGAAGATGGCCACGATCGACGGATACCTCGACCTGCGCGACCTGGCCGACGTGACCGAGTCCCGGTTCGACAAGCGCGCCCTCAAATCCCGGTTCCCCGAACTGGATGTCTTCGACACCTATGCGGCGTTCGCCCAGACCCTGTACACCCGCCTGGGCATCGGCGCCAACGGCGAGGGCGGCAAGGCACTCAGGCTGCTCGCACGCATCCAGGCCGGCCAGCAGGTCAAGACGGTCGACGGGCTCTACAAGTCGATGGTGCTTGAGGAACCGTCCACCTACGGGGCCGCCGACAAGGCCGTCGCCCACTTCGAAGACCTCGAACGGTCCTACGGCGCCATGGTCGCCGAGGCGCAGAAGGCCAAGGTGCTGGAACGCCTGCCCGTCCTGCACCGCGTCTACGAGACGGCGACCGATAAGGCCGACCTGATCGACACCTTCGGCGTGCACCGCTCCGGAGACACGCCGTTCGTGCTGTGGCAGCTCCGCACGGAGCAGAGCCTGCTCGAGGAAGCCGCCGACGTCAACCGGGTGCAGCGGCGCGACACCCAGCTTCGCTCCACGACGGCCCGGGATGCCGAGACCGCGTTGAAAGCGCGCGTCGCCGACCTGCAGCGCCAGCAGCGTGACAACGGCGGCGACGTGCTCGTCAGCCTGCAGAACGAGCTTGGCCAGCTCACCGACAAACGCGACGACGTGGCCGCCGAGCGCTCCAAGTTCGACGAGCGCATCCGGCCTCTCGGCCTCTCCATCGACTCCGGCGACGACTTCGATCGGGCCCGCGCCGCGGCCGACGGGTTCCTGTCCGGCTTTCCCACTGCCGAAATCGACCTCGAGAACAAGAGAAGCGCGCTGCAACGCACGGCCTATCCGGTCGAGGAGAACCTCCGCACCCTGGGGCAGGAGCACCAGTTCCTTTCCGGGCGGGCGAGTCTGGTTCCCCAGCACCTGCACAGCGCACGCCTGCTGATCGCCGAGGCGTCGGGCATCCCCGCCGAGGAGCTGCCCTTTGTCGCCGAACTGATCGATCTGGCCCCCGGCGAGGACGCCTGGCGCCAGGCGGCCGAGGTCACCTTGGCCTCCGTCGTGCGCGTACTGCTCGTCGACGAGACTCGTCTGCGCGCGCTCAGCCTGGCCATCGACCCGCTCCGCATCCCCGTGCGCATCCACTTCGACGGGGTGCCGCTGCGCTCGCACGAGCAGATCGACGGTGACCCGCGCTTCGTGTCGGGAAAGCTCGTCTTCAAGGACTCGCCCTTCAGTGGCTGGGTGCGGGACCGGGTACAGGCCGCGAACCTCGACGCGGAGTGCGTCGCCACGGCCGCCGACCTCGTCGGGGACGGCCCGAGGGTCACTCCGAGTGGGCAGACCCGCAACGGTTCCCGCGGCGCCCATGGCTGGAACAGCGACCAGAAGTCGATCATCGGCTTCTCCAGCCGCACCCGCCTGCACGACATCGACGAGGAGCTGGCCCGCCTGCGGCTTGAGGCCGACAGCCTGGCGCGTGAAGCCTTTGCGCACGGGGCGAGCCTCGCCGACCTCCGGGCCCGCAGGGCCGCACACCAGTTCGTCGTCGACGCGGCCTGGCCGGCCATCGACGTGCAAGCCGCGGATGTCCGCATCACTGACAAGCGGGCCGAGCGCGAGCGCGTGCTCGCCGACAGTGACGTGCTGCGCGCCCTGAAAGACGAGGAAGAGCGTCTGGCCGCCGAACTGGAAACAGCCCAGAAGCTGAAGCACGCCACGGAGCTTGCCCTGCAGGCCCTCGTCGCCGAGCAGGGCCGCTTCGTGGACCGGCAGGATGCGGTGAGCAGCCGCCTCGACCGCATCGACGGTGACCCGGAAGCCGCGCTGTCCCTGTCGGAGGAGCACGCCACCCACCTCGACGCCCAGTTCGCGGCTGTCGCCGACCAGCACGACCTCGACGCGTTCGACGGGGCCATCAGGCGGCTGCGCGAGCGCCTCACCGAGCAGTCCAGTCAGGACCGGGACAGCGCCGCGGGCGCCCGCAACATCCTGATCGGCATCTTCGAGACCTTTCAGAGCCGCTGGCCCGACCCGAACATCGGCGTCTCGCTCGATTCCTACCCGAGCTACCGGGACATCCTTGACGCCGTCTACACACTCGGCTTGCACGATCGGCGCCAGGAGTGGAAGCGCCGCCTCGCGCTCTGGAGCGGCCAGGACCTGGTTCCCCTGGTCGGGGCATTCACCTCCTCCATCGAGGAAATCGAAGATCGTCTCCGTCCCATCAACGAGATCCTCACCACACTGCCGTTCGGAGCCGGGCGCGACCGCCTCAAGATCGCGTTGCGTCGCCTCCACCGCGATGACGCCACCGCGTTTCGCACGGAACTCAAGGTGCTGTCCTCCGGATCCACGGATGCCTTCACCGACGAGCAGACCGAAAGCCGGTTCACCCGGTTGCAGGCGTTCATGAACCTGATCCGCAAGTCCGCCGACGGTCCGCGCCAGGAATCCCAGCGCGATCTGCTGCTCGACGTGCGCCGGCACGTGGAGATCACCGCCGTGCGCACCACCCCGGAGGGCGTGGAAGTCAGCACCTACTCGTCGCTCGGCGGCAAGAGCGGTGGCGAGTCCCAGGAACTGGTGGCGTTCGTCGTGGGAGCCGCCCTGCGGTTCCAGCTCGGCGACGAGAGTCGCACCCGCCCGCGTTTCGCGCCGGTCTTCCTCGATGAGGGCTTCGTGAAATCGGACTCCGAGTTCGCCGGCCGTGCCGTGTCGGCGTGGAAGGGGCTGGGCTTCCAGCTCATCATCGGTTCCCCGCTCGACAAGGTCACCGCGCTTGAGCCGCACATGGAGCTGGTGCTCTCGATGACCAAGAACAACAGCACCGGGTTCTCCTACATCACGCCGCTCTCGTCGTCGGTGCGCTCGCATTAAGCTCCGCGCAGGACCCTACCGCGACAGGGGGAGCCCTGATTTCGGCAGGCCTGCACAGTAAGATTTTGTAGCGTGGCCGCAATTAAGGTGATCGTCGACGAGGGGCTCAAGATCGCGCTTTCCGCCGTCCGAATGGCGGTGAAGAACGACATCATCGTGGGCGCTCTCGGTGATCACGCCGACTACGATCCGGAACGCTACGCGGCGACAGCCCGGCACGAGCTGCACCTGCTCACCCGGCAGAACGAGCAGTACGCCCGCCGGGTCAAGGACCTGCGCACAGAGCTGACCAGGTCACGGTGGACCTCCGATCTCACGGAAGACCAGCACCACGACATCATTCAGCTCAAACTGCGCCGACGCGTGCATGAGAAGCTCGCCGAGGCCCTCGAGGCCGTGGCCGCCGACGACGACAAGGTCGCGCGTCTCGTGCGGCGGGCCCAGCGGGCCGCCAGCGACGAGGTCAGTGACGCGGTGTCGTCACGCCTGATCAGGCTGAACATCGACTGGCATGACCCCGATTACGAGGCCCGGCGGGAGGCCCGCACCGAGGTGTTTCTGCACATCGACCTCGCCCTTTTGAAGCTCAAGCACGACGCCGCGACCGACCTGTCCGCCAGCGACTACTGACTCCGGACTCAGTTGCGGGTGAAGAGCCGCGCGAAGAAGCCGGGAGTCGGGGCGTCTTTCTCGTGTCCGCGGCACCGTTGTGCACCCGGAACGCCTCGCATCACCTGGTCGACGTGCTGGCCGCACCCGGCCCAGGTCGTTTTTCCACATTTCTTACACGTGACTTGACGGCACATCCGTTGAACCCTTTCGTTGAACTCGTCCGCCCAATATACCCCATGGGGTATCACTTATGCTGCACGGCGTGCCTGCCAGGCGCGCCACGCACCGGTCGACCACAGCGCCCACGCCACGAGCACCGGCTGGAAGAGCAGGCGGATGCCACGGGACAGGTCCGAATCCAGGCCGAACGAATCGGTGGCCGTGACGAACTGGGAGATGTTGCCAGGGAAGATTGCCAGGAAGAACAGGGCCACGACCCAACCCACCTGCACCTTGCGCCTGGCCAGCAGCAGCAGCGACAGGCCCAGAGCGATCTCGACCAGGCCCGACGCAACCACGACGAAATCACCCTCGAGCGGCAACCAGGTGGGCACCTGGGCGAGGAACGCCTCACGGTTCCAGGCGAGGTGGCTGATCCCGGCGAAGAGCAGGAATGCCCCCAGAGCCAATCGGCCGATCAAGCGGGGGATCGAGGTGCGGGGGGTGCGGGTGCCGGTGGCAGGGTCAGCGGTCATGAATCGACTTTAGCCGCGATCTCGGCGTCCGTTCGGGCGTTGAAGATACCCCACATGATGTGCGTCGGGCCGCTGCCGTCCCTGCCGGGCGCCGCCGCGCGGCTGATCCAACGCTCGGCGGCCGCGGTGGCGCCGAGCGCGGTCAGAGACGGCGCGATCCGGGTCTTGCGAATCTTGCCGGCCATCACGCCGCCGTCCGGCGCAAGCCTCCAGCCGCGGCTGGAGGCGAGCACCTGCCCCACCTCTTCGTCGGTGAGCCACCGGGAAAAGCTACGGCTGGGCGGGTCAATGTCGGTGAGCTTCACGCGAGTGCCACCAGTTCGGCCTCCAGGCGTTCCACATCGACCCGGTGGCAGAGTTCCGTGGCCGGTGTCATCGCGGTGGCGCTGCCGGCGGCGACGGCGGCCCGGAACGCCCGGTCCACCGGGAACCCCTGCGCGATCCGCAGCACGAACGCACCGAGAAAGCTGTCGCCGGCCCCGACGGTGCTCTGCACCGTGACCTGCGGCACCCCCAGACGGATGATCCCGCTCGCCGAGGCGAGCACGGCTCCCGCTCCGCCGAGCGTCAGCGCGACGACTTCCGCGGACCCGCGGGCGACGAGCTCGGCGGCCGCGTCGATCTTGCTCTGTTCGGTGTCGAGGGTTGCGCCGACGAGCTCTCCCAGCTCACGCCCGCTCGGTTTGACCAGGTAGACCCCCTCGTCGAGCGCGGCCGCGAGAGCGGGACCGGACGTGTCCACGATGCAGCGGGCGTCGTGCCCGTGCGCCAGACGGGTGACCCGGGCGTAGAAATCATCCGGGACTCCCGGCGGCAGGCTGCCGCTGGCGACCACATAGCCGCCGACCGGAATCGACTCTCCGACGACCGCGAGACAGGCCCGCCACTCGGTTTCACTGAGCTCGGGGCCTTCCAGCACGAAACGGAACTGCTTGCCGGTGCCAGTCTCGTCGACGGTGAAGCTCTCGCGGGTGCTGCCGTGGATCGGCACCGCGATGGTCGGGATGCGTTCGGCTTCGATCAGCCGGCGGAAGGCCTCCCCGGTAGGGCCGCCCGCGGTGTACACGGCCAGGGCCTGCCCGCCGAGACGTTGCACTACCCGAGCCACGTTCACGCCGCCGCCGCCCGGGTCGAGGCGGGACCGGCCGCAGCGCATCTTGTGCTCGCTGACCACGTGCTCGGTTGACGTGCTCACGTCGAGAGCCGGGTTGATGGTGAGGGTGAGAATCGGCCGCAGCAGGGCGGCCCTGGGGGAGTCCATGGTTCCAGCGTAGAAGACTTCCCCGCACGCCTCGTGCTGGCGCGGGGTTGAGCCGATAATCGGAGCATTCGCCCCATGACAGAAAGAGGCTCCACCATGACGACCCAACTCAATCCCTACCTGGGGTTCCGGGATACGACCCGGGAAGCGATGGAGTTCTACCGGACGGTGTTCGGCGGCGAGCTGACGCTGAGCACGTTCGCCGAGTTCGAGGCGAGCGACGACAAGGCTGAGCAGGACAAGATCATGCACGCCATGCTGACCACCGACGACGGCCTGGTGCTGATGGCTTCTGACACTCCGAACCGGATGGAGTACCGTCCGGGCACCAACTATTCCGTGTCGCTCAGTGGCGACGACGAACCGGTGCTGCGCGGCTACTGGGACAAGCTCGCGGCCGGGGGCACCGTCGTCATGCCGCTCGAGCCGTCGCCGTGGGGCGACAGCTTCGGCATGTGCGTCGATAGATTCGGCGTGAGCTGGATGGTCAACATCGCCGGCGCACCCGCATAGGTCGGTGGTGGGGGGTTCGCATTCGACGCCGCGCAGATGCAGCAGCTCCTGGTGCAGGGGGAGACCAGGTCTTCGACGCGCTCACAGCCAGGTCGAAGCCGGAGCCGCGTCTACCGAGGCCCGCCACTACGATGATGCTGTGAAGCCCTTCCTGCTGCTCGCCACCCGTTCTGAGGACGAAGCCGCCGATGACGAGTACGCCGGCTTCCTCGCGGCCGGCGATCTGGAACCCGACCAGCTCCACCGGGTGCGGCTCGAGGCTGCGCCGATGCCGCCGATCGACCTGAACGGATACTCGGGCATCATCGTGGGCGGCAGCCCCTTCAACGCGAGCGATTCCGCCGAGATCAAGTCGTCCGTGCAACGCCGCGTCGAGGCCGAGTTGGCCGCCCTCCTCGACCAGGTGCTGGCCCGGGACTTCCCCTTCCTCGGTGCCTGCTACGGTGTCGGACTGCTCACCAGCCATCTGAGCGGCAGGCTCGACCGCACCTGGTCCGAGGAGGCCGGGCCGACCTGGATCTCCCTCACCGAGGCAGGCGCAGCCGACCAGCTGTTCGCCGCGCTCGTCCCCACCTTCCAGGCTTTCGTCGGGCACAAGGAGGCCTGTTCAGAGCTGCCGCCCGGCGCCGTCCTGCTGGCGACCGGGCAGAACTGTCCCGTGCAGGCGTTCCGGGTCGGCAACAACGTCTACGCGACGCAATTCCATCCGGAACTGACCAATGCCGGCATCCTGACCCGCATCCGCATCTACCGCGAGTCCGGCTACTTCGATCCCGACGCCCTGGACGACGTCATCGCGGCGATCGACGCATCCATCGTCACCGAGCCGGCCAAGCTGATGAAGGCCTTCGTCTCGCGCTTCGGCAGGTAGAGCCGGCGGGGTCCGGCGCGGGTCCGGAACCGGTCCCGGATCTAGAGTGGTCCCATGGAACTCGAACCAACCGACCGTTCTGCGGCGGCGCTGCTGGAACTGGCACGATCACTCGGGGTTGACACCTCTTTCACCGGCTGGGACGGTGCTTCACGGGCGGTCGACTTCGGCACCCTGCGTAAGGTCCTGGGTGCCCTCGGCGTTCCCGCCGGCACGCCTGCCGAGGTTGATGCGGCCCTGACCGAGCAGAGCCTCGCGCCCTGGCGCCGGCTCCTGCCTCCCGTCGTGGTGCTCCGCGCGGGCGGCGAGGCCGAGGTGCCCGTGCACGCCGGCGCAGGTTCGACGGCCCTCGTCTGGATCGTCGCCGAGGACGGCACCCGGCACGAGGTGTTGCAGACCGGGCTCTGGGAGAAACCCCGCACCGTCGACGGTCGGCCGACGAGCCGGGCGATGTTCCAAATTCCGGCCGGCCTGCCTCTGGGCTGGCATACCCTGCACGCAGAGAGCGGAGACCACACGGCGCGCTGCGGCCTCGTCGTGACCCCGCCCCGGCTCGAGACCACCCGCAACCTGGCCGGGCATCGCGACTGGGGTTTGATGGCCCAGCTCTACTCGGCGCGCTCCTCCCGGAGCTGGGGGATCGGCGACTTCGCCGACCTTGCCGACCTGGCCGCCATCTCCGGCTCCCAGTACGGAGCCGACTTCGTCCTGGTCAATCCGCTGCACGCGTCCGAGCCCGCCCCGCCGGTCGAGCCCTCCCCCTACCTGCCGTCGAGCCGGCGCTTTTTCCACCCGCTGTACATTCGGGTCGAGGACGTGCCCGAATACGCCTACCTCGCCCCGGCGGCACGAGCCGTTGTCGAGTCCCTCGCTGACCGGCAGCACTCGGCCAACCTGGAGGCGGACCACCTCGACCGCGACTGCGCCTATGCCGCCAAACTGACCGCGCTGGAAGCCGTGCACGAGGTGCGGCCGAGCCCCTCCCGTGCCCACCGGTTCGAGGAATTCTGCGCCGAGCAGGGTCAGGGTCTGGTCGACTTCGCGCTCTGGTGCGCCCTGGCCGAGTTGTTCCCGGCGGATGCGCCGGAATGGTCGATCGAGCCGCGCGGCCCCCGCGGTCCCTTCGCCGCCGAGCACCGGAAGCAGCTCGCGGACCGCATAGAATTCCACAGCTGGCTCCAGTGGCTCTGCGACCAGCAGTTGGAGACCGCTCAACGCGCGGCGACGGATGCCGGGATGGCCATCGGCATCGTGCACGACCTCGCGGTCGGGGTGCAGTTCACCGGGTCCGACGCCTGGACCCTGCAGGGCGTTCTCGCCCCGGGCATGACCGTGGGCGCCCCGCCGGACATGTTCAACCAGCAGGGCCAGAACTGGTCGCAGCCG
Organism: Cryobacterium sp. Hz7; assembly: GCF_004402815.1. NCBI lineage: Bacteria > Bacillati > Actinomycetota > Actinomycetes > Micrococcales > Microbacteriaceae > Cryobacterium > Cryobacterium sp. Hz7. Next base: position 61,926 of record NZ_SOFB01000049.1, read on the forward strand.
CCGTGGCACCCCGGCCGGCTGGCCGAGTCGGGCTACGTCGCCTACCGGGACATGCTCCGCAGCATCCTGCACCACGCCGGCGGCATCCGGGTGGACCACATTCTGGGTCTGTTCCGCCTGTGGTGGATCCCGGTCGGCGCCGGACCGGGAGAGGGCACCTACGTGCACTACGACCACGAGGCACTCATCGGCATCCTGGCCCTCGAGGCCCAGCGCGCCGGCGCCGTGGTGATCGGCGAAGACCTCGGCGTCTTCGAGCCCTGGGTGCGCGACTACCTCGCCGAACGCGGCATCTTCGGAACCTCGATCCTCTGGTTCGAACGAGACAACGGCGTGCCGCTGGCCCCCGAACGGTACCGCCAGGCCTGCCTGACCAGTGTGAACACCCACGATCTGCCTCCGACGGCCGGCTATCTCGCCGGCGACCACGTGGCCCTGCGCGAATCGCTCGGTCTGCTCGGGCGATCGGTCGAGGAAGAGCGCACCGCGGACCTTGCCGAGCAGTCCGCCATGCTGGCCGCGCTTCGCGAACGCGGCCTGCTGCCGCCGCTCGGCACCGAGCCAGCCCCGACCGTGCAGGAGACGGTTGAGGCGCTCTACGCGTACACCGCACTGACGCCCTCGTCGCTCCTTGGCGTGGCTCTGGTGGATGCGGTCGGCGAGCGCCGGACCCAGAACCAGCCCGGGACCTCGAACGAGTACCCGAACTGGCGCATCCCGCTGGCCGGCCCCGACGGAAAGTCCGTGCTCATCGACGACCTGCCCGACAACGCCCGCTTCGCCGCCCTGGTGGACGCGATCCGCGCCACTCCCTGAAGCGCTTTATCACGCCGAGGAAGATCTTCGCGCTGTCGGCCCGAACGGCGCCGAGCTGCGGAACCTGCGGGACCTGCCGGCCCCGCGGCCGGGTGTCGTATTCCGTTTTGGGCATTTGAACCGAGGAAGATGGGACGGATGACCACCCCCCAGAGCACCACCGCCCTTCGAGGCGCGCGCGACCACCTTCTGCAGCTGCGAGACGATCATGCGCGCGCCCAGGCCGAGTTTGAGTGGCCGGATGTGGGGGCGAACTTCAACTGGGCCGTCGACTGGTTCGACGTCATCGCCGCTGGCAACGACAAGACCGCCCTGTGGATCGTGGAGGAAGATGGTCGCGAACTGACGGTGACCTTCAGTGAGATGTCGGCGCGCTCCGACCAGGTGGCCACCTGGCTGATCTCCCGGGGCGTCGGGCACGGCGACCACGTCATGCTGATGCTGGGCAACCAGGTCGAGCTCTGGGAGCTGATGCTCGCCATCATGAAAGTGGGCGCGGTCATCCTGCCCACGTCCACGGTGCTTGCGACCGGCGACCTGGCCGACCGGGTTCTGCGCGGCGGTGTGCAGCACGTCATCGCCAACGCCGGCGACGCCGCCAAGTTCGACGCGGTGCCCGGCGACTTCTCGCGCGTCTGCGTCGGTGCGGCCACCCCCGGCTGGGCCGACTACGCGGATGCCGCGCTCGTCGCGGCCGAGAAGCCCGCCGTGGTCGTGTCCTCCGACGACGCGTCCCTGATCTACTTCACCTCGGGCACCACCAGCAAGCCGAAGATGGTGGTGCACACCCAGACGTCCTATCCCGTGGGGCACCTGACCACCATGTACTGGATCGGACTCCGCCCGGACGACGTGCACCTGGCCATCAGCTCGCCCGGCTGGGGCAAGCACGCCTGGAGCAGCTTCTTCGCCCCGTGGATCGCCGAGGCCACCGTCTTCGTCTACAACTACGCCCGGTTCGACCCGTTCGCCCTCGCCGACCAGCTGCACCGCGCGAAAGTGACCACCTTCTGCGCCCCGCCGACCGTGTGGCGCATGCTGATCCAATCCGACGTCGGCGCCAAGCCGGTAGGCCTGCGCGAGATCATCTCGGCCGGCGAGCCGCTCAACCCGGAGGTCATCCACCAGATCCAGCGTTCCTGGGGACTCACCATCCGGGATGGCTACGGCCAGACCGAGACCACGGCGATCGTGGGCAACGCCCCGGGTTCCGCACTTCTGGCCGGTTCGATGGGGATGCCCCTGCCGGGCGTCGCGATCACGCTGCTCGATCCCATCACCGGTGAGGAGAGCGACGAGGGCGAGATCTGCCTCGACCTGTCCCGCACCGCGGTCAACCTGATGGCCGGCTACCACGGGGATCCCGAACGCACGCGGGAGGCCGTGCGGGACGGTTACTTCCACACCGGTGATGTCGCCAGCCGCGACGCCGAAGGCTACATCACGTTCATCGGCCGCACCGACGACATCTTCAAGTCCTCCGACTACAAGGTCTCCCCGTTCGAGGTCGAGAGCGTGCTGCTGGAGCACCCGGCCGTGGCCGAGGCGGCCGTCGTGCCCGCGCCCGACGACACCCGGCTGAACATCGCCAAGGCCTACATCGCCCTGGCGGCGGGCTGGGAGTCCAACGGCGAAACGGCGCTCTCGGTGCTGCGCCACGCCCGCACCGGTCTGCCCCCGTACATGCGGGTGCGGCGGGTCGAGTTCTACGAGCTGCCCAAGACCAGTTCCGGCAAGATCCGCCGGGTGGAACTGCGCATGCGCGAGGATGCCGCGGCCGCCGAGAACACCCGGCTCCCCGGTGAGTGGCGCGACGACCAATTCCCCGAGCTCAAGCGCTGACCGGCCGTTCCGGCCGCTCACGGCAATCCGGCGGAGACCTCCAGGACGAGGCCGCGGATGGCCGCGAGCGGGATCGGCAGCCAGGAGGGTCGGTTGCGGGTCTCGTAGACGGCCTCGTAGAGGGCCTTGTCCAGCTCGAACGCGTCGAGCAGGGGCTCCTGACCGGCCAGGCTCTGGCCGGATCGCAGCGTGTAGCCGTCGAGGAACGCGTGCTGGCACGCCGCGGCCCACGCTTCGGCCGACGCCGTCTGGTCGCCGGGCGAGGACCGCTCCACCGTGCCGGCCACATAGGAGAAGGACCGCAGCATCCCGGCGATGTCCTTCAACGGCACATCCGGCTGGGTGCGATCGTCGAGGGGGCGCAGCGGTTCGCCCTCGAAATCCACCAGCACCCAGCCGCGGCCGGGGACCTCGAGGGCCTGGCCGAGGTGGAAATCGCCGTGGATGCGCTGCAGCCGGGGCCAGCAAGCCCTCTCCGCCCGCTCGAAGATCGCCTCGACGGCCGTATCGTAGCCGGTCAGGGCGGGCACCTCGGCGGCGGCGCTGCGATAGCGCTCGCGCATCCGGCCGAGTTCGGCGGCGATGACCGCGGGGGTGGCGTCGTGAGTGGGCATCACGGCGGCCAGGTCGGCGTGCACGGCTGCCGTCGCCACGCCCAGCGCCCGCGCCTGTTTGCTGAAGTCCTCCCCGGCCCCGGCCGAGGCCAGGGCGGCCCGCCAGGCATCCGGGGCGCCCGGCAGGAACTCCTGGGCGAAGACGAGATGGCCCGTGAGGGTGACCCGCGGTTGCTCCGGCTCGGTCCACTCGCCGACCACGCAGCCCACCGGTTCCGGCACGAAGCGTGAGCCGGCCCGGGCCAGGGCCGATTGCACGGACACGTCTGGATTCTCGCCGGGATGCAGCATCCGGAACACCTTGCAGATGACGGGACGAGCCGGGCGCCCGGCGGCGTCGACGCAGTCCAGGATGATCGAGGTGTTCGACTGTTCTCCGCGCAGCAGACGGCCGGCGACAACCCGGGCCGGCCGTTCGGCGGGATCTGCGCTCGAGTGGAGTTCGCCGCGAGCCCGCGCGCCGAGGTTTTCGGGCTCAGGTGAGGAGGCCTGGCGCAGGATGAAACCCAGCAGAGCGCGCCCGTAGGCCGGGTCGGCGGTGCCGTCGTAGACCGCGCTGCCGTCGGCGAGGGTGACGATGAGGCCCTGCCCGCCTGCGGGGAGGGGAGTGGTCCGCTGGGTCAGGGGCAACTGGTAGAGGGTGCGGGTCGGGGCTGCGGCATCGAAGACGAGCTCAGTGCGGATGTCCACCTCGGCTTCCTCGCTCGGAAGCACCCAGCGCCCGATGCTGACCAGTCTCGGCACACGGCCCTTGTCGGCGAACCATCGCTGCGTCGCCACCCAGTGGTTGAGGTAATCCGGAAGTGGGATTGCGCGACCGTCGACAGTCATGGCCTCAGCGTACGCCCGCGCCGACGGGAGCCGACAGCAGGGACACCACGACGGTGCCACCCTTCGTCGACTGCTCGCCGATCGGCTCGAAGCCGAGCCGGGAGTGGAACGCCAGCGACCGAGGGTTCGGAGGTGCGATGTTCACTTCGCAGAAGACCTGGCCGACCTCGGCCGCGCGGGCCGCCGCGAAAATCGCGGTGTAGAGCAGGGCGCCGAGACCCTGGTTGCGGGCCTGGTCCGACACCACGATGCGGTCCACGTAGAGAAAGGACTCCGACCGGGCGGAGAACCATCGGTAGTTCTCGCTCGCGTAGTCGGCGTCGACCCCGAACAGCACGGCGAAGCCGAGCACCTCTCCCGGCGCGTCGTCGTGCACGACCGCGAGGGCGTGGCTGCTGGCCGCGAGCAGGGCGGAGAGGCTCGCCTCGTCATGGGCGTTGACGGCAGGCACAGCGGCGTTGTTGAGTCCGAGCACCGGTGCGGCGTCGGCGGGAAGGAGATGGCGGAGCGAATAGGGCATGGGATGACGATAATCCAGGTGCCGCCTACTCGGTGACGCGCCGGCGCATCCCGTTCGCCACCAGGGCCAGGCAGAGCGCGCAGACCACGAACAGAATGCTCAGAAGCACCGGGTAACCGGCCACGGCATTGAGCCAGGCGAAGGCGACCGGCAGCAGGAAGCCGATGTAGGTGAGGCTGTAGTAGACCCCGGTGATACCCGCCAGGTCGGCCGCCGTGGAGATCTTCTGGATCTCCACGAGCCCGGCCACGATGCTCACACCGTAGGCGGCGCCGAGCACGACGGCCGTGAGGAACGCGAGCACCGGGGACAGCACGATCGCCGTGGCCACGCTGAGACCCACTCCCAGCAGCATCACGGACATCCCGACCATGAGTGCACGCCCATCGGTGACCCGGTTGATCCGAGCCACCTGCGGTTGCACGAGCGCGCCGGTGCCGAGGGTCACAACCGTGAGCAGGGTCGCGTAGGCGAGGTTGAGGCTGCCGAGTTGGTCCTGGACCAGAGTGGGCATGATCGCGTAGGCGATGCCGGCGGCGCCGAAGACCCAGGGAGCTGACGGAATGATCACGCGCACGAAGCGGCGGTGTCCGGCCAGCGGAACCGCCAGGTCCTGCCAGAAGGGCCGGTGTGCCCGGTAGCGCGGCACGGTCTCCGGGGCCCTCAGCAGGCGGGGGAGCACAAGCAGGCTGAGCACGATGTGCACGACATAAGGGGAGAGGGTCGGCATCGGCCCCCACTGCGCGAGCACTCCGGCCACCCCGGCCCCGAGCCCGAACCCGACCGTGAGGGTGAGTGAAGGCCGCCGTGCCCCTGCCGTGCGGCCGGCCTGGTTGTCGAACGGCGGGCTGGACAGTTCCTTGAGCCACGCGGTTCCCACCGCCATCGCCACGGCGACGCTCAGCCCCGCCAGCAGGCGCCCGGCGGAGAGCATGATCCCGCTTGAGAATCCCAGACCCAGCAGGATGCTGGCGAGAATTCCCAGGACGACGCCTGCCAGGGTCAAGGGTTTGCGCCCGTAGCGGTCCGAGAGTGCGCCGGCGAGCAGCAGCCCGGGGACCAGGCCCACCACGTAGAAGCCGAGGAAGAGGTCGGTCATGACGACGGAATAGTGGCCGAGCGATTCATACATGTGCAGGAGGGGCGTGAAGTGGTTCCCACCCCAAGCCATGACGAACAGGGCAGGAGCGGCGAGCTGCCAGGCGGGAACGGTACGGCGGAAAGTCATGGGTCTTTTCTGAAAAGCAGGTGCGGGAAGGTGGGGGACGGTCAGGGCGCCAGCTGCGCGTGATGACCGTCTTCGACGTGCTGGCGCAGAGCGACCTCGTAGGCGAGGGTGTCGCCGCCGCGCAGGTGGTGGGCAAGGATTCGGTGTTCGGCCACCAGACGGTCGAGGTTGCGCGGGTCGCGCAGGGCTGCCCGGTGCACGAGGCGCTCAAGCCTGGGGCCGAGCCGGGTGTAGATCCCGTCGATGACCCGGTTATGCGTCTCGTCGACGATGCGGGCATGGAACCGGTGGTCGGCCCGGGCGAACGTGAGCAGGTCGCCGGCCAGGGCGGCGTCGGACTGGACCCGAATAAGGTCCTGCAACTCGGCGTCGACGCCCGGGATGTCGTCCGGCCGCTCGCTGAGCAGGGTCACCGCCGTGTTCTCCAGCATGACGCGCACCTGTAGCAGCTCGGCCGTCTCCGTGTCGCCCAGGGCTGTGACGACCGCGCCCTTCTTGGGGAAGAGCGTCAGGAGCCCGTGAGCCTGGAGTTCGAGGAAGGCCTCCCGCACGGGGGTGCGGCTGGTGGAGAGGGCCTCGGCAATTTCGCCCTCGGTGATCAGCGAGCTTGCGGCCAAGGTGCCGGAGATGATGGCGTCGGCGACGGTCGTGTAGATCCGGTCGACGGCGGAGGGGGCCGCGGCGGGGGGCGTGGCGGCTCCGCGGGACATCGGGAGGAAGCTCATACCTCAACCTTAGTCACACATGCACCTATCTATAAATGCATCAATGGATGCAATCTTATAAATTTCGCGTTCGGGTGGGTCTGACGGGAGTAGTGTTGGAAAAGAGGGCAAGTCACACGGTGCATCGTTGCATTAGCCGGAGCCTCGTGGTCCTGCTCTCTCGGCCCGACTGCGGGAGAGACACTTTCGCGGAGGGTGTCTCGATCCCACGAGGAGAGCAATCTACATGACAATCACTGAAGGTGTTCGCAGCGGAACGGATGATGCCGGTCGGACTGACTTCGCCTCCGGCCCCTGGCAGGATTCGATCGATCTGCGCGACTTCATCCAGCGCAATTACACCCCCTACCTGGGCGACTCGAGCTTCCTTGTCGGAGCGACCGCACGCACCACGGGGATCTGGGCCAAGCTGTCCGAGATGTTCCCCGAGGAACGCCGTAAAGGCGTCTACGACGTCGACGCCACCACGCCGTCGTCCATTACGGCCCACGCTCCGGGCTACATCGACCAGGCAAACGAGGTAATCGTCGGACTGCAGACGGATGCTCCGCTCAAGCGTGCCATTATGCCTTTCGGCGGGTGGCGCATGGTTGCCACCTCGCTCGAGACCTACGGCTACCCCGTGTCTCCCGAACTTGAAAAAGTCTTCACCGATTACCGCAAGACCCACAACACCGCCGTCTTCGACGTCTACCCTCCCGGGGTCCGTCGTGCACGAAACAGCCACCTGATCACCGGACTGCCCGACGCCTACGGCCGCGGCCGTATCATCGGCGACTACCGCCGTGTCGCCCTCTACGGCGTCGATGCCCTCATCTCGGGCAAGAAGAACGACCGCGCCGAGCTCGACATGGAGCCCTCGACCGAGGACATCATTCGCGCCCGCGAGGAAAACTCGGAGCAGATCCGGGCCCTCAAGGAACTCATCCAGATGGCGGCCTCCTACGGCTCCGACATCTCCAAGCCGGCCACCACCGCGCGCGAAGCCGTGCAATGGCTCTACTTCGCCTACCTCGGCGCCGTCAAGGAACAAAACGGTGCTGCAATGTCGTTCGGCCGCAACGCGGCCTTCCTCGACACCTACATCGAGCGCGAACTCGTCGCCGGCACCCTGACCGAAGAGGGCGCCCAGGAGCTGATCGACGACCTCGTCATCAAGCTGCGCATCGTGCGCTTCCTGCGCACCCCCGAATACGACGAGATCTTCGCCGGCGACCCGACCTGGGTCACCGAGTCGCTCGCCGGCATCGGTGAAGACGGCCGCCCGCTCGTCACCAAGACCACGTTCCGTTTCCTGCAGACGCTCTACAACATCGGCGCAGCGCCCGAGCCGAACCTCACCGTTCTCTGGAGCGACGCTCTGCCCGAGGGCTTCAAGCGTTTCTGTGCGCAGGTGTCGATCGACACCTCGGCCATCCAGTTCGAGTCCGACGAGATCATCCGCGCCGAGATGGGTGACGACGCCGCGATCGCCTGCTGCGTCTCGCCCATGCGCGTCGGCAAGCAGATGCAGTTCTTCGGTGCACGCGTCAACGCCGTCAAGGCGCTGCTGTACTCGATCAACGGTGGAAAAGACGAGGTGTCCGGCAAGCAGGTTGCCCCGGCCACCACGCCGAACGCCGACGAGGTGCTTTCCTACGACACCGTCTTCCCGGCCTACCTGGAAACGCTCGAGTGGCTCGCCGAGACCTACGTCACGGCTTTGAACTGTATTCACTACATGCACGACAAGTATGCCTACGAGCGTCTCGAAATGGCGCTGCACGACAAGGAGATCATCCGCACGATGGCTTGCGGAATCGCCGGCCTGAGTGTGGTCGCCGACTCCCTGTCGGCCATCAAGTACGCCACGGTCCGCCCGGTGCGCGACGAGACCGGCCTGGTCGTCGACTACACGATCGAGGGCGAGTTCCCCCAGTTCGGCAACGATGACGACCGCGTCGACACCATCGCCGTCGACGTGATGGAGCGGTTCATGAAAATGATCCGCAAGCACCCGACCTACCGCGACGCCATCCACACCCAGTCGATCCTGACGATCACGTCCAACGTGGTCTACGGCAAGGCCACCGGCAACACGCCGGATGGTCGCCGCAAGGGCGAGTCGTTCGCTCCGGGTGCCAACCCGATGAACGGCCGCGACACCCACGGGATGCTCGCGTCGGCGCTCAGCGTCGCCAAGCTTCCCTACAGTGAAGCGCAGGACGGCATCTCGCTGACCAACACGGTGGTTCCCAGTGGTCTCGGCCACACCAAGGAAGAGCAGATCACCAGCCTGGTCGGCCTCATCGACGCGTTCACGTCGGCAACCGGTTACCACATCAACGTGAACGTGCTCAACCGCGACACTCTCGAAGACGCCATGGCGCACCCGGAGAACTACCCGCAGCTGACGATTCGCGTGTCCGGCTACGCGGTGAACTTCGTCCGCCTGACCCGCGAGCAGCAGATGGATGTCATCAGCCGCACGTTCCACTCGCACTGATCACTGATATCAACGCGGCGACGCTGAGTAGGACGAGACAATGCCAGCAGTAAACCTCGGTCTGCCCAGCGCCGGCGCGGCGATCGCCCTGGTGGACGGTTCATCCGTGAGCAGTGAACAAGCCGAACTGGCTGAACTCCACCACCTCGAAATGGAGGCGATTCACAACGGATCGGTCGCCAGCGTCCACTCGTGGGAACTGGTCACCGCCGTCGACGGTCCCGGCACGCGAATGACACTCTTCCTTTCCGGGTGTCTGCTGCGCTGCCAGTACTGCCACAACCCGGACACCTGGAAGATGAAGGATGGGTTGCTCACCACGCTGGACGACCTCGTCGCCAGGGTCAAGCGCTATAAGGGCGTCTTCGACTCGACCGGCGGAGGGCTGACCATCTCCGGTGGCGAACCGCTCATGCAGCCTGCCTTTGTAACTCGACTCTTCGAGGAGTGCCACAAGCTCGGCGTGCACACCACCCTGGACACCTCCGGGTTTTTGGGCAAGAGCGCGTCGGACACGCTGCTGGACAACCTCGACCTCGTGCTGCTCGACGTCAAGTCCGGCATCCCCGAGACGTATAAAGAGGTGACCGGCCGAGACCTCGCTCCGACGATCGCATTCGGTGACCGCCTGAGCGAGCGGAACATTCCCGTCTGGGCGCGTTTCGTTCTCGTCCCGGGTCTGACCGACGCCGTCGACAACGTCGACGCCGTCGCCGAGATCGTGTCGCGCTGGCCGAACGTGCAGCGCGTCGAGGTTCTGCCCTTCCACCAGATGGGGGAGGACAAATGGGACCGGCTGAACATTCCATACCCGCTGCACGGCTCTCATCCTCCGGATGAGGCACTGCTGGTGCGGGTGAGGGCCCAGTTCGAGGCGCGGGGCTTGACGGTCTTCTAGACGCGAATCACACTCGAACCAGACGAGGCGTGGCATCTCTAGCGGTGCCACGCCTTTTCTGCGCAGTAAGCCAGAGGATGCCTCCTGCCAACCGCAGAAAAGCCGGAGTGGTTCGACTGATCGGCATTTGCGGGCTCGGTGGCGGACTCGCATTTCTGCTCATCGGAGGGCTGGGCCTCGTGGTTTCGATCACCGTGTTCGAGAGTCTGCCGGGCTACCCGGACATAGAACCGCTCTCCCAGAAGAGCAACACCTACGCCGCCCAGAACGACGGCACGTCCGTGCTGCTGGCCTCTTTCTACGATCAGAACCGCATCGAGGTCGACTGGGACGAGATCAGCCCCTACGCCCGGGATGCCGTCATCGCCGCCACCCCCGCCCGCGAGATCAAGAAAATGCGCCTCGCAATCGGGGCGGAGAAGAAATTCCCCCAGAACGACATCCTGCGCCAGTACCTCAACATCACCGGTTTCGGCGGCACCGTCTACGGCATCGAGGCCGCGGCGAACTACTACTTCGGCACGACGTCCGCAGAGCTCACCCTGCCGCAGGCCGCAAGCCTGGTGGCGATCGTGGGCAACCCGGCCAAGTTTCGCCTCGACAATCCCGGCAGTGAGACCAACGGCTACCCAGTCAACAAGGCACGCCGGGACTACATCCTGCGCGAGATGGTCGAGCACGAGAAGATCACCGCAGCGAAATTCCAGGCTGCCGTGGCCACACCGGTTCAACCGGCCATCCAGGGCACGTTCAACAACAGTTGTCGGGGGCCGCAGAACTATGATTTTCAGAACTGGAACCCGAGAAACGACGCCGGGGAGAGCGGCGGAAACTCCAGCGCGCTCGAGTCCACCCTCGGCTCGATCAATACGGGCTTCATCGGGATGGCGAAGAAACTGGACCTGTGCGGCATCCTTCAGACGGCCGCGGCTTTCGGAGTGCATCGCGCCGACGGCAGCCCGCTCGTGCAGACCGCGGCGGCCGTGATCGGAACGAATGAGGTGGCTCCGCTGACCATGGCCGGTGCCTTCGCGGGCATGGTCTACGCGACGCGTCGGGTGATGACCGACAACACGGCAGCTCGACGGACAATTCCGACGACTAGGAGATTCCGGAACCGGAACCGGAACCGGAACCGGTGACGGTGACGGCGATGAGCGCTTCGTTGTGCCTGAGGAAGCCCGGCTTCCAGGGTGGGTCGAAGCGGGCGAAATAGGGTCGGCCTGCGAGCAGGAGACCCTCGCGGCTCACCGCGTCGACGAGGAGGGTGCCGTTCTGCGCGAACCTTTCCTCGCTCCAGCCGCCGTTGAAGCGGCGGGCGGCGACCGTGCGCTCGGGGACCTCCTTCGTGCTGACCTGCGCGTCGCGGGGCACGGGCACCTCCGCGGGCGGCATCCCGTCGGGGAGGACGAAGCTGACGGTGTGGCTCTGCGGGGTCGTGGTCTCCTGGATCACGGGCGCGGTCATCGCGAGGCGTGTCGAGGTCTGGTTGTTGCCGCTGATGTATTGGAAGAGCGGCCCGAAGCCGCGGTTGCCGGCCGCGGAGAAGTCCCCGGCCACCTCCACCTGCACCAGCACGGTGCGGGGATAGTGACGCAGTTCGAAGTCGGCGTACTGACGAAGCACGTCGTAGCGCTGTTTCTCGGTCATGGACACCAGTGTAAGCGCGGGTCAGGCGGTGCGTCGGGGCCATAGATGGTGCACATTCGTGGTCGCCATGGCCGCCAGGTCCTCGGCCAGTTCGTCGGCCAGGTCGTGGGCGCGGTCGGCGTTCCGGGCGGCCGCCTCGCCCGCGTGACGCAGCTTGACCCGGCGGGCGACATCCGTGAGATCCCACAGGTTCTCGCCCGTGACGGAGACGCCCTTCGCGCCGGACCGACGGGTGCGGCCGCGCACCAGCAGTTGGCCGGTGTGGAACACCGGGCCGCCGATGCGCTCCTGGGCGTCGTGGAAGAACACGACGTTCGAGACCGGTCCGGTGCCGTCGTCGAGGCTGACGAAGACCACCCGGCGCCCGTTTCGCATCGGCGGCGTGTTCGTGGCTCGGCGCACCCCGGCCAGGAGCACCTCGGTGCCGCCGGGCAGGTTGATCAGCTCGGAGGCCGGCGTAACGCCCAGCTCCGTGAACAGCGGGTAGAACCGGGCCATCTGGTGCCCGGACACCGCCAGGCCCAGATCCCTGAGTTCGAGGTCGGTCTGGCTGCGGCCGCGCAGCTCGAGCGAGGTCACCGCGTTGAACCGGGACCCCTCGTATTCGAGCACCGGCAGAGGCACGTCGAAGGCGAGCTGGTCGTCGTGGATGGTGACCGCTGTGCCGCGGAGAGACTGGATGTGGGCGAGCAGCTCGTGCCGACGGGTGCGGTCGTACCCGATGAAGCTGTCGAGCGCTCCCACCCGGGCGAGCGCCTCGAACGTGCTGCGCCGCGGGCGCACCCGGTCCCGGAAGTCCTGCAGCGAGGTGAACGGCTGGTGGCGCACGATGCGGGCGCGTTCGGCGGCCGTGCAGCCGGAGAGTTCCGGCAGGGCGAGACGGATGCCGCGCCGGCCGCCGTCGGACTGCTCGCCGTCGATCTGCTCCACCCGGTAGTCGAGGGCGCTGTGTTGCACGTCCAGGCCCAGTACCGGCACGCCGAGCAGCCGAGCCTCGGCCACGATCAGGTCTTTCGGCCACATACCGGGGGCGTGGGTGAGGAGTCCGGCCAGGAACACCGCGGGGTGGTGGGTCTTGAGCCAGGCGGACTGGTAGGTGGGCAGGGCGAACGCCGCCCCGTGCGCCTTGGCGAAACCGAAACTACCGAACCCGGCGAGCACCCTCCAGGCGCGGTCGATCACGGCGGGGGTGAACCCGCGCTCGAGGGCACGCATCCGCACGTACTCCTCGATCCGGGCAAGCTGCTCCGGTTTGCCAAGGTGGCGGCGGAAGACATCCGCTCGGCCGAGCCCGCAGCCGGTGAGTTCGTCGAACAGTCGCATCACCTGCTCGTGGAAGATCACCACACCCTGGGTCTCCCGGAGGAACGGCTCGAACCGAGGGTGGATGTAGTCGGGCATCACCTCCCCATGCCGGGCCTGAAGGTATTTCAGGGGCATGTTGTTCTGCATCGGCCCGGGCCGGAACAGGGAGATCTCCACGGTGAGGTCGTTGAACACCTCGGGCTGCAGCTTGCCGACCAGCTCCATCTGGCCGGGAGATTCGATCTGGAAGATGCCGAGGGTGCGAGTGGAGCGGATCAGTTCGAAGGTGTCCGGGTCGTTCAGTGGGATTCGGTCGAGGTCAATGGTCTCGCCCGACAATCGGTGATGTTCCTCGACGGCGTGGGCCATGGCCGACTGCATGCGCACACCGAGGATGTCCAGCTTGATCAGGCCCATCGGGTCCATGTCGTGCTTGTCGAACTGGGACATGGGCAGCCCCATGCCGGACGCCTGCACCGGGGTGCGGTCGAGCAGGGAGGCGTCGGAGAGGATGACGCCGCAGGGGTGCACGGAGATGTGCCGGGGAAGCCGGTCGAGTTTGGCGGTCAGGTCGACCAGCAGGTCGAGCTGCGAGGAGGCGCGCACCTCGGCGGCCAACGGCTCGAGCTCGGGCTTCTCGGCCAGGGCGCGGCGGAAGTCGCGCGCGTTGAAGCGCCACATCTGCTTGGCCACCGCGGCCACCTGCTCGTGATTCATGCCGAGGGCCAGGCCGGCGTCGCGCACGGCCCCGCGGCCGCGGTAGGCGTTCGTCATGGACATCAGCGACACCCGATCGCTGCCGAAGGTGTCGAAGAGCGTGCGATAGACGTCGTGCCTTCTGGCGGACTCGACGTCGAGGTCGATGTCGGGCAGGGTCTGCCGCTCGGGGGAGAGGAATCGCTCCCAGAGCAGCCCGTTGGAGATGGGCTCGACGGAGGAGGTGTGCAGGGCGTAGTTGAGCACCGAGCCCACCCCGGACCCGCGCGCCTGGATGCGGATGCCCATCTCCCGGATGATGTCCGCCACCCGGGCGACGGTGAGGAAGTAGCCGGCGAAACCGAGGTGCTCCACCGTCTTCAGCTCATGCACGAGACGTGCGTGCGCAGCATCCGCCAGCGACCGGCCCGCCGGCGACGTGACGGGGTAGCGGTCGTCGATGCCGGCCCGGGCCCGGGCGTGCAGCTCGGTCAGCGGGTCGCCGCTGACGCCGATGATGCGTGCCTCCGGCATGCGCGGGCGACCCAGGCCGATGTCGGAGTCCGGGTCGAGGCTGCACCGCTCGGCAAGCTGCTCGGTGTCGCGGAACAGTCGGTCGACGGCGCCGTCGTCGTGCAGCCCGGCGTCGACGACCATGCGCGCCACCTGCCTCATGGCGACTTCGGGTTTCAGCCAGGCCTGGCCGTTGGTCTGCAGCTGCTCCAGGTTCGCCAGCGCCGTCAGGGTGCGGGCCGCGTCGGCCAGGTCGGCGGTGACGGCCTCGTCGGGGGTGCCGTAGCGCACGGCGTTGGTGAGCACGGCGGGCAGCGCGGCGTGCTCGAAGAGGGCGAGCATGCGGGTGGCCGGCGTCACGCTGCCGGGAGTCCCCGGCGCCGCCAGATGGCAGACGATTTCACCCACCACCGACTGCGGCGGCAGGGCGCGCAGCCACGCGGTGAGGCAGGCGCCGGCCGCGTCGGTGTCGCGGCGCTCGACCGATTGGCCCACATCGGAGGTAGGGCCGAGCAGCACGGTGAGGCAGCGCAGTCCGGCCAGCTCGGCGAGGTGCGAGCGGGCGATGCTGGGGCGCCCCGACGCGCTGTGCGCGGCGCTGTTGTGGGCGGCGCTGACCGCGCGGCAGAGGGCCGCATAGCCACGACCGTTCAGATCGCCATGGGCGAGCACCACGATCCGGCCCAACGGATGCCCGTCGTCGTCGTGCACCGCGAGGTCGGCGCCCAGCCCCGGCCGGATACCCGCGGCCGCGCAGGCGCGCACGTGCTTGACCGCGCCGTAGAGACCGTCCCGGTCGGTGAGGGCCAGGAAGGAGCCGTTCTGCGCCTGCGTCTGCTCCACCAGCGCCTGGGGGAGTGTGACCCCGAAGTGCGTGGAGTAGGCGCTCGCGACGTGGAGGTGTGCGAACATGTGTGTACTCCTCTGGCGGGCAGGTCGACGGGTGATAGATAGAACGAATGTTCGATGTAGGGAGTGTACGTCACACGGCCGACACGCGCTACCGGCAGTCTGGCGAGGCAGTCTGGCTAGGCTTGGTGGCTCAGCCGTCGTTCGCCTCGTTTGGAGATCCCCATGACCACGCCCACTTCGTCCTGGACGGACTATCTCGGCCGGGCCGCCATCCGCTCCGGTCAGGCCCTGCTGGTCCTCGCCCTGCTGGTGGTGGCCATCTACGGGATCACGCAGCTCAAGCTGGTCTTCACCCCGCTCCTGATCGCCCTGATCGTGGCGTCGGCGCTGCGCCCCTTCATGCGGTTCCTGCTGGCCCGCGGGGCGAACGAATCCCTTGCTGCGGCGATCACCCTGATCTTGAGCGTCGCGGTCTTCGGTGGCGTCGTTACCCTCGTGGTGTTCGGCATCCGCGGCGAGTGGGACACCCTCTTCACCTCGGCCAGCGAGGGGCTCGACAGCCTGCAGGAACTGCTCACCAGCGGCACGCTGCCGATCGATTCCGCTCAGATCGATTCGGTGCGCGAATCGGTCATCGACTTCGCCACCAGCAGCCAGTTCGGGTCCGGGGCCCTGGTCGGGGTCTCCGTGGCCGCCGAGATCGTGGCCGGCGTGGTGCTCGGCCTCGTCGTGCTCTTCTATTTCCTGAAGGACGGCCCCCGCATTTGGAGCTTCCTCATCCAGCCGCTCGCCGGCAAGCGGCACGAGCGGGCCGTACGCGTCGGCGTGAGCAGCGTCGAGGTATTCGGCAACTACGTGCGCGGCACGGCGATCGTCGCGTTCGTCGACGCCCTGTTCATCGGGATCGGACTGTGGATCCTGCAGGTTCCGCTGGCGCTGCCGCTCGCCGTCATCGTCTTCGTCGGCGCGTTCATCCCCATCGTCGGGGCGACGGCCGCCGGCATCCTGGCCGCACTGGTGGCCCTCGTCACGAACGACCTGACCACCGCCATCATCGTGGTCACGATCGTGGTCGCAGTCAACCAGCTCGAGGGCAACTTCCTGTCCCCGGTGGTGCTCGGCAAGTCACTGCGCCTGCACGGCCTGGTGATCCTGCTGGCACTGACGGCCGGCACGATCCTGGGCGGCATCGTCGGCGCGGTCATCTCGGTGCCGATCGCCGCCGTGGGCTGGGCCGTCATCAAGGCCTGGAACGCTCCCACGCCGCCGGTTCCGGTCGCGTCGGTTCCGGTGCCGCCGGTCGCGCCGGTTGAATCTGCCCCGCCTGCCCCGCCGCTCGGGGCGGCCGGCGCGACACCCTAGCCGATGCGCGCCAGGTTCGGTGTTGAACCAATTCGACGGAGATTCTCGTTCACAACTGCCTTTTCGGAGTTTTCAGGGCTGATTCGGGCAGAATCTCCGTCGAATTCGTTCGGGCGAGCGGTGATCAGCTGAAGGCGGAGATGCCGGTCACGGCCCGGCCGACCAACAGCGCGTTGATCTCGTAGCTGCCCTCGTAGGAGTAGATCGCCTCGGCGTCGGCGAAGATCTTGGCCATCTCGTACCGGGTGCTGATGCCGTTGCCGCCGAGCAGACCGCGGCCAAGGGCCACCGTTTCGCGCATCCGGGTCGTGCAGGTCGCCTTCGCGAGGGCCGCCTGGTCCATCGTGAGCCGCCCGCTCTCCTGCAGTCGCGCCATCTGCACCATCAGCGACAGCGACAGGGTGGCGTTGCCGATCATGCGGGAGAGCTGCTCCTGCACCAGCTGGAAGGATGCGATGGGCATGCCGAACTGGCGCCGCTCCAGCGCATAGGCGCGGGCCACGTCGAAGGCGGCGAGCTGCTGGCCGACCGCCTGCCACGACACCCAGATCCGCGAGTTCCGGAGCAGCACGTTCGTGTCCTGAAAGCTCTGGCTGCCCGGCAGCCAGTTCGTGTACGGGATCCGCACCTCCGTGAGGGTGATGTCGGCGTTCTGCACGATCCGCACCGCGATCTTGTTCTCGATCGGGGTGGCCGTGAACCCGGGCCGCTCCGTCTCGACGATGAATCCCTTGATCTGCCCGTCCGCGGTGTCCCGGGCCCAGACCAGCACGTAGTCGGCCATGGCGCCGTTGCCGATCCAGCGTTTGGTGCCGTTGAGCACCCACTCGTCGCCGCTGCGGGTGGCCGTGGTCTCCATCATGCGGGAGATGTCCGAGCCGTGTTCCGGTTCCGTCAGGGCGAAGGCCCCGATCTTATCCAGGGCCAGGAGGCCCGGCAGCAGACGTTCCCGCTGCTCGGGTGAGCCGAGCTCGTCGATGGCGGCGGCGAACAGCTCGTGGTGCACGCCGTAGAACGTGGAGATCGAGGTGTCGGCCCGGGTCAGCTCCATCTGCAGCAGCCCGGTGAGCAGATGGCTGGTCGCGGCAGCACCGGTCGCGGCGAGGTTCTGCGCGGCGAGGCGGGGCAGCAGCTCGAACGGGAACGCGGCGCGGTTCCAGTAGTCCACGGCGAGAGGGCGCACCTCGGCCTGATAGAACGATCGCGCCGCGGCCAGCCGCGCGCGCTCACCCGGGGTGAGCAGATCGGTGACGAAGATCAGGTCGGCGTCGACGTAGGGCACCTCGCCCAGCCCGGGCCCCATTCCGAGCCCCAGCTCGGGCCTCACTCCGAGCCCCAGCTCCTGCTCGCCGAGCGGCGCGAAGAACGCGGCGACGGATGCCTCCGTCACCTCGCCGAGGCCGGCCGGCGACCACCGGGGGCTGCGGTCCTTGTCGATCACCTGGGCCCGGATGCCCTCCTGCAGCTCGCTCCGCTGCAGGAAACGGAGCGTCACCCGGTACTCCTGATCGAGCGCCTCGTCGAGGCTCGGGAGCCGCCGGGCCCGGCGCAGCGAGGCCAGGGTGACCGCGAGTGCGGTCGGCGACCTCGTGAGGATGAGGGCGGCGGCGTCGCGTGCGGCTTCCACCGGGGAACGCCGCAGGGCGGCGACGATCTCGCCCACGTCATCGGACGCGTAGCACTCGTCGATCCAGTGCCGCTGGGCGAGGAGGACGGAGGGCGGGGGAGTCTCGGCCAGGGCGCGCACCGCCTCGGCCGCGTCGGTCTCGGCCAGGGTGCGGACCAGGGCAGGGAGCCGGTCGCTCGGCACGAAGTGGTCGGCCAGGCCCAGTGCGATGGCGTCGGACCCGGAGACCAGGGCGGCGGTCAGGGCGAGGTGGGTGCCGAGCTCACCGGGGGCATGGGACAACAGCCAGCTTCCGCCGACGTCGGGTACGAAGCCGATCGCGGTCTCCGGCATCCCCAGCCGCGTGCGCTCGGTCACGATCCGGGTGTTCGCATGGCCGGAGACGCCGACCCCGCCGCCGAGCACGACGCCGTCCATCACGGCCAGGTACGGTTTGGCGAACCGGTGGATCTGCGCGTTCAGATGGTACTCGTCGGCGAAGAACCGGGCGGCCTCGGCGTCAGCGTCCGCTCGATCGTCCGCGTCCGCGCCCGCGTCCGCACTGCGGTAGATCGCCACGATGTCGCCCCCGGCGCAGAGGCCCCGGTCGCCGCTACCGGTCAGCAGAACGGTCTCGACCTGACCGTCGACGGCCCAGTCGGTCAGCACCGCGGACATCCGTCGGATCATCGCGTGGGTCAGGGCGTTCAGGGCCGCCGGGCGGTTCAGGATGATCTGGGCGAGCCGCCCGTCGCGGCGCAGCAGAATGTCCGGCCGGTCATCCATGAGCTCGAGCATGGACCCCACGCTACCGGCACAGACTCAGATCGTTCGGAAGCGACTCCGCAGCGACTCAGAAGCGGGCGAGCTGCTCCGCCTTGTTGGCGTCGAATTCGGCGTCGGTGACGGTCCCCGTGGCGCGCCGGCCCGGGCGATGGCCATGGCGAGTTTGATCGTGAGCACGTTCGCGTTGACGTCGCGGGCGCGGCCTCGCTGGCGGCCCGGCTCGACGTGGACCTGGAACGGATGCGCAGCAACCTCGACCTCACCGACGGCCTGGTGTTCAGCGAACGGGTGACCACCCTGCTCGCGGAGGTCCTCGGCAAGGCCGCCGCGTTCGCCCTCGTGCAGCGCGCGTCGGAGGAGTGCTACCGCACCAACCGCCCGCTGCGGGTGGTGCTCTCCGCCCTGATCACCGCCGGGGGACATCCCGAGGAGCTCCGATCGCGGGCCTGGTCCGCGTTCGATGACGACCTCAGCCTCAGGCAGACGGACGCCGGAATCGACCGGGTGCTCGCCCGGTACCTCGAATCCACCGCGAGCAAGGGGACCTCACTATGACCCAGCCCATTATCCGCGGCACGGTCACGCCGGCACCGGCACCGGCCTCAGCCCCGCCGCCCGGCAACCGGTCACCGTCGCTGAGGTCGCCGACGTTGTGATCACCCTGGTCGACTTGGTCGGCGGGGGAGCCTTCCACTACGCCGGGGTGTCGTTCGGCGGCGCTGTCGGACTCGAACTGGCCCCGCACCACCCCGGAGACGGCGGATTTCCAGGACTTCATCACCCGCTATGTCTGGGGGGAGATCTGGACCAGGCCCGGCCGCGATCGGCGCACCCGCAGCTTCCTGACCCTGGCCTGCCTGGTGACCGGCGGCCACGAACATGAACTGGGCATGCACGTGCGCGCGGCCCTGACCCATGGGCTGACCCGCGCGGAGATCAGCGAGGCCATCCTGCACACCGCGATCTACGCGGGGGTGCCGGCGGCGAATTCCGCTCTGGCGGTGGCACGCGATACCTTCAAGACGATCGACATCGGCACCACGAACTGAAGCTGAAGGACCACTCCATGGACAAGACGTACTCCTCCGCCGCGGCTGCCGTCGCCGACATCCCGGATGGGGCCTCTCTCGCCGTCGGCGGCTTCGGCCTGGTCGGCGTCCCGATCCTGCTGATCCGGGCGCTCCTGGCCCAGGGCAGCACCGACCTCCGGGTCGCATCCAACAACTGCGGCGTCGACGGCTGGGGGCTCGGCGAACTGCTGCGGGAAGGGCGGATCAGCCGGGTGATCGCCTCCTACATCGGCGAGAACAAGGACTTCGCCCGCCGCTATCTCGGCGGTGACATCGAGGTGGAACTGACCCCGCAGGGCACCCTGGCCGAGCGGCTCCGGGCCGGCGGCAGCGGAATCCCCGCCTTCTACACCGCCAGCGGCGTCGGCACCATGGTCGCCGAGGGCGGGCTGCCCTGGCGCTACGGGCCGGATGGGTCGGTGACGGTGTCGTCGCCGCCCAAGGAGACCCGCACCTTCGCGTCGCTCCGCGGTGGGGAGAAGGAGTACGTGCTCGAGGAGGCCATCGTCACCGACTTCGCCCTCGTTCGCGCGGCGAAGGGCGACCGGCACGGCAACCTCGTGTTCGAGAAGTCGGCCCGCAATTTCAACCCGGTCGCCGGCATGGCCGGCCGCATCACCATCGCCGAGGTCGACGAGCTGGTCGAGCCGGGGGAGCTCGATCCGGATGCCATCCACCTCGCCGGTATCTACGTGCACCGCATCGTGGCGCTCTCCGGCGCCGAGTCCGCCGACCTGCCGATCGAGAAGACCACCACCCGGCCGCGGCCCGTCGCATCCGTCGTATCCGTCGCATCCGTCGTAAAGGACAGCTGATTATGCCGTTGACCCGCAATGAAATGGCCGCGCGCGCCGCGCAGGAGCTCACCCCCGACAGCTATGTCAACCTCGGGATCGGGCTGCCCACGCTGATCCCCAACTTCCTGCCGGAGGGGGTGGACGTCATCCTGCATTCCGAGAACGGGGTGCTCGGGGTGGGACCGTACCCGTGGGAGGGCGAGGAGGACCCGAAGCTGATCAACGCCGGCAAGGAGACCATCACGGTCAACCCCGGTGCCAGCTACTTCGACTCCGCGCAGAGCTTCGGCATGATCCGCGGCGGAATGATCGATGTGGCCGTGCTTGGCGCGATGCAGGTCTCCGCCACCGGCGACATCGCCAACTGGGCCGTGCCCGGCAAGATGATCAAGGGTATGGGCGGTGCGATGGATCTCGTGCACGGCGCCGACACCGTGATCGTCGTGATGGAGCACACTGCGAAGAACGGCGACTTCAAGATTGTGAACGAGTGCGGCCTGCCGCTGACCGGCAAGCGCGTCGTGACCCGCATCATCACCGACCTGGCCGTGATCGACGTGACGCCGGAGGGTCTTGTGCTGCGCGAGATCGCGCCGGGACTCACCGTGGCCGAGGTGCAGGCCGCCACCGAGGTGCCGCTGCTCGTGCCGGGGACGCCGACCGTCATCCACACGCTCCTCTCCGCTCCGAACACGGTGGCCGCATCGTGAGAGACGTCGTCATCTACGAACCGCTACGCACCCCGATCGGCCGGTTCGGCGGCGTCTTCAGGGCGGTCGCGCCGGCCGACCTGACGCGGCCGTGATCACGGCGCTGATCGAACGCACCGGAATCGACGGGGCCGTGGTCGACGACGTGATCCTCGGCCAGAGCTATCCCACCGCGGAGGCCGCCTTCGTGGCGCGCGTCGCCGCACTGAACGCCGGCCTGCCCGTGACGGTCGGCGGCGTGCAGGTGGACCGGCGATGCGGCTCAGGGCTACAGGCCATCCTCGACGCGGCTATGCAGGTTATGCAGGTGCAGACCGGTGTCAGCGACGTCGTCGTCGCCGGCGGGGTCGAATCGATGAGCCAGGCCCCGTTCCACACCGTCGACTCCCGCTTCGGTGTGGGCGGCGGCGCCGGAACCCTGCTCCGGGACGCGCTCAGCCGCGGCCGCGAGACCGCCGGCGGGCGCCGCTACCCGGTACCCGGCGGCATGCTCGAAACCGCCGAGAATCTGCGCCGCGAGTACGGCATGGGCCGCACCGAACAGGACGACCTGGCTCTCCGGTCGCAGGCGCGGGCATGCGTCGCCGTGGCCGAGGGCCGGTTCGACGACGAGATCGTGCCGGTCACGGTGCCGGGCCGCACGGGCCCGGTCGTGGTCTCCGCCGACGAAACTCCGCCGACGAAACTCCGCGGGCCGACAGCAGCCTGACGGCTCTGGCCGGCCTCCGCCCGATCCTGCTGGAGACGGACGCCGACGCCACCGTCACCGCCGGAAACGCCAGCGGCCAGGGGCTCGCCGCCATCTTCGAGCGGGTGTAGGGAGTCTGTCTCGCGCACGGGTTAGGCGCCCGGGCCCCGATAGGGCAAGCTGGTGGAGAGCATTGGGGGATGCCATCACCAAGCCCACCACCCGTCGTCGTGCGCTGCTCGCACTCGGCGTCGCCGCAGCCGTCGTGCTGAGCGGCTGCACCGCGGGCCGGAACAGCGTCGACCAGAACAGCACGCCGATCGCGGCGGACATCGCCGGGCAGCTGGACGCGGCCGTGGGCGAGGCGATGGCGCAATCGGGTTCCTCCGGCGCTCTGGTCGGGGTCTGGTCCGCCGCCGGCGAATGGACCGTCGCGCACGGCACGACGGAAATCGGCGGTTCCGCCCCGATGACCGGCGGGATGCACTTCCGCATCGGCACCAACACCACGGCCATGACCTGCACGGTGCTGCTCCGGTTGGTCGACGAGGGAACCGTGACGCTCGACGACCCGGTCTCCACCTACCTGCCCCGCCTCGTCGGTGTGGCGGGCGTGACGCTTGGCCAGCTCTGCCAGGGCACTTCGGGGCTTGGGTCCTACAGTCCCGTTCTGGCCGGGGAGTTCGTGCACAACCCCCTGCGCACCTGGCCGGCGATGGAACTCGTCTCCCAGGGGCTGGCCACGCCCCGAACCGGTGCTCCGGGCAGCGTGTGGGGTCCCTCAAACACCGGAATCGTGCTGCTCGGGATGGCGCTCGAGCGGGCCACGGGCCGGCAGTGGGCGGCGCTCTACGATGAGTACATCTTCCATCCGCTCGGTCTGCACGACACCTCATATCCTCACGCCGGCGATGTGGACCTCCCCGCACCACACTCGCACGGCTACGCCGCCGCGGTGGGCGCCGACGGTCCGGTGTGCACGGCCATCACCGACAACACCCTGCTCTCCAATTCGATGAGCGGCGTGGCGGGCGGTGTCGTTTCGACGCTGGCCGACATGAGGACCTGGGCAGGCGCTCTCGCCGCGGGTGGTCTCTTGTCCGAGTCGTCGGCGAGCGCCCAGTGGGACACCGTGAACGAAGACGTGACGACGCCGCCGTGGCAGCGCTACGGCCTCGGCGCGGAGCAGGTCGGGCCCCTCCGCGGGCGCACCGGATCGATCCCCGGATTCATCTCGGCGACCCTGGCGGATCCGGACCAGACCATGACCGTGGTGGTCATGCTGAACAACTCGAGCGCGGGTGACCAGTTCGCCCTGACACTGGCCCGTCAGCTGGCCGCCATCATCGCCGAGGCGCCGGCTGGACGCGGGAACGAACCGTCGGTTGCGCTGCCCTGGACGGTTGCGCAGACCCGAGCCGAACTGGCTGCCGAGGCGGCCTGCCCGACTGTGGCAGAGATCGTCGGTTAGCTGAGTGGGCCGTAACCGTTCGGTGGTGTCGCTTGCCGGGCCCGCCGCGCGCCGCGGAACGGGGATGACCCTCGGTCGAGGTCGCGGGAGCCCGTGGACAGGCAGGCCACGCAGCGTGTGCGGTGGATCAGCTCGAGACCCCTGGCAGCCACCACGAGAATACGACCCGCGAGAGGGGCCGAACGGGACTCCGGGGCTGCTCAGCGGGCCTCGGCCTCAGATTTTTTAGCCCTCGATGCTCCGGGAACAGTGGAGTACGTTTCTCGTTCCGCTTCCGCGCGTAATCTGAATGTGTGAATTCAGCAGGAACGACTGACCGAAGCGGCGTGAATGAGAACGACGCGAACCCTGGCGAGGGTGCCGTCAACCAGGTGGCCACGGCACCGCTCGACCTGGCCGCGCACGTTGCTGCCGTGTCGACCGGATCCTGCGGGGCCGTCGTGACCTTCATCGGCCAGGTGCGCGACCACGACCCCGACGCCGCCGGGCAGGTGACCGGCCTCGATTACAGCGCGCATCCGGATGCCGGTCGCATCCTGTCCGAGATCGTCGCCCGGTACTCCCGCGAGTACCCGCAGGTGAACCTGTCGGTCAGCCACCGCATCGGCCACCTCGACGTCGGTGACCTGGCCCTGGTCGCGGCCGCGGCAAGCGCCCACCGCGCCGTCGCATTCGAAGCCTGCGAACGCCTGGTGGAGACCGTCAAGCTCGAGGTGCCGATCTGGAAGAAGCAGTACGAGGTCGACGGGTCCACCGCCTGGGTGGGCCTGACCTGACCGGACCCGACGTGACCTGACGTGATCCGACCTGGTCTGATTCTGGAATAATTAACCGGACGTGTATCCTGTTTATTAGCGGCCGGCTCGGTCGTTCCACCGAGGAGGATTCATCCTATGACCGCCGAACCCATCACCCTGAGCAGCGCACACACCTGCAACTGCAACCATGACGACGCCGAGACCATTGTGCTCGACGGTCGCACCATCCCGCACGCGGTTCGCCACGCGGCCATTTTCGGCGCCCTGGAGGCCATCCAGCTCGGCTTCTCGCTGGACCTGATCGCCCCGCACGACCCGCTGCCTCTGCTGGCGCAGCTCGAGCAGGCACGCCCGGGAGCGTTCACCGTGTCGTACGTGGAGCGTGGCCCGGACGCCTGGCGCATCCGCTTCACCCGCGCCGCCTAGTCTCCCGAGATTCGACACCACCGTGCACGGCAACGGGCGACTGGCGTTTCTGCTGCTCGGCGGCCTCTCTCTGCTGGCCGGGCTCGACGGTGCGCTGCTCCTGCTGGGTTTCCCGGCGCCGGTCGTGACCGCACGCCTGGCGGATGTGCACGGACCCCTGATGGTCTTCGGGTTCGTGGGCACCGTCGTCGTGCTCGAGCGGGCCGTCGCCGTGCGCCGGAACTGGGCCTACCTGTCGCCGGGGCTGCTGGGCCTCGGCGGCCTGTCACTCGTGTCGCCGCTTCCCCTGGTGGTCGGCCAGCTTGCCCTCGTGGCCGGGTCGGCCGTGTTGCTGGCCATCTACCGGGCGATCTGGCTCCGGCAGCCGTCGACGTCCGCCGCGGTGCAGGCACTCGGTGCCCTGCTCGGTCTCACGGCAACCGTGCTGTGGCTCGGCGGCGTGCCCGTGCCTGTCCTGGTGCCCGCGATGACGCTCTACCTGGTGCTCACGATCGCCGGTGAGCGGCTCGAACTCGCGCGCATCTCGCCCTCCGTCGACCACCGGGCCGAAATGCGGATGCTGGCCGCCGGCCTGTTCCTGACCCTCGGCACGGTCGTCGCTCTCGTCTGGCCCGGGGTAGGCTATCCGGTTCTCGGGCTCGGGCTGCTCGGTCTCGTCGCCTGGCTGTTCCGGCACGACGTGGCGACCCGGCTCATCCGCAGCACCGGCCTGCCCCGGTACATGGCCGCGTGCCTGCTGGCCGGCTACGGCTGGCTGCTCGTGGTGGGCGCCAGCTGGATCATCGTCGGCCCGAGCTTCTCCGGTCCCGGCTATGACGCCGTGCTGCACGCCGTCTTCCTCGGGTTCGTGATGTCGATGATCATGGCGCACGCCCCGACCATCCTGCCGGCCGTGCTGCGCCGGCCGCTGCCGTACCGGCCGGTGCTCTACCTGCCGGTGCTGCTGCTGCACGTCTCCCTGCTGGTGCGCATCCTGCTCGGTGACGCGCGCGACCTGCCGGCACTGGTGCAGTGGGGCGGCGTGGCCAACATCGTGGCCGTGCTCCTGTTCGTGCTGCTGGCCGTGATCTCGGTGGTGCGCGGCGTGCCGCGGCGCCAGCCAAACACCAAACTGAAAGTCACACCATGAACCGTCGACTGTGGCACCTCATTACCGGGCTTCTGACTCCGGCGTGGCTCCTTCTCACTCTCATCGCCGTGCTCATCCACCGCTTCATCCCTGTCGCGCCGTGGCTCATGGTGCACCTCCTGTTCCTGGGCGCCGTGAGCACCGCGATCCTGGTCTGGAGCCAGCACTTCGCCGACACTCTGCTCCGGCATCCGGCCCCCGGCGGCCGCGTCTCGCTCGGGGCGAGGCTCGGCGCGCACACCCTCGGAGCGGTGCTCGTGATCACCGGCATTGTCGGCGGCTGGTGGCCGGTCGTGCTTGCCGGCGGCATCCTGGTCGGCACGAATGCCCTCGCCCACGCCCTGCTGCTGTTCCGGCAGTCGCGGGGAGCGCTGCCGGGACGGTTCGCACCGCTCGTGCGCTACTACATTGCGGCCGGAATCGCGTTGGCCATCGGTGTGACCCTGGGCGTGCTGATGGCCCGAACCGATATCGATGGTGAGTCCGCGGAGCGGATGTACATCGCCCATATCGGGTTCAACCTGCTCGGCTGGGTCGGCCTGACCGTGATTAGCACGGTGGCCCTGCTCTGGCCGACTGTGCTGCACGCCCGGGTGCAGACGACGCGCGCCTCGGCCCGCGGAACCCTGCCTCTGTTCCTAGCCGGCCTCGCGGTGCTCGGGATCGGCCTGCTGATCGACCAGCGCCTGGTCGCCGCCGCGGGTGTTCTGCTCTACCTGGTCAGCCTCGGCCTGGTGCTGGTTGAGGCCGTGCGCCTGGCCAGGCAGTCCCCGGCCGTCACCTTCGCCGGTTGGAGCATCGGTGCCGCCCTCACCTGGTTCTTCGCCTGCGTGCTCGGGTTCGGCCTGATCGTGACGTTCGCACCGAGCTGGGTAGCCGCGACCGACCGGCTCGGGCAGCTCGTGCCCGTGTTCGCGGTCGGTTTCGCCGCGCAGATCCTGCTCGGAGCCCTCAGCTACCTGGTGCCGGTCGTGCTCGGCGGCGGACCCTCGGTCTCGAAGGCCACGGCCGCCCTGCTCGATCGTGGTGCCCTGTTCCGGGTCATCGTCGTCAACGTCGGCCTGGTCCTCTATCTGATGCCGGTGCCCAGCCTGGTGAAGGTCACGGTCTCGCTGCTCGTCGTCGGCACGCTCGCCTCCTTCCTGGTCCTGATGCCGCGGGCGCTGCGGCAGAACCGCCGGCTCCGCCAGGCGACGGATGCGACGGCCCCGCCCGCCCCGCGGATTGCCGCGGCCCCGTCGCGCCGCACAGGTGCGACCATCACGGCCGTCGGCGCCCTGCTTCTGGCCGTATCCCTGGGGATCGCCATGGACCCGGCCGCCGCCGGAATCGCGAGCGGCGGGGCATCCGCCGACAGGGTGTCGACCGGCCACACGACCACGGTCGACGTCGTCATGAAGAACACGCGCTTCAGCCCGGACACCATTGAGGTGCCCGTCGGCGACACCCTGGTGATCAACCTGACCAACGACGACGAGATGGTGCACAACCTCGTGCTCGCCACCGGCGTGGTCTCCGGTTCCGTCGCTCCCGGCACCAGCCGGCAGGTCGACGCCGGCATCGTGGGCGCCGACGTCGAGGGCTGGTGCTCCATCGCCGGCCACAAGGTCCTGGGCATGGTGCTCACGGTCGTGGCCGTCGGAGCCGAGCCTCAGTCCGGCGACGACTCCCCAGCGATGGACCACGGCTCTGCGCCCGCCGGCGGCGCGTCCAGCGCGGCAGACGATCTCGATTTGATGCGTGAGCCCGACGCCGATTTCGTCGCCCGCGACCCGGCGCTGGGGGCGGCGGAGGCGGAGACCGTGCACACGTTGACCATGCGGGTGGAAGACGTGGAGACCGAGGTGTCTCCCGGCGTCACCCAGACCCTGTGGACGTTCAACGGCACAGCCCCCGGCCCGACCCTGCACGGCAAGGTCGGCGACGTCTTCGACATCACCTTCGTCAACGACGGGTCGATCGAGCACTCCATCGACTTCCACGCGGGTGCCCTCGCACCCGATCGGCCCATGCGCAGCATCAATCCGGGGGAGAGCCTGACCTATCGTTTCACCGCGACCCGCTCGGGGATCTGGCTCTACCACTGCGGCACGATGCCCATGTCGGTGCACATGGCGAACGGCATGTTCGGCGCCGTGATCATTGATCCACCCGGGCTTTCAGCGGTCGATCGGGAATACGTCCTGGTGCAGTCCGAGCTCTACCTCGGTGCGCAGGGCGGGGAGGCCGACGCCGACAAGGTGGCGGCGCAGTTCCCCGACCTGGTGGTCTTCAACGGCATCGCCAACCAGTACGGTGCCCGCCCGCTGACGGCGAAGGCTGGCGAGAAGGTGCGCATCTGGGTGCTGGACGCGGGCCCCAACGTGGGCAGCTCCTTCCACGTCGTGGGCGGCCAGTTCGACACCGTTTTCAAGGAGGGCGACTACCTGCTGCGTGATGGCGGCAGCACCGGCACGGGCGGCTCCCAGGTGCTCGACCTGGCCGTGGCCCAGGGTGGCTTCGTCGAGTTGACCTTCCCGGAGGCCGGCAGCTACCCCTTCGTCAGCCACATCATGTCTGATGCCGAGAAAGGCGCCCGCGGCGTCGTCCTGGTCAGTCCGTGATCTTTGTCCGAGTTTCCCCAAAAATGATTGTGTGCGGCGTGTCGCCGGTCAGGTGGAAGAAATGGGCGGCCCGTCGCCTCAGTCTGCTGTGTGAGGGTATTACACCGTTGGACAGGGTTTTTATTGTGGAATATCGTCACTGCGAGTTTGGTGAAGTGATTAGAAATGTCACTCATACTTTTAATCCTGTGGTAGCTTTCAACCACCCCGCGTGACCTATCCGGGGGAGGAACCGTGACAGGTGGCAGCACCTGCTTCCGCGCCCTTGAATCACGCAACATGGAAAGGGGCCCACCGTGGTCCGATTGAGAGCCGGTGCAGGAAAACTGCGATCGGAGTTGATGGTTTCCAAAGGATGGTTGCAGGGCGTAGCCCTGGTAATGGTCTTCGGTTTCGCCGTGATGGGCTTCCTGGCCTTGAGGACCTATACGGACTCGATGCCCCAGCCCAAGCAGGTCGTCGACTCGCAGGGTGAGGTTGTCTTCACGACGGCCGACATCACCGCGGGCCAGCAGACCTTCGTGCGGCGCGGCCTGCAGCAGTATGGCTCGATCCTGGGTCACGGCGGCTACCTCGGACCGGACTATACGGCCGACTACCTGCGGCGCTCCTCGACCGAGGTGCTCGAGGCCCTGACCGCGTCCGGTGTGCAGGACCCACAGGGTGCCCTCGTCGAGATGATGCGGACCAACCGCTACGACAAGGCCACCGGCGACCTCGAATTCACCGATCTGCAGATCGAGGCCTTCGACACGCTCAAGCAGCACTACGCCGATTTCTTCGGTTCCCCGACCACCCAATACGGTCTGATCCCGAATGCCATCACGGACTCGGCGGACATCCACGACCTGACCGCCTTCTTCGCCTGGACGTCCTGGGCAGCCTCTGCTGAGCGGCCCGGTCACAACTACTCGTACACGAACAACTGGCCGGCCGAGCCGCTCGTGGATAACGTTCCGACCGCCGACATCATCGTGTGGAGCGGCCTCTCGCTCGTGGCCCTGATGGTCGCCCTCGGCGCCCTCTTCGGCCTCTACGGCCGGTGGAGCAAGAGGATGGGCTGGCAGCACGGGGAAGAAACCCCGGCACTGTCCTTCCGACAGCCGGGGGAGGTGGCGGTGACACCCGCCCAGACCGCCACGGCCTGGTTCTTCTTCGTGGTGGCTTTGATGTTCCTGGCCCAGGCCTTCCTGGGTGCCGCCATCGAGCACTACCGGGTCGACCTGTCGAGCTTCTTCGGGGTCGACCTGGCTCAGCTGCTGCCGTTCAACCTCGCCCGAACCTGGCATGTGCAGCTCTCGCTGTTGTGGACGGCCACTTCGTTCCTGGCCGCAGGCATCTTCCTCGCCCCGTATATCTCCGGGCGTGAACCCAAACGTCAGCACTGGTTGGCCTACGGCTTGCTCGGCGCCCTCGCCCTGGTCATCGTCGGATCGTTCGTGGGTGAAGCCTTGAGCATCTTCGGCGTCGAGGCCGCGAAGGGCTCGCCGTTCTGGGACATGCAGTGGGAGTACATCGACCTGCCCAAGGTGTGGCAGGGCATGCTCGTCGTCGGACTCTTCCTCTGGATCGCGATCATCTACCGCGGCATCCGGGCGCGTCTGAAGTCTGAGCACCGCTTCAACCTGCCGTGGCTCTTCTTCTACGCCGGTCTCGCGATCCCCGCGTTCTACGCCGTCGGAATGCTCGCCGGCACCGAGGTTCACCTGAGCGTCGCCGAGTTCTGGCGCTTCTGGGTGGTGCACCTCTGGGTTGAGGACTTCCTGGAACTGTTCACGACCGTGATGGTGGCCTACATCTTCGTCATGCTCGGGGTTGTGCACCGCAAGATCGCGATGCAGATCATCCTGCTCGACGTCATCCTGTATTCCGCCGGTGGCATCCTCGGCACCATGCACCACCTGTACTTCTCCGGAACCCCCGTCGAGCACATGGCGCTGGGAGCCTTCTTCTCCGCCCTGGAAGTCATCCCGTTGACCTTCCTGACGATCGAGGCCTGGAGCTTCCTCCAACTCGGTGCCCGGCAGGAGTCGCGCAGTTCGGCTCCGTTCCCGCACCGCTGGGCCGTGATGTTCCTTGTCGCGGTCGGCTTCTGGAACTTCCTGGGTGCCGGCGTCTTCGGATTCCTGATCAACCTGCCGATCGTCTCGTACTACGAGATCGGTACCGCGCTGACGGCCAACCACGCCCACGCGGCGATGATGGGCGTGTACGGAATGATGGGCGTCGGTCTGTCGCTCTTCGCCCTGCGCTACCTGATCCCGGCCGAGCGCTGGCCGGACAAGCTCGCCAAGATCTCGTTCTGGTGCCTCAACATCGGCCTGGCCTGGATGACGTTCGCAACGCTGCTGCCGCTCGGCGTCATTCAGCTCTGGCACTCCATCAACGACGGTTACTTCGAAGCCCGCAGCCTCAACTTCATCAACGAGCCCGGCAACGCCGTTCTCGAATGGCTGCGGATGCCCGGTGACATCGTCTTCATCGTCGGAGGCGTGATGCCGTTCGTCTGGATCACCTGGCTCGGGGTTCGCTACCGCATCAAGGCAACCACCCACGACGTGCCGATGGAGGCTTTGTTCGTCGAGGCGGTCCCCACCGGCGCGACGGTCACCGGCGGCGCGGAGCCGACATCCGGATATTCCTCGGACTACCGCTCCACCGGCACCGGAGAGCTCGGTGGGGACCGCCCGGGCGGCGGCGTGTGATGGCGTCCATCAATCCGGAGGTCTGGTTCGCGCTTGTCTACGGCGGCTTCCTGCTGGCCGTAGCACACGTGCTGGACCTCCTGGCGAGACGCACCGGGGCGAAAACCACCGCCATGAGTTCGAGCGGGTTCGAGTACCACGAAAACCACGACGCCTGGAAGTGCCAGGAGGACCAGTGGCTCTGGCCGATCTCCTTCGATCCGGATAACCGGGTGACGCGATACCAGGCCAGCCCCACGGTCTGCAACCCCTGCCCGGTCAAGGACACCTGCACCACCTCGGATGCGGGCCGGCAGCTCGCGCGAAACATCGACCCCTGGCCCAGTTCGGAGGCAGAACGGTTCCATCGCGGGATCGCCTGCTCCGTCGTCGTGCTCGGGCTCATCTGGCCGCTGGCGTCCATGTTCCAGAACCGCACGGGCGTGGAATTGCTGATCCTGGGGTCAGCCTCGGCCGTCATCGCCGCCGGCAGTTGGCCGTTGTGGTCGCACCTGCGTCGCACGCCCGCTCGCTTTCCCGAGCATCTCAAGGTCGTAGGGCTCGACGAAAGCGTCGCGGCCCGCGCCGCCACGGCGGCGGTCGAGGCGCAGCGGCGCAGCGGCTACGGCAGCATCAGAAAAACGGGCCCGCGGCCGGTTCAAATCGAACCGTACGCGAGCGCCCGGGCGTCGGAGCAAACCGACGCCGATCCGGAAACGATGAAAGGAAACACAGTGAGCGCCTCATTCTCAGCCCGTTGGGCTGAACTGGAGACGGAGGCCGACCCAGGTCGTTCCGGCCCCGCCGTGGGCTGGAGCCGGAGGGGCAACTCGTGATGGCCTGGCAGATCGCGGCCCTGATCGTGGTGGCGCTGCTGCTCGTCTGGCTGGCAGCTTCCTTCAAGGTGCTGCAGGAATACGAGCGCGGCGTGGCGTTCCGATTCGGCCGGCTGGGCCCGGTGCGGGACCCGGGTGTGCAGATGGTGTTCCCCGGACTGGACAAGATGGTGCGGGTCGACCTCCGGATCGTGACCCTCACGATCCCGCCGCAGGACGTCATCACCAAGGACAACGTTCCGGCCCGGGTCAACGCCGTCGTCCTATTCCAGGTCACCGACCCGGTCCGTTCGGTGATGGCAGTCGAGAACCACGCCATCGCCACCTCCCAGATGTCGCAAACAACGCTGCGCTCGGTCGTGGGCCGCGCCGACCTCGACACCCTGCTCGCCCACCGGGCCGACCTGAACGAAGACCTCGCCCGCAACATCAATGCGCAAACCGAACCCTGGGGCGTGCAGGTGAAGGTCGTCGAAATCAAGGATGTCGAGATTCCGCAGGCGATGCAGCGTGCCATGGCCCGTGAAGCCGAAGCCGAGCGGGACCGCCGGGCGAAGATCATCAATGCCCACGGTGAACTGCAGGCGTCGGAGGAGCTGGGCCAGGCGGCGGAAATCCTGAGCCGCAATCCCGCGTCGCTTCAGCTGCGCTACCTGCAGACCCTGCTCGAGCTGGGCGCCGACCAGAAATCGACTGTGGTCTTCCCGCTTCCGATGGACATTCTCGGTCCGTTCCTCAACGGCAAGGTCACCCAGCAGGTGGCCCAGCCGAGCGCCGCGCCCCCCGGTGCGGACACGGTTCCCCTGCCGGACCCGGCGGGGGCCGCCGCGGCCTTCGCCGCCGCCGTTGCGGCTGCCGCAGCACAGACAACGGAGGTTTCTTCCTAATGGCCGACATCGTTTCACGCGACCGCGCCCTCTGCATCCGTCTGATGCTGATCGGAGCCTTCGCCGGCATCTTCGCACCCATCGCCGGGTTCCTCGGCGGCACGATCGTCGGAGTCGACCAGACGGTCGGCGGCCTGGAACCGCTCTTCGTCTGGCTCTTCGTGGGCATGATCGTCGGGATGTTCGGCGTGGCCATCGGTATTCTTGGCGCCCTGCGCTGGGTCAAGGGCGGGCACCACCTGGACTGACCTGCCGCGCACCACCGCACGCAGAAGCGCCCGGCCGAGTAATCGGCCGGGCGCTTCTGCGTGCGGTGAGCTGCTGTAAACCGATCAGCGTTCCGGGCTGCTCAGTCAGTGCTGGGCTGGTAGCCGCAGCTGGGGTCCTCGGCGAGCGGGTCCCCGGTCACCGCGTAGGCGTGCGAGCGGGAGCCGCCGCAGACCGTGCGAAATTCGCAGTGACCACACCGGCCGCCGAAGAGATCCGGGGTGCGCAGCTCTTGGAGCAGCTGCGCCTCCCGGTAGATCTCGGAGAAGGGCTGCTTGTGCACCGACCCCACGGACACGGGCAGGAACCCGCTGGGATAAACGAGACCGACATGGTCGACGAAGGCGAACCCGCGCCCGGAATTGACGTCGAGGGGGGCCCGCGGACGCCGCCGCCTCGGCTCGTCACCGGTGAGCAACCGCTCCGTGGCCTCCCGCAGCGAGGCTCTCAGTGGGCCGACTGGGAACGCGGTGTCGAGGTCAACCCCGTCGTCCACGCCGGCCCGCTGAAGCGCGATGCGTCGGTAGTGGGGTGCCTCGGTGGTCTTGATGGCGACCAGGTCGGAGACGTCGTGCAGCCAGTGCAGTACCTCCTCCTCCTCGGCCGCGGTCAGAGCGTTCAGGAGCTTGCCGCGGCCGGTGGGCACGAGGAAGAAGACACTCCACAGGGTGGTGCCGAGATCGAGGACGGTCTTCAGGATGCCGGGCAGCTCGTGCACGGTGTCGCGGGTGACGGTCGTGTTGATCTGCAGCCGGTAGCCGACCTCGCGCACCATTCGGGCGGCGATCATGGTGTCGTCGAAGACGCCGTCGACACCGCGGAAGGCGTCGTGGGTGGCCGCTGAGGCGCCGTCCAGCGAGAGCGAGACCGCCTTGGCCCCGGCGTCGTGGAGCTCGACCAGGACCTCACGGGTGAGGCGCGGGGTGACCGAGGGGGAGAGGGCCATGCTCAGGCCGAGGCTGGTGCCGTGGGCGACGAGCTCCGGCAGGTCGGGGCGCTCGAACGGGTCCCCGCCGGTGAGCACGACCAGCGGGCGCGGTGTGCCGAAGGCGGCGAGGTCGTCCAACAATTTGCGACCCTGGTCCGTGCTCAGCTCGAACGGATTGCGAGTGCGGATGGCGTCGGCCCGGCAGTGGGTGCAGACCAGTTGACAGGCGCGCGTCACCTCCCAGATGACGATGAAGGGCCGTTCGGCGGTGTCGTGGTGCAGCACCCGGATGGGGCGCACGTGCGTGTCGGTCATGGGGCAAGTCCTAGCTCAGCGCCGAATTTCGGCCCTCAGTTGTTTTTACCATAGATATAGGGAAAACTAGTTTGGTGCCTATCGAACCCCTTGACGCCCGCACCCACCGCGTGCTCTCCGGCATCAGTCGGGTCGCCATTCTCGAACTCCTGCGCGATGCCGACGCGGCGATGGATGTGCCGGCCATCGCCCAAGCGGTGGGGCTGCACGCGAACACGGTTCGGTCCCACCTCGACCGGCTGGTCGAGGTGGGCCTGGTTGCCGAGACCGTCGAGGCGCGCGTGCGTCCCGGGCGGCCCCGGCTTTTCTTTCGCGCCACGTCACCCGCCGCCGAGGTCCCCGCCGAGTCCTACCGGCTTCTTGCCGGTCTCCTGGCCGGCGGCCTGGGCAGGGATATTTCCTCGGGGGCAGGCGCGGCCGCGGCCGCGGAGGCCGGGCGGCGCTGGGGCAGGGAGATGGCCGAGACGGATACCGGACTCTCCGACGCGCAGTCGGGGGCGGCCCACGGAGCATCGGTCGGGCGTATCGTTCAGATCCTTGACGAGGTCGGCTTCGAGCCGCGCCTCGGGGATGCCGGTGCTGCCGATGACGTCGCTTTCGGCGGCGCCGCCGCTCCGGTCGACGTCGTGATCGAGCTGCACCGCTGCCCGTTCCTCGATGTGGCCAAGGAGCACAGCGACGTCGTGTGCGCGGTGCACCGCGGCCTGATGGAGGGCGCCCTCGAGCGCCTGCACACACCCGGAGTCGGCGTCACCCTCGAGCCGTTCGCCCGCCCGGGCGTCTGCCTCGCCCACCTTGAGATCCCGGCGACGAAGCCGTGAGCGTGGCCCGGCGCACACCGCTGCGCAGCACCTGTGCGCGGCCGCATCCGTGCTCCTCCGCCATGCGGAACAGCATTCTCGGCCAGATCCCGATCTTCCAGGACCTGTCGGCCGGCGAGCTCGCCGACCTGGCCGAACGGATGCTGTCGCTCGCCTGGGGTCCCGGAGACACGCTGTTCACCGCCGGCGAGCCGTCCGAGCACGTGTTCGTACTCGCGGCCGGCCAGGCGAAGGTGTTCCGATCGACCTCGACCGGGCAGTTCACGAGCCTCGACTTCCTCGGCCCGGGAGCGGTGCTGGGAAGCCTGACCGCGCTGGACGCGGGTCGGTACCCCGAGACGGCCGTTGCCCTCGTGACCACCTGCGCCCTGCGCCTCGAATCCGGCGCCTTCCGGCAGATGTTGCTCGCGCATCCGCCGGTGGCGCTGCGCGTGCTGGATGTCGTCGTCGACCGTCTTCATCGGGCGCGGTCGAGGGAGGCCGAGCAGGCCTCCGTTACCGTCACGACGCGGGTGGCAGCGACCCTGCTGCGCCTCGCCGACACCTTCGGCGTGCCGGGGGACGGCGCCGGTACCACCCTGATCCAGCTGCCTCTGACCCGCGCCGACCTGGCCGCCATGACCGGCACGAGCGCCGAGTCGGTGTCCCGCGCCATGAGCGGCCTGCGCCGGGACGGGCTGATCGATTCCGGACGACGGTGGACCGCCGTGCTCGACCGTTCCGGTCTGGTTGCGGCAAAGTGACGGCCGTCATGGTTGCCGCCGCCTCGGGTTCGTAACGTCGCAGTCATGACCACAATCATCCCCACCACAACATCCACTCCGACATCCACCCCGACATCCACCCCGGCCACCGTCCACACCATCCTGCGGGCCGACGGCTTTTCCTGCCCGTCCTGTGTCGCCAAGATCGAGAAGCAGATCGGCCGCCTCGCCGGAGTCAGCGCCGTGACCGTGTTCTTCGCCACCGCCCGGATCGAGATCGACCACGACCCGGCCGTCGTCAGCACGGATGCCCTCATCGCCGCCGTCGGCAAGGCCGGCTACACCGCCCGCCTGGCCGCGTTCTGACCGGCGGACAGGGGGAGTGACATGACCATCGTGCGCCGCCACCTGATTCCCCTCATTTCCGGCGCGTTGATCGGCGCCGCCTGGCTGCTCGGCCTCCTGCCGGTGCCGCCGCTTGTCTCCGACGCGGCGATGGTGGCGGCCGCGGTCGTGGCCGGGTTCCCGATCATGCGGACCGCCGGGCGAGCGCTGCTCGCCCGGGTCGTGGGCATCGACCTGCTTGTCACGGTCGCCTCCGTCGGCGCCATCGTGCTCGGCGAATACTGGGAGGCCGCCGCCGTGACCTTCCTGTTCGCCATCGGGCATGCCCTCGAATCGGCCACCCTCAACCGCACCCGCTCCGCCCTGACCGCGCTCGTGGCCCTGGCCCCGGACGTCGCCCTCGTGCTACGGAACGGCGAGCAGCTCGAGGTCCTGGCCGGGTCCGTGCGGACCGGGGAGACCGTCCTGGTCAAGAACGGCGCGCGGGTGCCCGTCGACGGCACCGTGCAGCAGGGCACGGGCACGATCGACGAGGCCTCCATCACGGGCGAGTCCTCCCCGGCCGAGAAGCGCGCCGGCGACCGCGTCTTCGCCGGCACGGTCTCGACCGGCGGCTTCTTGCAGGTGCTGGCCACCGAGGTCGGCGCGGCTACCACCCTGGCCCACATCGTGCACCGGGTCGAGGAGGCGCAGGAGGCCACGGCCCCGACCCAGGTCTTCATGGACCGGTTCTCGGCCTGGTACACCCCCGGCATCCTGGTGCTTGCGATCATCGTCGGCGTGGTGACCGGCGACGTATTCCTGGCGCTGACCCTGCTCGTGATCGGGTGTCCCGGCGCCCTGGTCATCTCCATCCCGGTCGCGATCGTCGCCGGGATCGGCCGCGCCGCGCAGCTCGGAATCCTGATCAAGGGCGGCGAGTTCCTCGAGACCGCCGCGAAGATCACGGTCGTCGCGGTCGACAAGACGGGCACCCTCACCCGGGGCCGTCCGGTCCTGACGGATGTCGTGGTGCTGAACCCCGCCCTGACCCGTGCCGAGGTGCTCGCCTGGGCTTCACGGGCGGAGGCCGGCTCCGAGCATCCGCTGGCCGGAGCGATCGTGCAGGCCGCCGCGCGGGAGGCCGCACGCGAAGCCGCGCAGGGCGCCCAGGTGACCGGCCTGCCGGAACACATCACGTCGGTGCCCGGGCAGGGCATCGTCGCCGCGGTGGCCGGCCGCACCGTGCTGATCGGCAATCCGGCCCTGCTCCGCGCCCACCGGATCGCGGGCACGGATGCCGCCACGACGCTGGCCGAGAAACTCGCCGCCCACGGGCGCACGCCGCTGATCGTCGTGCTCGACGGCGTCGTCGCCGGTGTCCTCGCCGTGGCCGACGAGGTGCGTCCCGACGCCGCCGACATGGTGGACGCGCTGCACGCGGCGGGGATTGTTCGGGTCGTCATGCTCACCGGCGACGGGCCGCTCGTGGCGCAGGCCGTGGGTGCCCACGTCGGAATCGACGAGATCCGGTCGTCGCTGCTGCCGGAGGACAAGCTCGACGTCGTCACCGGGCTCCGGCGGGACGGCCACGTCGTGGCGATGGTGGGAGACGGCGTCAACGACGCCCCGGCCCTGGCCACGGCGGACATCGGCATCGCGATGGCGGCGGCCGGTTCGGCCGTCGCGGTCGAGACCGCCGACATCGCGCTGATGGGTGACAACCTGCTGATGCTCCCCGCCGCCATCGACCTGGCCCGCCGCACGGTGCGCGTCATGCACCAGAACGTGGCCCTCGCGCTGGTCACGGTGGTGCTGTTGCTGGCCGGTGTGCTGTTCGGCGGCGTGACGATGTTCGGCGGCATGCTCGTGCATGAGGCATCCGTACTGATCGTGATCGTGAATGCGATGCGCCTGCTGCGCCGGTCCGGGCAGCGCGCGGAACGCAGAGCACGACGTCGGATTTCGTCCGAATTGCATGTCCAGTCCCCGAAAAAGTCAGAGAATTCAGAAAATAAGGAGATGATTAGGAGGTGACGCCGTCCTCCCCCTCGTCGAGCTACCGCACGCTCGCGTCCTTCAGCAGGATTCAGCTTCTGTACTTCCTGCAGCAGCGCGGAACGATGACGGTGGGCGACCTGGCCGAGGCCACCGGTCTGCACCACAACACGGCCCGGGAGCACCTGCAGCGCCTGATCGGTGACGGTTTCGTCACCTGTCACCCGGAAAACAAAGACTCCAAGGGCCGGCCTCGGATGTTGTACAGCGCCGCCGCCGGCCCGAACCACGTCGACGGCTCCATCCGGGCCGCGAAGGCCGAAGCCGCCGATCGCCACGGTGACCAGGTGCGACGGATGCTGCGGGTCGAGGCCGTCATCCACTCGCCGCTGCAGCGGCAGCTGGACGCCCTCGACGACCACCTCGACGAGTCCGGCTTCGACGCGCGGCTCGAGATCGACGGTGCCGACGGCAACCGAGTGCACCTGCACGAATGCCCGTACAGCGAGATGGTCAAGGCGCACCCCGAGGTCTGCCGGGTGCACTTCGGGCTGCTGAAAACCCTGCTCGAAAGGACCGAGGGACCCCTGAGCGCCGACGCGCTGCACCCGCTGGTCGAACTGAACACCTGCACCCTCGACCTGCACCGGTCCGACGCCGACCCAGGTGTCGAAACAGGCGCCGCACCCACCGCCCCGGAACGGCTCAAGCCGGCAATCATTTATCACGGCGTTTCCGGCTTGTAGCGAATTTCGCCACCCCTGAGACTGGAGTCCGAGGGTGGTTGCCGACCATGGTGACCCCGGGCAGTGCAAGGGGTACGTTGTGAAAACACTCAAGAATTCGGCTTTCTCGAAGCCGGCTACGACCCGGCCGGCCAAGCCCGGCATCGACGGCCCCATCGACGACACGATCCTGAAGCTCGGGCGGTTCCTGCGTCGAGGCAAGGCCTCACCCGACCTGCGATCCGTGTTCCTTACGGGCGGCCGCGACGCCGACTCGTTCTACCGCGACCGCTGGACCCACGACAAAGAGGTGCGGTCCACCCACGGCGTGAACTGCACCGGCTCCTGCTCCTGGAAGGTGTACGTCAAGGACGGCATCATCACCTGGGAGACCCAGCAGACCGACTATCCCTCCGTCGGCCCCGACTCACCCGAATACGAGCCCCGCGGCTGCCCCCGCGGCGCCGCCTTCAGCTGGTACACCTACTCGCCGACCCGGGTCAAGTACCCCTACGTGCGCGGCGTGCTGCTCGACCTGTTCCGTGCGGCGAAGGCCCGCACCGGCGACCCGGTGCTCGCCTGGGCCGAGGTCACCGGCGACCCCGAGAGCGCCCGCGCCTACAAGAGCGCCCGCGGCAAGGGCGGCCTGGTGCGCACCAGCTGGGACGAGGCGTCCGAGATCGTCGCCGCTGCCCACGTGCACACCATCAAGAAGTACGGCCCCGACCGCATCGCCGGCTTCTCGCCGATCCCCGCCATGTCGATCGTCTCGCAGGGGGTGGGCAACCGGTTCATCTCCATGCTCGGTGGCACCATGCTCTCGTTCTACGACTGGTACGCCGACCTGCCCGTGGCGTCCCCGCAGGTGTTCGGCGACCAGACCGACGTGCCGGAATCGGCAGACTGGTGGAACTCCTCCTACCTGATCATGTGGGGCTCCAACGTGCCGGTCACCCGCACGCCCGACGCGCACTTCATGGTCGAGGCCCGCTACAAGGGCCAGAAGGTCATCACCGTCTCGCCCGACTACGCCGACAACTCCAAGTTCGCCGACGAGTGGCTGGCCGTGCACCCCGGCACCGACGGCGCGCTCGCGCTGGCCATGGGCCACGTCGTGCTCAAGGAATTCCTGGTCGACCGCCGCACGCCCCGCTTCGTCGACTACATGAAGCGTTACAG
This sequence comes from Cryobacterium sp. Hz7, assembly GCF_004402815.1. Lineage (NCBI taxonomy): Bacteria > Bacillati > Actinomycetota > Actinomycetes > Micrococcales > Microbacteriaceae > Cryobacterium > Cryobacterium sp. Hz7. The sequence continues at coordinate 101,975 of NZ_SOFB01000049.1, forward strand.
CGACTCCGCCTACCTGATCAGCCTCACCAGGCGCGGCGACGCGTACGTGCCCGGCAAGTTCGTGACCGCGGATGCCCTGCCCGGCCTGGCCCCGACGGTCGCCAGCGCCGCGTTCAAGCCGGTGCTTCTGGGCCACGACGGCGAGGTCGTCGTGCCCAACGGTTCGATCGGGCACCGTTTCTCCGAGACCGACGTCGGCAAGTGGAACCTCGACCTCGAGGGTGTCGACCCGCTCCTGTCCATCGCCGACGCGCCCGACTACGACCAGGCGTCCGTCGCCATCGACATGCCCCGGTTCGACGTTGCTCCGGAGACCGACGAGATCGGAGAGCAGCACGCGGGCGGTGCGGGCATCATCCGTCGCGGCGTCCCCGTGCGGATGGTGGCCGGCCAGCTGGTCACCACCGTGTTCGACCTACTGCTCGCGCAGTACGGCGTCGGCCGGCCAGGCCTGCCCGGTGTCTGGCCGACCGGCTACGACGACGCCACCTCACCCGGTACCCCTGCCTGGCAGGAGGGCATCACCTCGGTGCCGATGCAGGCCGCCGAACGCATCGGTCGCGAGTTCGCGCAGAACGCCGAAGACTCCAATGGACGCTCGATGATCCTGATGGGTGCCGGAACCAACCACTGGTTCCATTCCGACACCATCTACCGGGCCTTCCTGGCACTGACCACCATGACCGGCTGCCAGGGCGTCAACGGTGGCGGCTGGGCTCACTACGTCGGCCAGGAGAAGGTGCGCCCGCTCACCGGCTACGGCCAGTACGCGTTCGGCCTGGACTGGGTGCGCCCGCCCCGCCAGATGATCGGCACGGGCTTCTTCTACCTCGCCACCGACCAGTGGCGCTACGACGGCCTCGCCGCCGACACCCTGTCCAGCCCGCTCGGCGCAGGCACCTTCGCCGGCCGCACCACCGCGGACTGCCTGGTCGAGTCGACCAAGCGCGGCTGGATGCCCGGCTACCCCACCTTCAACCGCAACTCGCTCGACCTCGTCGACGACGCGGTCCGGGCGGGCGTCGACCCGGCCCAGTACGTGGTCGAGTCCCTCGGCGACGGCACCCTCGAGTACGCCATCGAGGACCCGGATGCGCCGGAGAACTTCCCGCGCATCCTCGACGTCTGGCGGGCCAACGTGATCGGCTCGTCGGGCAAGGGCAACGAGTACTTCCTGAAGCACCTGCTGGGCACCAAGAACGCCGTTCGCGCCCCCGAATCGCCGCCCGAGAAGCGCCCGAAGACCATGAAGTGGCACGAGACCGCCCCCGAGGGCAAGCTTGACCTGATGGTCACCAGCGACTTCCGCATGACGAGCACCACCATCTTCAGCGACGTGGTGCTGCCGCCGGCCACCTGGTACGAGAAGAACGACCTGTCGACCACCGACATGCACCCCTTCATCCACTCGTTCAACCCGGCGATCGCCCCGCCGTGGCAGGCGAAGACCGACTTCGACATCTTCCACATCCTCGCGGAGAAGATCTCCGAGATGTCCGTGGAGCACCTCGGGGTTCGGAAGGACCTGGTCGCCGTTCCGCTGCTGCACGACACCCCGGATGCGATGAGCGCCCCGCACGGCATAGTCGAATACGACCAGGTGCTGGTGCCCGGCGTGACCATGCCCAAACTGGTCGTGGTCGAACGCGACTACCCGGCCTTCGCCGCGCGGCTCGGTGCCCTCGGCCCGCTGACCGAGAAGCTCGGCATGATGACCAAGGGCGTCAAGTTCAACCCCGACGTCGAGGTGGCCTACCTGGCGAAGAAGAACGGGCTCGTCGAGAGCGGCCCCGCCGCCGGGCGGCCGCAACTGAAGACCGCCATCCAGGCCTGCGAAATGGTGCTCGCGCTCTCCGGCACCACCAACGGACGGCTCGGTACGCAAGGCTTCCGCAGGATGGAGGAGCGCACCGGCCAGAAGTTGGCGCACCTGGCCAGCGACAACGAGGGCCGTCGCTTCTCCTACCCGGATGTGCAGGGTGCCCCGGTCCCGGTACTCACCTCCCCGGAATGGTCCGGCAGCGAGCACGGCGGCCGACGCTACAGCGCGTTCACGATCAACGTGGAGCACCTCAAGCCCTGGCACACCCTCACCGGGAGGCAACACTTCTACCTCGACCACGACTGGATGATCGAGCTGGGGGAGACCATGCCGATCTTCCGGCCGCCGCTGGACATGCACCGCCTGTTCGATGATTCCATCGTCGGGTCGACCTCGTCCACCGGCGCGACCGGCTCGAAGGGCCGGGCCGAGGTGGCCGTGCGCTACCTCACCCCGCACTCCAAGTGGTCGATCCACTCCGAGTACCAGGACAACCTGATGATGCTGTCGCTGTCCCGCGGCGGGCCCACCATCTGGATGTCACCGCAGGACGCCGACAAGATCGGCGTGCGCGACAACGAGTGGATCGAGTCCTACAACCGCAACGGCGTCGTCGTGGCCCGTGCGGTCGTCTCGCACCGGATGCCCGAGGGCACCGTGTACATGTACCACGCGAAGGACCGCACCATCAACGTGCCGATCGCCGAGACGAGCGGCATGCGCGGTGGCACGAACAACTCGCTCACCCGGATCCTGCTGAAACCGAGTCACCTGATCGGTGGCTACGCCCAGCTGTCCTTCGCTTTCAATTACCTCGGCCCGACCGGGAACCAACGCGATGAGGTCACCGTGATCCGTCGACGCAGCCAGGAGGTTGAGTACTAAATGCGCGTAATGGCTCAGATGTCGATGATCATGAATCTCGACAAGTGCATCGGGTGCCACACCTGTTCGGTCACCTGTAAGCAGGTGTGGACCAACCGCACCGGCGTCGAATACGTCTGGTTCAACAACGTGGAGACCAAGCCCGGCGTCGGCTACCCGCGCCGCTACGAAGACCAGGACAAGTGGAAGGGCGGCTGGCAGCGCAACAAGCGCGGACGCCTGAAACTGCGCTCCGGTGGCCGCATCAAGCGCCTCGCCACCATCTTCAACAACCCCGACCTCCCGGTGATCGACGACTACTACGAGCCGTGGACCTACGACTACGACATGCTGACCAAGGCTCCGCTGAGCACGGAAAGCCCCGTCGCCCGGCCCAAGTCGCTGCTCACCGGCCAGAACATGGACATCAAGTGGTCCGGCAACTGGGACGACGACCTCGGCGGCTCGCAGGAGACCGCGGCAGACGACCCCATCCTCGCCACCATGAGCGAGCACGTGAAGATGGAGTTCGAGAACACCTTCATGTTCTACCTGCCGCGCATCTGCGAGCACTGCCTGAACCCCGCCTGCGTCGCGGCCTGCCCCTCGGGCGCCATGTACAAGCGCGAGGAGGACGGTATCGTCCTCGTCGACGAAGACGGATGCCGCGGCTGGCGCATGTGCGTCTCCGCCTGCCCGTACAAGAAGGTCTACTTCAACCACAAGACGGGTAAGGCCGAGAAGTGCACGCTCTGCTACCCGTTGATCGAGCAGGGCAAGCCCACGATCTGCTCGGAGACCTGCGTCGGCCGGCTGCGTTACCTCGGCCTGATGCTCTACGACGCCGACGCGGTCCTCGCGCAGGCCTCGGTCGAGAACGAGCACGACCTGCTGGATGCCCAGCGCGCCTGCTTCCTCGACCCGTTCGACCCTGAGGTCATCGCCGCGGCGAAGGCCGAAGGCATGGAGGACGACTGGATCCTCGCGGCCCAGAACAGCCCGATCTACAAGCTCATCTCCGAGTACAAGGTGGCTCTGCCGCTGCATCCGGAGTACCGCACCATGCCGATGGTCTGGTACATCCCCCCGCTGTCCCCGGTGGTCGACGTCATCTCGACCACCAACAACGACGGTGAGGATGCCCGCACCCTGTTCGCCGCCATCGACAAGCTCCGCATCCCGGTGGAATACCTCGCCGGGCTGTTCTCGGCCGGAGACGTCGTTCCCGTCGAGTCCTCGCTGCGGAAGCTCGCCGCCATGAGGTCGTACATGCGCGACATCAACCTGGGCCGCGACCGCGACGAGTCGATCCCGGAAGCGGTCGGCATGACCGGCCCCGAGATCGAGGCCATGTACCGCCTGCTGGCCATCGCCAAATACGAGGATCGCTACGTCATCCCCAAGGCGCACGTCGAGACGGCGCGTGAGCTTGAGGAACTCGCCTGCTCGCTCGACACCGACGGCGGCCCCGGTATGGGTGGCCCCAGCGTCGCCACGTATGGCAAGACCCCCGGGATGCCGCTGAACGCGACCGTCGACAACTACAACGAGATGGTCGGCAAGGGCTCCGAACGCACGAAGCCCACCACGCCCGGCCGGGTCAACCTGCTCAACTGGACCGGCGGCGGCGTGCCGGAGGGCATGTTCCCGCCGAAGGCCTCCGGGAGTCCCGCATGAGGCTGCCGAAGCTCCCGACCCGCAAGGTCACGGCGCTGCCTCTGTCCGCGGAGGACGGCCGGATGGCGCACATGGCGGCATCCATTCTGCTGGATTACCCTAGCCAGGAGCGACGGGCCCGTTTCGGTGCTGTCGCCGCGTCGGTGGCGTTGCTGCCGGATCCGCTCCGCCACGCCTTCGAGGCGTTCCTGACGAAAGCGGATGCGATGACGCAGCAGGAGTTGGAAATCCACTTCACGGCCACTTTCGACCTCAAGCGCAAGTGCTGCCCGTACCTGAGCTACTTTGCGGCCGGGGACACCCGTCGCCGCGGCATGGCGCTCGTGCGCTTCGTCGAGGCCTACCGTGCCGCGGGCTGGGAGGTCGCCGCCGACGAACTGCCCGACTACCTGCCGATGGTGCTCGAATTCTCCGCGCGGAGCGACTCGCCGATCGCACAGGAACTGCTCGCCGCGCACCGCGACGGGATTGAGGTGCTCCGCATGGCACTCGAGGCCGTGCCGAGCCCCTACGCGCACATTGTGGAGGCGGTCTCCCTGTCTCTCCCGAAGATCGACGAGGAGACGCGTCAGCGTTACCTCAACCTGGTGAACGAGGGTCCGCCGACCGAGACGGTCGGCATGACCTTCCTGGGCAATCTCAAACCGTTCTCGCCGTCCGGCGCGAACAGCGAGGAAGTACGGGTATGAATCCGCTCGACATTCTGCTTTGGGTGGCGTTCCCCTATGCCGCCGCCGGGGTCTTCATCGTCGGCCACCTTCTGCGCTACCGGTTCGATCAGTTCGGCTGGACCTCACGGTCGAGCCAGACCTACGAGAACAAGTGGCTCCGCTGGGGCTCGCCCATGTTCCACTACGGCATCCTGATGGTCTTCGGCGGTCACATTGTCGGACTCTTCATCCCCAAACCGTGGCTCGAGTTCTTTGGCGTCACCGAGCACATCTACCACCTCGGGGCCACCTGGCTGGGCAGCGTCGCCGCGGTGCTGACCATCGCCGGCCTCGCCATCCTGCTGATCCGTCGCCGCCTGGTCGCCCGGGTCAAGCTGGTCACGACCGTGATGGACAAGGTCATGTACCTGTTCCTCGCCGGCACCATCGCCTTCGGCACGACGGCGACCGTGCTCTACCAGGTGCTCGGCGCCGGCTACGACTACCGTGGGTCGATCTCGCCGTGGATCCGCAGCCTGTACGCCTTTCAGCCGGACCCGGCGCTGATGAGCGACGTGCCGTTCTTCTTCCAACTGCACGTGCTCTCCGCCACGATGCTCTTCCTGCTGTGGCCCTTCACCCGACTGGTACATGTATTCTCGGCGCCGCTCGGCTACTTCGTGCGTCCCTACATCGTCTACCGCTCGCGGGACGGCCACCGCGGTGCGGGCTCCCAGAAGGCCCGCCGTGGCTGGGAGAAGAGCGAACTACCGAGGGACACCCGCGAAAAGGTGGGCGGCCGCCGCTAGCCGAAGATCCCAGGGACGTCGACGCCGGTGCGCGACCCGCAGCCGCCATATGCAGCCGGGGGAGCGGGTCGCGCAGGGGTAACGGATGATGCAGGCCGCCGGCACCTGGGCTGCCCGAAGGGCTAGCCCGCGCGCACGCCAGGCCGCCTGCAGGCGATCGAGGGCGTCTTGATCCCGCCGCACTCGGGCTGGTAAGCGAAGCCTGCGCTGTATGGCGGGGTTCCGCTCCGGTGCCTAGCATTGCCGGTGTGGGTCCAATTTCGTGCCTGAGGATGCCCCAGAAGGAGACACATGTTCGATGCGCTGCTCGACACCATTTTCGGTTTGCCTGTGCACCCCCTCGTGGTGCACGCGACCGCGGTCGTCGTTCCCACGGCGCCCTCGTCGTCGTCGTCGCGGCCCTCTGGCCCCGGTTTCGCCGGTGGGCGAAGTTCCTGCCGCTGATCCTCGCATTGGCCGCACTCGTTCTCGTGCCGCTGGCGCGCGAATCCGGGGAGGCGCTGAGAGAGCGGGTCACCGAGACCGCGCTGGTCGAGACCCATTCCGAGCTGGCCGACGGGTTGCTGCCCTGGGTTGCCGCCCTGGTCGTGGTCGCTGCCGTTCTGCTCTGGTGGAACTACCGGGAGGTCGGCGGCCGGACATCCGTCGCCCGCACCCCGAAGTGGGTGGCCATCGTGCTGGCCGTGGCCGCGCTGGTCGCCGCCACGGGAACCATCGTGCAGGCCGTGTGCATCGGTCACAGCGGGGCGGCGGCCGTCTGGTCCGAGGCCGGGGGAGCACCGGCGCCCGCCGGGGGCGAAGACGACGACTGAGCCGGCCTGAACTCAGTCGGTCACGGAGCTGTCGGCGCCCACGCCGGCGGCAACCTCGCGGGTCCACTCGGCGGAGATTCTGGCTCTCCTGACTCTTCCGCGGGTTAGGCCCGGTCGCGCGAGCGTGTGTGTGTGTGTGTGTGTGTGTGTGTGTGTGGCCAACTCAGGACATCCGTTGCCGGCATGCACCGGCCGCCACGGATCAGTGCGGAACAAGTGTGGATGTTCGGCCCGGCCGGACGGATCTCCTGAGTTGGCCACAGCCCCCGCCGGATGGGCAGCAGCGCTGGTGCGGATCGGGCGTCGACCACCCGCTCCGCTCCGTTCGGGGCTCGGAACTCCCAGTCCGACCCCTTCATCGCCCACGGCTGGCAGGATTCGGGCAGCTAGTCGGCGGTGGCGGCCCGTTCCTCGGCGAGCTCCGCGAGCCGCGCGAGGGCGCGGGGCCAATCCGCAGCGAACATGGCCGTGAATTCCTCGTCGGTGTCGACGGTCACCACGAGTGTGGTCACCCCGTCGGACTCGCTGAAGGAGTAGTCCTCGTGCGCGCCCGCGAACCGCCGCGCGTGAGCGCTCGTGGTGTCGTCGATGCCCCGGGAGACAGCACCGTGGATTTCCAGGGAGATGAACTCGTCCAGCCGGTTTTCGACGACCGTGGCTACCAGCCCGCTGTGGGAAGCATCCTCGCCGGGGGCGAGGAAGCGGATCGTGCTGCCCTCCGCCCAGCTTCCGACGTAGTGGGAACCCTCATGGAACGCCCGGGTCCAGTCCCGGTAGGTCGACGCGTCCAGCATCGTGCTCCAGACGGCGTGTACCGGAGCGTCGATCCGAATCGTGAAGTGCAGCTGTTCCATGCGGGGATCGTACTCCGCTCCGGCAGATCGATCAGCTGGGGAAGGGCGCACCCTTGCGGGCGTAGTAGAACCAGGCGAGCCAGGTGCAGAACACGCAGAACACGGCGCAGCCGGCGAAGAACGCGGTCGGGCTGATCATGGTGAGCGAGATGCCCACGACGAACGGTCCGAAGGCCGCGATGGCGGAGGTCCAGGCGATGGCTCCGCCGGCCTGACGCTTCGGGAAGATCATCGGCATCTGCTTGAACGTGCCGGCGTTGGCCAGCCCGGCGAAGAAGAAGATGATCAACATGCCGGTGAGGAAGCCCCAGAACTCGTCCACGCTGGTCGGCGTGAGGAAGAAGGCGGTGAGGGCAGTTCCCGCCACCATGCCGAGGCCACCGATGAACGTGAAGATCGCGCCGCCCCACCTGTCGCAGAACGGGCCGCTCGCCGCCCGCACCAGGGCGCCGAGGACGGGGCCGATGAATGCGAAGGCCAGCGGGTTCGGGGCATCCGGGAAGTCGCCGTAGACGTTGAGGATGATCAGGCCCATCTGGGCGGCGAGGCCACTGTAGGCGCCGAAGCTCATCAGGTAGATGGCGGTCATGATCCAGGTGTGCTTGACCTGGAAGATGTCCATCTGCTGGCGGAAGTTCGCCGTGATCGGCACCCGGCGCAGGTACATCACCGACAGGACGATGGCAAGCAGAGCCCACGGGATGAGCACCAGCCCACCGTTGTGCAGCCAGACGAGGTCACCGTCGGCACTGCTCTGGGGGGTGAGGGCGGCGGTGCCGAGCAGACCGAATCCGACGACCCAGGGCAGGATCAGCTGCATCAGGCCGATGCCGAAGTTGCCGAGGCCTGCCTGCAGGCCCAGAGCCGTACCGGCGAGGCGTTTGGGGAAGAAGTAGCTGGTCGATGCCATAAAACCGGAGAAGGTTCCGCCGCCGATGCCGGCCGCGAACGCCAGGGAGAGCAGCACCCAGTACGGCGTAGACGTGTCCCGGGCGGCGAGGGTCCAGCCGAGCATCGGGATCATGAGCAGGGCCGACGACATGGCGACGAGGTTGCGGGTGCCCATCATCGGCGGCAGGAACATGAAGACCAGGCGCAGCAGGCCGCCGGCGAGCCCGGGGAGGGCGACGAGCCAGTACAGCTGGCTGGGTGCGAGGGAGTAGCCGATGTCGTTCAGACGCGGGGCGATCGCGCTGACGAGGTACCAGGCCGCGAAGCTCAGAGTCAGGCTGAAGGTGGTGATCCACAGGGTGCGCCAGGCGAGCCCCGGATCCCAGGTCTCGTCATTCTCCGGGTCCCAGTTGGACAGATCCGGTTTGAGTTTCGAGGCGAACTGCGGGGACGTTGCGACTGACATGGACTTCCTCGGCTGGTTGCTGCCGGGCACCAGGCCCGCGTAGCTTCCACCCTCGCGGTACAGCGGAAATGCGACAACGCGTGAACGCCGTGAAAAATGATTCGGTCGAACAGAACCGAAATCGGCGGGCGTCAGCCGCCGGCGAAGGGCGGCAGCACGTCGACGGTGTCGCTCCCGGAGAGCGGCACCGTGTCATCCGTCGCCCGCGTGCCGTTCACGAGCAGGGAGCACCGGCCGAGGATGCGCTCGAACTCGTCGCCGTAGAGGCTGGTGAGCTGGGCGCGCAAGTCGCCGATGGTGGCGGCATCGATCGCGGCCGCGTCGGCGGCGGCGGATTCGGCTGCCGCGGCGAAGAAACGGATGGTCGCCATCAGCGTGTCGCCTCCGGCTGGTCCGGCGGCCAGGTGAGGGCGAGCCGGGTGGCCAGCGCACTGGCGGCCTCGATGGCGGCGGGTGTGCCGCCGTTCCGGGCGGCGGCCAGACCGACCAGGAACGTGCTCAGCGGGGCGGCGGGCCGGGCCACGTTGTGGGCCACGTCGCGGGCCACGTCGAGCAGCGTGCCCACGGGGATGTCGGCCGGATCCAGGCCGAGTGCGGCGGCGAGGGCCACCAGCCACTCGGCGAGAGCCTCAGGGGGAAGCGGGGTCGAGGCGCTCATTGGGTATCACTCCTCATCGGATTGCTCCTCATCGGATTGCTCCTCATCGGATTGCTCCGCGGTCGGATTGCTCCACGGTGGGGTGCTGGTCAGCAGTGCGGAACTCCTCTCCACATCCTGCCATGTGTCCACGTCGCTCCCCTCGCCGTTCTGGTCGCGGACGCCCCGCAGCTCGAGCGGGGCCAGCAGTCCGCGCATGCTGGCACCGTGGGCGTCGGCGCCGAGCCGGTGCGCGGCCGCCCGCAGCGGCGCCAGACGGTAGATCCCCGCGAGCCACTGCGCGCGGCCGCCCGCGTCGACCAGGTGCAGGCCGTGAACGGATGCCGGCAGCCCCGGGTCGGACGCCGCCGGCACCAGTAGGCGGGCGGCATCCGCTGCCCACGGCAGGTCGCAGGCCAGCAGGAGCACCCAGTCCGCAGACCCGGACGCGGTCGCGTGCTCGAGCGCCGCGAGTCCCGCCACGATGCCGGCGACCGGGCCGCCGAACGGGGGATCTTCGAGCGTCCAGGTCAGCTCGGAAGTGTCGTCGTCCGGGACGGCCGCACGGGCCTCCTCCGGCCCGACCACGACAACGTTCCGGGCGAGACCGCGTGCGTCCAGCACCCGGGAGAGCAGCGTGCGCCCGGCGACCTCGACCGCGGGCTTGACCGCGCCGCCGAGGCGCCGGGCGCGCCCGCCCGCCAGCACGATCAGGTCGACGCTCATGGCTGCTCGGGTCATCGCTACTCGTTCGGGCGGTGCCAGTCGCCGGACTTCCCTCCGGTCTTCGTGATGAGGCGCACGTTCTCGATCCAAACGGACTTGTCGAGGCCTTTGACCATATCGACCACGGCGAGGGCGGCGACCGACACGGCGGTCAGCGCCTCCATCTCGACGCCGGTGCGGTCGGCCGTGCGCACGGTGGCCGTGACGCGCACCCCGGTGTTTTCGATGACGAGGTCGACGGCGGCGCCGTGCACCCCGATCACATGCGCGAGGGGGAGCAGGTCGGCGCACTTCTTGGCACCCTGGATTCCGGCGATGCGGGCCACGGCGAGCACATCGCCCTTGGGGGTGCTGCCGTCGCGAAGGGCCGCGATGACCGTCGGTCCGCAGGCCACGAAGCCGGCGGCGGTGGCGCTGCGCACGGTGGGCTGCTTCTCGGTGACGTCGACCATGCGGGCCTGGCCGGAAGAGTCGAGATGCGTGAAGGGGTGTGCGGACAGGTCGCGGATGCTCATGTCAACAGCATGACAGTGACGCGGTCGCCCTCGGCAATCCGCGTCACGTTTTCCGGCACGATGGCCAGCCCGACGGCCTGAGCAAGCCCGGCGACGAGGTGGGATCCCGACCCGCCCGCGGCGGACCGGCGGACCACTCTGCGGATTCCCACGCCCTCGAGGGTCACCGGCATGTACTGGGCACGGCCGGGCGGGGAGTCCCAGCTCTCCCCGGCGGTCGCCGAGATCGTGGGGCGAAAGAGGTCGATGTGCCCGCCGAGGCGGCGCAGGGCCGGCCGCACGAACACCTCGAACGACACGAAGGCGCTGACTGGGTTGCCGGGGAGGGCGAAGATGAGCGGTCCCTCGACTGCATTGTCGTCGGCCGGCCAGCGGCCGAAACCCTGAGGCTTGCCCGGCTGCATCTTGACCGGCCCGAACCGTACGGTGCCGAGCGGGGCGAGCACGGCCTTGACGATGTCGTAGGCGCCGACGCTCACCCCGCCGGAGAGCACGATGGCGTCGACCGTGCCGGCGAGGCTGGCCAGCAGGCTGCGGAGCGTGTTCTCGTCGTCGGGAACCGCGCCGAGCCGGATCGGAACCCCACCGGCGGCGGTGACGGCCGACGCGAGGAGGTAGGAGTTGGAGTCGGGGATCTGGCCGCGCCGGGCGGGTTCGCCGGGGGTGACGAGCTCGCTCCCGGTGGAGATCACGGCCACGCGCGGAGCCGGGTGCGCCCGGAGCGACGAGGTTCCGGCGCTGGCGGCCGCGGCAACCCGGGTCGGCCAGAGCACTGAGCCGCGGGTGAGCACGGTGTCGCCGGCGTGGGCGTCTTCGCCGGCGCGACGGATGTGCGCTGCCGGCTGCGGCGCCCGCACGACGGTGACCGTGTCGATGCCCTGATCGGTGTCTTCGATCGGAACCACGGCATCCGCCCCGTCCGGGAGCGGCGCCCCCGTCATGATCCGGGCCACCTGCCCGGTCTCCAGGTGCGGGTTCTGGCTGGTTCCGGCCGCGAGGTCGGCGACCACCGGCAGCGTCACCGGGTGCTCGGCGGAGGCCTGCAGCAGGTCGGCGCGCCGGACGGCATAGCCGTCCATGGCCGAGTTGTCGAAGGGAGGTGTGTCCGTGGCGCTCCGAACATCCTCGGCCAGCATCAGGCCCAGCGCCTCGTCAAGCGAGACCAGCACGGGCGGCAGCGGGGCGACCGCGGCGAGCACGAAGGAGAGCTGGTCGGCGACGCTGCGGGCCGAGACCGGTACGGCGCAAGCGTCGGCGTCGTGCTCGTGGGTGTGCTCGTGCGTGTTCCCCGTCATGGTCAGTTCCCCGCTGTGGTCGTCGATTCGTTGGACACGGCGTCGCCGGCCCACTTGCTGCCCCGGCCGGGAGCCGTGCGTGCGGCGACGGCAACGTCCCAGGCGACGATCCCGCCGGCGAGCAGGGTGAGGCCGGTGAAGCCGGCCGCGTCCAGGGCCATCGCGGCGCGTTCGGCCCGCGGCCCCAGATGGCAGTGCAGCACCAGCGGCACGTCCCGCGGCAGGGTGGCCATTCCGGCCTCGGTGAGCAGGTCGCCGAGAGGCAGCAGGACGGCATCCGGGATGGCGCTCTCGGCGTGCTCGTCGGGCTCGCGCACGTCGACCAGCACGAACGGGTCGGTTCCCTCGGCGCGGGCAGTGAGCCGGGCCACGAGCTCCATCGGGGTGAGCGTCGACCAGGCCCCAGCGGTGGCGGCCCGAGCGGAGCCGCGGGCGGCGGCGAGGGTCGCTGCCGGGTTCGGGTCGGCGGCGGCGATGCCGGTGCCGATCAGGGGCACTTCGGTGAAACGGCCCGAGAGCGCGTCGATCACGAGCACGCGCCCGATCAGCGGAGCGCCGATACCGGCGATCAGCTTGATCGCCTCGGTGGCCATCAGCGAGCCCACCTGGCCGCAGAGCGCGCCGAGCACGCCGGCTTCGGCGCAGTTGGGCACCTCACCCTCTGTGGGCGGGGTCGGGAACAGGTCGCGCAGATGCACCCCGGTGAGGCCGCTCTCGGCCGGTGGGGTGGCCCAGAACACCGACAGCTGGGCGTCGAAACGGAGAACGGATGCCCAGACCAGTGGCAGGCCCAGGGCCGCGCAGGTGTCGTTGACCAGGAAACGGGTGGGGAAGTTGTCGGTGCCGTCGATGACCACGTCGTAACCGCCGATGATCGCGGCGGCGTTGCCGGCGTCGAGCCGTTCGGCGTGCTGCACGACCACGGCCTCCGGCGCGATCTGGGCGATCGATTCGGCGGCGCTGGCCACCTTGGGGCGTCCGACATCCGCCTGGCCGTGCACGATCTGGCGTTGCAGGTTGCTGGGTTCGACGTCGTCGCCGTCGACGATGCCGATCGTTCCCACGCCGGCCGCAGCCAGGTAGATGAGCGCGGGGGACCCCAGCCCGCCGGCGCCGAGCACGAGCACCCGGGCGTTGGCGAGGCGGCGCTGGCCGAGCTCGTTGAGCTGGGGCAGACGGCGTTGGCGGGCGGTGCGAACGGATTCGGCGCCGCTCAGGCGGGCGATCGGCTCGACAAGGGGGGGAATGGCCATGCTTCCACGGTAGGCGTTGGCAGCGCCCGGTGTGTACCCAAAACAGTCATCTGAGCACACCCCTTGAATTTCAGGCCGCAATGTAGTCCTCTAGATGTGAAACAGGCACCAACTAGAAATTTCGATGCAGTCTCGCGCGGCCCGACGGGTCTCGCTGTGAGGGAAGCAAACAGGAACTAGGAAGGTACTTCATGACTGGGAACAGAGCAGTTGCCTACAAGAGCCCGGGCGTCGTCGAGGTCATCGACATCGACTACCCGACCTTCGAGCTGAAAGACGGACCGGGTGTCAACCCGGCGAACGTGGGCCGCAAGGTGCCGCACGGGGTCATCCTCCGCACGGTCACCACCAACATCTGCGGCTCGGACCAGCACATGGTTCGCGGGCGCACGACCGCGCCGTCGGACCTCGTCCTCGGCCACGAGATCACCGGCGAGGTGGTCGAATGCGGACCCGACGTCGAGTTCATCAAGGTCGGCGACATCGTCTCGGTGCCGTTCAACATCTCTTGCGGCCGGTGCCGCAACTGTAAGGAGCGCAAAACCGGAATCTGTCTCAACGTCAACCCCGACCGCCCGGGCAGCGCCTACGGCTACGTCGACATGGGCGGTTGGGTCGGCGGCCAGGCCGAGTACGTGCTGGTGCCGTACGCGGACTGGAACCTCCTGAAGTTCCCGGACCGGGACCAGGCGCTGGAGAAGATCATGGACCTCACCATGCTCTCGGACATCTTCCCGACCGGCTTCCACGGAGCGTTCAGCGCGGGCGTCGGGGTCGGATCGACCGTATACATCGCCGGAGCGGGCCCGGTGGGTCTGGCCGCGGCGGCATCCGCTCAGCTGCTCGGGGCCGCCGTCGTCATCGTCGCCGACCTCAATGAGGAGCGGCTGGCGCAGGCCCGCAGCTTCGGCTGCGAGACCATCGACCTGCGGAAGGGCGAACCGCAGGATCAGATCGAGCAGATCCTGGGTGTGCCCGAGGTCGACTGCGGCGTGGACGCGGTCGGCTTCGAGGCCCGCGGCCACGGCAAGGATGCCGGAACGGAGCGTCCGGCCACGGTGCTGAACTCGCTGATGACGGTCACGGCCGCCGGTGGTGGCCTGGGCATCCCGGGCCTCTACGTCACGGGTGACCCGGGCGGGGTCGACGAGGCGGCGAAGGTCGGCTCGCTGTCCATCCGGCTGGGCCTCGGCTGGGCCAAGTCCCTGTCCTTCGCTACCGGTCAGACCCCGGTGATGAAGTACAACCGGTCGCTGATGATGGCGATCCTGCACAACAAGGTGCAGATCGCGAAGGCCGTCAACGCTCAGGCGATCAGCCTGGACGATGCCCCGCGCGGCTACGCCGAGTTCGACGCCGGCAAGTCGATCAAATACGTGCTGAACCCGAACCAGTACATCAAGTAAGCGCGTTCGACCGGTAACAGGGCATCCGGCCCGCGGTTCGCCCGGGCCGGATGCCCTGTTCTGCTGAGGCCGGGCATTTGTCACCGTCCCGAAGGACTGTTGCCGCGGAGGGCGGCGGTTAGTGTGGAGACATGATTGATCAGTTCCAACGCCCGCTGCACGATCTGCGCATCTCGGTCACCGACCGCTGCAACTTCCGCTGCGTGTACTGCATGCCCAAAGAGGTCTTCGGCAAGGACTTCGCTTTCATGGAACGCGACGAACTGCTCTCCTTCGAAGAGATGACCCGGCTGGCGCGGATCAGCGTGGCGCACGGGGTCGAGAAGATCCGCCTCACCGGCGGTGAGCCGCTGCTGCGCAAAGGGATCGAGGAACTGGTGGCGATGCTGGCGGCGCTCCGCACCCCGGACGGCCGCCCGATCGACATCGCGATGACCACCAACGGTTCGGTGCTGGCGCTGAAGGCCCGGGCTCTGAAGGACGCCGGGCTGAAGCGCGTCACGGTGTCGTTGGATTCGCTCGACGACGCCACGTTCCGGGCCATGAACGACGTGAAGTTCCCGGTCGCCAAGGTGCTGAACAGCCTGGACGTGGCCCACTCGGTCGGGCTCGGCCCGATCAAGATCAACATGGTGCTCAAGCGCGGGCAGAACGATCAGGACATCGTTGCCATGGCGCGCCACTTCAAAGGCACCCCGTACATCCTCCGGTTCATCGAGTTCATGGACGTGGGCTCGAGCAACGGCTGGGAGATGGGTGACGTGGTGCCCTCGGCCGAGGTCGTGGCCCGCATCAACGCTGAACTGCCTCTCGAGGAGGTGGCCCCCAACAAGACCGGTGAGACCAGCCGCCGGTGGCGCTACCGCGACGGCGAGGGGGAGATCGGCGTGATCTCCAGTGTCACCCAGTCGTTCTGCCATTCCTGCTCGCGGGCGCGGGTCTCCACCGACGGCAAGCTGTTCACCTGCCTGTTCGCGACCGAGGGGCACGACCTGCGTGCCCTGATGCGCGGCGGTTGCACCGATGAGCAGCTGACCGAGGTGCTGAAGCAGATCTGGCGCGAGCGCACGGACCGCTATTCGGAGCTGCGCAGCGCCGAGACCGGCCGGCTGCGCGCATCCGGCAAGAAGAGAATCGAAATGTCGTACATCGGTGGGTGAATCCAGATGAGCAGGATCACGGCCAGGCGCAAGGTCGTGCGACTGACGGCGGGCGAGAATCCCACCAGCCGGGAAGACGTGCTGGCGGTCGAAGAGCCACTCGAGATCCGCGTGAACGGCCGCTCCCTCGCCGTCACGATGCGAACCCCCGGCAACGATTTCGACCTCGCCGCCGGGTTCCTGGTGTCGGAGGGCGTCATCACCCGGAACGAGCACTTTTCCACGGCCCGGTACTGCGCCGGCGCCACCGTCGAAGGCGTGAACACCTACAACGTGCTCGACGTGTCGCTCGCGCCCGGGGTCACACCGCCCGACCCGAGCCTGGAGCGATCGTTCCTGACGACCAGTTCCTGCGGGCTCTGCGGCAAGGCCAGTATCGACGCCGTGCGCACGAAGTCGGCGTTCCCGGTGACGGCTGACCCGCTTCAGGTCGACGCAGAGCTCCTGACGAGCTTTCCCGAGGTCTTGCGCGACGCCCAGGACGTTTTCGAGAAGACCGGCGGCATCCATGCGGCCGCCCTCTTCGACGGGACCACCGGTCGGATGCTGGTGCTGCGCGAAGACGTCGGCCGCCACAACGCGGTCGACAAGGTCATCGGCTGGGCGCTGAAGGAAGACCTGCTTCCGCTCACCGGCACGGTGCTGATGGTGTCGAGCCGGGCGAGCTTCGAACTGGCGCAGAAGGCGCTGATGGCCGGGATTCCGGTGCTCGCCGCCGTGTCGGCGCCGTCGTCGCTGGCCGCCGAGTTCGCGGACGAGGTCGGCATGACGGTGGTCGGGTTTTTGCGCGGCGACTCCATGGTGATCTACGCCGGGGCGGAACGCATCACGAGCGGCGAGCGGACGCCGCAGAGCGTCCCCGGCTAGCCGCGCTCCGCGGGTTCGACCACCCGCCCGGTGCGCCAGGTGTCGACCGTGATCACGCAGCCCACCACTATCAGGGAGATCGAAACGGAGGCCAGGGCATCCGTGGTCCAGTGGTAGCCGAGGTACAGGCGGCTGAGGGCCGCCAGCGCGATGCCGACCACGGCGATGCTGAGACCGAGGGTGGTGGCCCGCATGCTGCAACGGCGCGAGAGCAGAAGGTAGGCGGTCACCAGCAGGAAGTCGGATGCACCCAGCACGTGGCCGGAGGGGAACGAGAACGTGAGATCCGTGCCGTACAGCATCAGGTCGATCGGCGGCCGCTCGCGGCCGACAGTGCGTCCGATGACCTGGGCCAGCACCACGCCGGTTGCCATGGCACCGGCGAGCAGCAGGGGGCGCCAGGCGTGCCGGGTGAGAAGACCCCAGCCGACGCACACGACCAGCACGATCAAGGGCAGCGCGACCGGCCCGAATACGACCGCCAGCACCACCATCACGGTCGTCAGAACGGGGGACCGGGCTTCCAGCAGCCACTCCTGCACGGGGAGGTCGATCGCGGTGACGCCGCCGCCGCTCTGCACACTCAGCAGCGTGAGCGTGAAGACGACGGCGCCGAAACCCAGGCAGGCGATCGCGGTGACTTGGAGCATGCGGCGGGACCGGGCATTGCGTTCCCACGTCTCGACGACGTACCGGTCGTGGAACGTGCGCCACGGATGCGACGCGCGGCTGCGTCGGCGTTCGCGATCGAGTGTCACGGCCAGGGGAGCCCAGACCGCCACCGCGATCCCGATGCCGAGCAGTGCCGCCCCGACGGTGTCGGTCAGCCAGTGAGCGCCCAGGTAGGTGCGGCTGAGCATCATCAGCGCCGTGTACAGCGCCCCGGCCAGCCACACCCACCAGAACCGGAAGAGCAGCGCCAGGATTATCGCCAGCGTCGCCGCATTGGCGACATGGCCGGAGGGGAACGACCCGAAATCGACGCTGACCAACAGATCGTCGAGCTCGACCGGGCGGGCCCGGCCGAACAGCCACTTGAGGAGGTGCACGGCGGCACCGGAGACCACGGTTACCGCGAGGGCGAAGCCCGCGGCCCACGGGTGCTTGAAGAACAGGAGCAGGCCGATGAGCAGACCGGGCACGACGACGGAGGCGGTGAGACCGCCGCCCAGGCTGTTCATCACGAGGGCGAGGGAATCCCACACCGGTGCCCGATTGCCGGACACCGCGATCATCCACTCCGTGTCCAGGGCGAACGGCTTGCCGTTCCGGGAGATGACCAGGCCCAGACCCACCGCCAGCGCGACGGTGACCAGCCCGGAGAGCAGCGGCCACCAGTGGGTGACGCGCTGTGCCCCAGCGCCCGTGTTCACGCCTCGGCTCACGTCAGCGGTGCTGAATTCGCTGCCTCGTGGGCGATGAATCGCACGGACATGGCCTTGTAACCGGGGGTGTTCGACTCCCGGGCCACGAGCTCGCGGTGCATCAGGGCGTTCGCCTCGGGGAAATACGCGGCCGCGCAGCCCCGCGGGGTGGGGTAGACCACCAGGCGGAACTCGTTGGCGCGCCGCTCCTCGCCCCGGAAAGTGCTGATCACGTCGACCATGTCGCGGTCCGCAAAGCCCAGCTCGGTGACGTCGTCCTGGTGGATCAGGATGACCCGGCGGCCGCCGGAGATTCCGCGGTAGCGGTCATCCAGGCCGTAGAACGTGGTGTTGTACTGGTCGTGGCTGCGCATGGTCTGCAGGATCAGGTGGCCGGCCGGCGGGGTGAGGTACTCGAGCGGGCTGACCGTGAACCGGGCCCGGCCGATGTCGGTGGCGAAGCTGCGGGTGTCGCGGGGTGGGTTGGGCAGTACGAAACCGTTCTTCGTCTTGAGGCGCGCGTTGAAATCGGTGAAGCCCGGGAGAACCCGCGAGATGCGGTCACGGATGACGTCGTAGTCGTCGGCCATCGCCTTCCAGTCGATCACGTGGTCGTCGCCGAGGGTGGCGCTGGCCATCCGGGCGACGATGACGGGCTCGGCGAGCAAGTGCTCGGAGACCGGGTCCAGACGCCCCTGCGTGGTGCGCACGACCGACATGGAGTCCTCGACCGAGAGCACCTGGCGACCACCCGGGTGCTTGTCGTCCGTGTCGGTGCGCCCCAGCGTCGGCAGGATCAGCGAGGTCGTGCCGTGCATGATGTGCGACCGGTTGGGCTTGGTCGACACGTGCACGGTCAGGCCCACGCGCTGCATTGCCGCCTCGAGGGCCACTGTGTCGGAGCAGGCGAGGGCGAAGTTGCCGCCCATCGACACGAACACGTCGACGTCGTCGTTCTCGAAGGCCGCGACGGTGTCCACCGAGTCGAGGCCGTGCTTGCGAGGGGACTCGATGCCGAATTCCTTGTCCAGCGCGGCGAGCATCGATTCCTTGGGCTTCTCCCAGACGCCCATGGTGCGGTCGCCCTGCACGTTGGAGTGGCCGCGAACCGGGCAGGCGCCGGCGCCCGGCTTGCCGAAGTTGCCCTGCAGCAGGAGTAGGTTGATGATCTCCTTGAGTGTGTTGACCGAGTGCGGCTGCTGAGTGAGTCCGAGCGCCCAGCAGATGATCGTGGCCGTGGAGTCGATCATCATCTGCGCGACGGTGGAGATCTCCACCGCGGTGAGCCCGGTGGCCTTCTCCGTCTCGGCCCAGTCGATGGTCGTGCGGGCGGCGCGGTACTCGTCGAGGCCCTGGGTGTTCGCCGCGACGAACTCCGCGTCGACGACGGAGCCGGGAACGCGCTCCTCCGCTTCGAGCAGCAGGTGGCCGAGGGCCTGGAACAGGGCCAGGTCGCCGCCGACCTTGATCTGCAGGTACTCGTCGGCGAGTGCTGTGCCATCGCCGATCAGGCCGGAGACCGACTGGGGATCCTTGAAATTGAACAACCCGGCCTCGGGCAGCGGGTTGACGGCGACGACCCGGCCACCGTTGTCCTTGCACTCCTTGAGGGCCGACAGCATCCGCGGGTGGTTGGTGCCCGGGTTCTGGCCGACGACGAGGATCAGCTCGGCATGGTGGATGTCTTCGAGCGAAACGGTGCCCTTGCCGATGCCGATGGTGGCGTTCATGGCGCTTCCGGAGGACTCGTGGCACATGTTCGAGCAGTCGGGCAGGTTGTTCGTGCCGATCGAGCGGGCGAACAGCTGGTAGAGGAACGCCGCCTCGTTGGCGGTGCGTCCCGAGGTGTAGAAGACCGTACGGTCGGGAACGGTGGCTCGGATCCGCTCGCCGATGAGCTCGAAGGCTTCGTTCCAGGAGATCTGGGAGTAGTGCGTGTCGCCGGGACGGATGACCACCGGATGCGTGATGCGGCCCTGGTTGCCGAGCCAGTACTCGGTCTTCGTGGCGAGCTCCTCGATCGAGTGCTCGGCCCAGAACGCCGGCGTCACGGTGCGCAGGGTGCTCTCCTCGGCGACGGCCTTGGCGCCGTTCTCACAGAACTCCGCGGTCTTGCGGTGGCCCTGCGACTCCGGCCACGCGCAGCCCGGGCAGTCGGTGCCGTCGCGCTGGTTGAGGCGCAGCAGCGCCTTCGCCGTGCGGGGAACGCCGGCCTGCGCGAACCCGCGATCGAGCGCCACCAGAACCGCTTCCACTCCGGCCGCGGACTTCTTCGGCTTCGTGACGACCAGATTGTCTTCGTTGATGTCTTCGATCGGAGCGCGTCGTGTCATGTGACCATTTTGCTCCATTTCACAGGGCGTTCCGACATCGGCTACGTGTATGTTCGGATCGGACTGCTTGAAGCAGGAGACAGGGGGGGCACCGTGGGAACTCACACGACGCTGGACACGATGCGGCAGACCCGGTCAATCCTGGACGGCATTCGCTGCGCCGACGACCTGACCATCGCAGCGAGCCGGGACGGCGGCATCCGCGCCGTGCGCCTGCTCGCGCAGGCGGCGACCGACCCTGGCGACCAGCTGACCGCGATCGCGGCCATTCACTCGCTCGGCCAGGTGTTCGACGAGTCCGCGGATGACGTGCTCGTGTCGCTGCTCACCCACGACTCCCTCTTCATCCGCGAACACACGGCCTGGGCGTTCGGCGCCCGGCTGCCCCGGTTCGAGGCGATCTCCGGACTGCTGAGCATGGTGGTCGACGGCGGCTTCTCCGGCATGATCGCCCAGCGCACGCTGGAGCAGTGGAGCTCGTCGGTGCCGGTGCATGTGGCGCTCGCCCTCGAGGGCACCCTGATCGGCGTGCATGAGTGCGGCGCCCGCGCCCGCCTGGTCGAAACGATGGGTCTCATCGCCGGGCGCATCCCCGAACGTCTGCTGCGCCGGGTCGCAGTCGACGGCTCCGAGCCGAACGCGGTGCGTGCGGCGGCGATCGCGGCCATCGGCGACCTCGGTCCGAACGAGGCCAACATCCGTATCGTGAGCGACCTGTCGCAGGGCAGCGGCGTGCTTGCCGACGTGGCCCGGCTCGCCCTGATCGACTTGACCGTGCCGGCCTACCCGCGCCCGCCGTGGAGCCGGGGGCTGACGGTGGCCCAACTCTTCCTGCACGCCGACATCGACCGCGAACTCAGCCAGGTGGGAGCCGGCGATAACGGCGGCATCGCCACGCTGCTCGTGCGCCTGGGCGACGCGCTCGTCTCCGGCGGCAGCGGCAGCGGCGGCAGTGAGCGCGGCGGCTCCGTGGAACGGGTGCTCACCCTCTCCCGCGGCAGCTTCGCCGGCGCGCTCACCTCTTTGTCCGAGGTCGGGTCTTCCCTCGCGGAGCACGCCTTCGCGACCGTGCCCTTCCTGGGCGAACCCGTCGCCTCGGTCGATGCCTGGCCGCGGCGGATTGCGACGCAGCGCGGCATCCGTCGCATTCTGCGCGCCGCCGGCACCGTCGACGCGATCCACCTGCGAATGGCCGACATCGGCACGCTGGCTGCCTCCACCGTCGCCCGCGAGCTCGACATTCCGATCGTGTTCACGGTGGCCCCCGACCCGCACAGCGTCATCCACTCCCTCGACAGTTCCGGGGTGCTCACCCGGGCGAACTTCGGCACGGTCGACGAGACCGAGCACTTCTGGTTCCGGGCCCGGCTCGTGCAGCGGCTGGCCGCGGATGCCGCGCACACCGTTCTCTTCCCGAGGCCCGAGCTGCGGCGTGACATGCGCGACCTTGTGGGAATCGATATCCGGCAGCATCCGGAACGCCACTCCGTGATCGCGGAGGGCATCGACCTCGCCGTGATCGAGCGTGCCCTGGCGGATGCCCGACTCGCGGCCGACCCGCCCGCCGCGCACGCGACCGGCGCGACCGGCGTGACCAGCGCGGCTGGCGCGGCGGGCGCAGCGGCGCTAGCTGAACTGGACGACCTGCTCACCACCCTCCCGCCGAGCCGGCGCGGGCTTCCGCTCGCCGTCACCGTCGGACGCCTGCACCGCGTCAAGGGCATGGCTGCCCTGGTGCAGGCGTGGGCTGCGGATGTTGACCTGCGCGCCCGCTGCAACCTGCTCATCCTCGGCGGGGACCTGAATTCTCCCTCCCTCGACGAGAAAAGCCAGCTGGACCAGATGGCCGCGGTCGTCGACCTCGCCAATGCGGCCGACCAGGGCCTACTGCTCGCCGGGCACCGCACCAACGACACCGTGGCGCACTGGCTGGCCGCGGCCCGGTACGGCCGGCCCGGACTGGCGGCCCCCAATGGGGCGTATGTCTGCGCGAGCATGAAGGAAGAATTCGGCATCGCCCTGCTTGAGGCCATGGCGACCGGGCTCACCGTCGTCGCCCCGAATTCCGGCGGCCCGGCCACCTATGTGGAGCACGCAGTGACGGGTTTCCTCGTCGACACCGGCAACCAAACGGCCCTGGCGGGCGGGATCATCGCTGCACTCGAGTTGGCTGCCGGCCCCCTCGGACCGGAGTACGCGGACCGGGCCGGGGAAATGGTGTCGCGTTCCTTCACGATCCAGGCCATGGCTGAGACGCTGACCCGGGTCTACCGCGACGTCGCCGACACGAACGAGTCGGGCGCGTACCTGATGAGCGTTTCATGACGCTGCTGATCATCAGCCCGGACTACGCCTCCCACCTGTTCCCGCTGGCCACTCTGGGCACCGCGTGGCTGGAGGCCGGCGAACGCGTCGTGGTGGCCAGCGGTTCGGCCACTGCCGACATCGTGGCCGCGTTCGGATTCGAGCGCATACACCTGCAACTGGGCCGCGGCTCGAACCCCGGCACGATCCGCGCCGAGGAACAGCCGACGGGCGAGGACGACGCGCTCCGCGGGTTCTTCGACGCCACCCGGCTCGGAATGGTGGAAACGCTCTGTTTCCAGGCCAAGGCACGCAGCAGCGACCTGCTCTGGAACCCGGTGGAGGTGGCCCGCGCGGTACAGCTCATCGTGGCCGAGGTGCAACCCGACCACGTGATCGTCGATCACCTGGCGTTCAGTGCGCGCCTCGCTTTGGTGAGTGCGGGCATCCGTCACGCCGATGTGGTGCTCGGTCACCCGTCGGCGCTGCCCGTGGGCGCGGAGGTCTACGGTTTCCCGCCGGAGTGGCCGCTCGCCTTCGCGCCCGACAGCGACGACCTCGGCGCACTCCTGACGATCTGCGAGAGCGTGCGGGATGCGTTCACCACCCAGTGGAACGACGCCCTGCGGGTTCTCGACCCGGCCGCGCTGCCGAGCCCGGATGCGTTCATGGAGTCCGGAGACATCCTGCTGCTCAATTATCCGGCCGAGCTGCACGACACCGCACGTGGCGAGTTGCTGCCGGCGCACGCGTTCCTCGGCTCCGCCGTGCGCAACGAGGCCGCCGACGGCGAGGTGAACGCCTGGCTCGCCGCCGACAGTGACCGGCCCATCGTCTATGTCAGTTTCGGCAGCTTCCTGTCGGTGCGCGGGGATGTTCTCGCCCGGGTGGCCGAGGCGCTTGCCGCACTCGACGTGCGGGTGGCCGTCGCCACCGGTGCCACCGACCCCGCGGAACTCGGGCCGATCCCCGACTCCTGGCTCGTGCGCGCGTTCCTGCCGCAGGTCACCGTGCTGGCGCGCTCGGCTCTGGCGGTGTCGCACGGCGGCAACAACAGCGTCACCGAGGCGATGACCTCGGGGGTGCCACTGCTGCTGCTGCCCTTCTCCACCGACCAGTTCGCCGGGGCCGCCGCGGTCGAAGCGGCCGGATTCGGGCTGTCCCTCGCGCCCAACACGGCTACGGTTGAGGAGCTTCGGGCCGGAATAGCCGAACTGCTCGCGCTCGACGGGGACGCCCGGCGAAGCCTGGATCGGTTGAGTTCCTCGCTGCAGGGCGGGGCCGGGCCCAAGCGCGCGTACGCGGCGCTGCTGGCGGTGCCGGTCGAGCTGTAGGTTGCGAGTATCCGGGAGGTCAGACGTCGATCGCGTAGACCAGGGATTCCTGCACCATACCGAACCAATCGTAGATGTCGTTCAGGAACGGTGCCGCGTCGGCGCTCCGCGCCGGCACCCCGTCGGGCCCGATCTCGAGGCGTTCGGCAAGGGTGAGGCGCAGGTCGGTGAGCGTGCGCAGCCAGGACTGCACGTCGTCGGCGTCGAGGTCGATAATCACGGGCGCCTCGGCGGATGCGGCCGCGTCGGCGGTCGCAGGTAGCTCGGCGTCGTTCGGTTCGTCGGCGATGTCGGCGGGCGGTTCCTCGCCGAGCGTCGCAAGCATGCACCGGGCGTTCCGCACCTTGCGCTCGAGCAGGTCATCGGCGGTGAACCGGCGGAATTCCGCGGCGGCCTCGGGGTCATCGGCGTAGGCATCCGGCAGCAGCCGACGCAGGGCCGGGTCACCGGATGTGCCGAGTGCGTGGGTTTCGGCGCCCTCCAGCAGGTCAATCAGCTGGCTCGCGGCCAGGCGCAACAGGCCGATCTCGACGGGTTCGAACCGGGCGGTCACGCTGCGGGCGTTCTCGCTGCCCGTCATGAACTGCATCATGCGTCGGCCTTGGCGAGGGTGGCCCACAGCCCGTAGCCGTGCATGGCTTCGACGTGGCGTTCCATTGCTTCCCGGTTGCCGGAAGCGACGACGGCCTTCCCGTCGTTGTGCACCTGCAGCATGAGGCGCTCGGACTCCAAGGCGGAGATGCCGAAGTAGCTGCGGAACACGTAGGAGACGTAGGACATCAGGTTCACCGGGTCGTCCCAGACGATGGTGATCCAGGGGCGATCGAGGGACACGGCGTCTCGCAGATCGAGTCGTTCGTCAGTCTTCGGCACGGGTTAAGCCTCACACGGAGGGGGGGCAATTCCAACCCGGTGTGGCCGGTGTCCGGGGGCGTGGTGCGGTGCGGTTTCGGTGCTCAATCGCGCGTGTCGACGTCGAGCCCGGTCTCGAGGTCGGCGCAATCGACCAGCCGGGTGTTGTGAGACTGCAGGTAGGGACGTGCGCCGGTGTCGCCGGTGGCGGTGTCGATGAGCGCGCCCCAGTGTGCTCGCCCGATCACCACCGGGTGTCCCGGGCGGGCGTCGAAGCCGGCCTGCCGGAGCGTGAGCGGGCCGACGGGGTTCGCGTCGGCATCCGTGGCACCGGGCACGGTGTCACCGGGCAGGGTGTCGATGGGCAGGGTGCCGATCAGTCGTGCGACCGTGCCGGGCAGCAGACCCGGGATATCGACCGGGACGATCGCCACGGCGACCGGAGCAGGCAGGAGCTCGGTGGCCTGCAGCTCGGTGGCTTGTCGCAGGCCCGCCCGCAGGGACGCGGAGAGTCCCTCTGCCCAGTCTTCAGCCTGCGTGAGGACGACCGACGGGGTCATGCCGAATTGGTGGAGCAGTGCCCGGACTTCTGCGGTTTCGGCGCCGAGCACGACGATCACCGGTGAGCAGCCGGCATCCGTGAGCGTGCGGATCGTGCGCACCAGCCAGGGGATGCCGTCGTCGCCTCGCGCAAGTGCCTTCGGCATGCCGTAACGGGAGCCGGCGCCGGCTGCGAGCACGAGGCCGGCGATTGGTGCGGAGGAAGTGGCCATGCCTGCCATCGTAGGGCGGTGCGGGTGTGGGCACGGGTGTGGAGGTCGGTCGGGCACGGCCCGCACGATTCTCACCTTTTAGTCCATCAACCCCTGACGAATTCGACGGAGATTTTACCGATTTCGCGCCCAAACGGATGCTCGGGGCCGGTTCTAAGCAAAATCTCCGTCGAATTCGTTCGGCCAGGGCGGGATTGAGGGCGGGACTGGAAGGCGGGAGGGCGGCTCAATCGCCGGGCGGCTCAACCACCGGTCGGGGCGAGCACCCGGCGGCCGCGCACGAAGACGCCGGCGATCGCGGGCTGGCGGAGGGCCAGCAGAAGCGCGAAGAGGGTCTGGTCGGTGGCCATCTCCTCGTCGTCGGCCCGGATGCCGCGCTCGAGCACCGTGGCAAGGGGCTCCCAGCGGTCCGGCTCGATCAGGAGGAAGTCGGCGTCCTTGCCCACGTCGAAGTTGCCGAACCGGGCCTCCATGTCGAGTGCGCGCGCGCCGGCCAGGGTGCCGGTGAAGAGCAGGGCGGCCGGATCCAGCGACAGGCCCGCCTCTCCGGGCTCGGAGAGGTGCACCTTGAAACAGTCGTTGAGCACCCGGGAGATGAGCCATTCGTCGCCCGCGCCGACATCCGACCCGATCGCCACATTCACGCCGAACGACGTCGTGCGCAGCCACGGCATGGTGCCCGATCCCAGGAACTGCTGCGACGTGGGGCAGTGCGCCACGCTCGTTCCCGTCTCGGCCAGGCGAGCCAGCTCGCTGTTCTCGCAGTGCACGGCGTGGGCGAGGATGCTGCGCCGCCCCAGCAGGCTCGACCCGCCTCGCGCCGAACCCGGCAGGAACCGGCCGTCGTAGGTGTCGAGGTAGGTGTCGACCTGGTAGACCGACTTCACGGCCTCGATCTCGCCCGTGCCGGGCCGGTTGTTCTCGTTCAGGTGGCTGTGGAAGTAGACCCCCTGGCCGCGCACCGCGTCGTAGAGCTCGCCGAGCCCCGCCAGGGTCGTGGGGGTGACGGAGAGGCTGAATCGCGGCACCACCGCCACCTGAAGCAGCGCGGTGGCGGCGTCGCCGGTGTCGACCGCGTGCCAGCGGGCGATCTCATCCGTCACAAGCTCCAGGGCCCTGGCCTCGCTCGTGAGCAGCGCCTGCGAGGGCTTCGAACCGACCGTCTGGATTCCGCGCCCGCTGACCAGGCGCAGTCCGGCCCGGTGCGACTCCTCGAACAGGGCGTCCTGCGCGGGAGGGAACGCGGAGCCGAAGACCAGGGCGCTGGTCGTGCCCGCGGCGACGCGGCGACGGGTGAAGTCCCGGGCGATCTGCTCGCCGAACCCGGGGTCGGCCAGGCGAGCCTCGGCCGGGAAGACGCAGTTGTCCAGCCACTCGAGCAGCTGGCCGCCGCCATAGGAATCCGTGGAATAGGTCTGCGGGAAGTGCACGTGGGTGTCGACGAAGCCGGGCAGGATGAAACCGCCCCGGTTGTCGGTGACCGCCAGGGTTTCGTAGACGGCAGGGAGGTCGACGAATGAGCCCACCCAGGCGATCCGGCCCGTGTCGGTGGTCACCAGGACGCCGTCGGGCAGGGACACGAGGTGCCGGTGCGCGGCGGCCACGGTGGGGGAGCCGGCAATGTGGAAGATGTGGCCGCGGTAGACCCGGCTGGACGGTGTCACGTGAGAGCCCGTTCTCTGTTCGTCGTTCTCTTCCACTGGACTCGTTTCCACCGGACTCGTTCAGTGTATTGGGGGTCGTCAGGCTCGACCGCCGCGCGATCAAGTAAACGCTTGCAGCAAACGCTTGCATAAGCGGTACGCGACGGAGTAGCGTCACATCTGTTGTTCTCAGCGCCACCGGGCGCGAGACAGGGGGAGTCACTGTTGACGAAACGCACCGCTACACGCCGCCCGGCCATCCGCCGCATTGTGGCCACGATCGGAGCCGGCGCGATCGTTCTCTCCGGTCTCGCCTTCTCCGAGATGTCCGCGGCCGCCGCCACCCCGACGGTCGCCCTGGTCGGCAGCCTGCAGAGCGAGTTGGGCTGCACGGAGGACTGGCAGCCGGCCTGCGAGTCCACCGAGCTGGCCCCGACGGGCGTCGACGGGGTCTGGTCCGCCGAGTTCACGGTGCCGGCCGGCAGCTACGACTACAAGGTCGCCCTCAACGACGCGTGGGACGAGACCTACGGGCTGGACGGTGGCGCCGACAACATCTCGCTGACCATCGCCGGTGAAAGCCGAATGAGCTTCACCTTCGACCTCGGCCGGAAGCGCGTCGGCCTCGAGGTACTCTCCCTGGCCGGTGCCTACTCCGCGGAGGACGAGGCCGTGGCGGCCGCGCCCATCCGCCAGCCCGGCAGCGACGAGCAGTTCTACTTCGTGATGACCGACCGGTTCAAGGACGCCGACCCGGCCAACAACACCGCCGGCCTCGGCGACGACCCACTGGTATCCGGCTACGACCCCGCGAACAAGGGTTTCTACAACGGCGGCGACCTCGCCGGGCTCCGTTCCCAGCTCGACTACATCGAGGGTCTCGGCACGAGCGCCCTCTGGCTCACGCCGTCCTTCAAGAACCGGGCCGTGCAGGGCGAGGGCGCGAACGCGTCCGCGGGCTACCACGGCTACTGGATCACCGACTTCACCCAGATCGACCCGCACCTCGGCACCAACGCCGAGCTCAAGGCGCTCATCGACGACGCGCACGCCCGCGGCATCAAGGTGTACTTCGACATCATCACCAACCACACCGCCGACGTCATCGACAACGAGGAGAAGCAGTACTCCTACATCGACAAGGCGACGTCGCCCTACACGACCGCGGCCGGCGAGCCCTTCGACCCGGCCGACTACGCGGGGACCGACGAATTCCCGACCCTCGACGGGACATCCTTCCCCTACACGCCGTTCGTCGCGGCCGCCGACGCCACGGCCAAGGTGCCGGCCTGGCTGAACGACCCGACGCTTTACCACAACCGGGGAGATTCGACCTTCGAGGGTGAGAGCAACCTCGACGGCGACTTCTCCGGCCTCGACGACCTGATGACCGAGAACCC
This sequence comes from Cryobacterium sp. Hz7, assembly GCF_004402815.1. Classification (NCBI taxonomy): domain Bacteria; kingdom Bacillati; phylum Actinomycetota; class Actinomycetes; order Micrococcales; family Microbacteriaceae; genus Cryobacterium; species Cryobacterium sp. Hz7. The sequence continues at coordinate 130,682 of NZ_SOFB01000049.1, forward strand.
GGCCGTCGTGAACGGCTTCGTCGACGTGTACACGGACTGGGTCGACCTCGGTATCGACGGCTTCCGCATCGACACGGTCAAGCACGTCAACCTGGAGTTCTGGGACACGTGGTCCACGCAGGTGCTCGACTACGCGCACGCCGCGGGCAAGCCCGACTTCTTCATGTTCGGTGAGGTCTACGACGCGGATGCCGCGAAGACGTCCCCGTACGTGCGCAAGACCGACCTCAACTCGGTGCTCGACTTCGGATTCCAGTCGCAGGCGACCAGCTTCGCCGCCGGCAACTCCGCGAAGGGGCTCAGCCAGCTGTTCGCCTCCGACGACCTCTACACGACTCCCGACTCCAACGCCTCCGCGCTGCCGACCTTCCTCGGCAACCACGACATGGGCCGGATCGGCTACTTCTTGAAGAACACCGATGACCCGCTTGCCCGCGACGTGCTCGCCCACGAGCTCATGTTCCTGACCCGCGGCTAGCCGGTGGTCTACTACGGCGACGAGCAGGGTTTCATGGGCGCGGGCGGCGACAAGGACGCCCGCCAGTCGCTGTTCGCCAGCCAGGTGCCCGAGTACGCGAACCAGCCGCTGATCACCGGCGAGACCGCCGGCTCGATCGACCGGTTCGGGACGGATGCGCCGCTCTACAGTCGGATCGCTGAGCTCTCCGCGCTGCGGAGCGACCACCCTGCCCTCGCGACGGGCGCCCAGATCGAGCGCTACGCCGACACCGGGGCCGGCGTCTACGCGTTCAGCCGGGTCGACCGCACGGAGAAGATCGAACACCTCGTCGCCGTCAACAACTCGGCCGCGGCGAAAACCGTGACGATCCCCACCCTCACCACGGGTGCGTCCTACTCGGTGCTGTTCGGCGACACCGCTTCCGCGGTATCCGGCGACACCGGGGATCTGGCCGTCACCGTGCCGGCCCGCGGCTCGGTCGTGCTCGTGGCCGACCGACCCGTCAGCGCTCCGGCCGCGGCCGCCGCGATCACGGTCGCCGCCCCGGCAGCCGGAGCCGGCGTCACCGGCGTCTCACCCGTCGGGGCCACCGTCGACGACGGGACCTGGCAGGAGACCGGCTTCGCCTGGCGGGTCGTGGGTGACACTGCGTGGACCAGCCTCGGCACCGCCGAAGACACCACTCCGCGGGTCTTCCACGACACCGCCGGCCTCGCCACGGGCACCCTGGTCGAATACCGCGCCGTCTCCACGGATGCCGCCGGCCAGCGGGCCGCCGCGTCCAGCTTCGCCTCCGTGGGCAACACGGTTTCGCTCGCCGATACCGGCACGCCCGACGCCGCGATCGACCTGGTCACGGTGGCCGGTAGTCACAACTCCGAGATGGGTTGTGCCGGGGACTGGCAGCCCGGCTGTGAGGCCGCGAAACTGGCCCTCCGGGCCGACGGCATCTACGCCGGCACCTTCGACCTTCCGGCCGGCGACTACGAGTACAAGATCGCCGTCAACGGCTCCTGGGACCTCAACTACGGTTCCGGCGGGGTTCCCGGCGGCGACAACGTGAGCTACACGACCGACGGCGGCCCGGTCACGTTCTACTTCGACCCGCGCAACAACTTCTTTCAGGGCACGGCCGAGGGCGATATCGTCGTCGCGGCCGGTTCCTTCCAGGAGGAGGCCGGTTGCCCCGGAGACTGGAAACCGGACTGCCTCGCAACCTGGCTGCAGGACGTGGACGGCGACGGCATCCTCACCCTGAGTTCGAACACCCTGCCGACCGGCTCGTACGAGGCGAAGGTCGCGCACAACCTCGGCTGGGACGAGAACTATGGCGCCGACGGCGTGCCGAACGGAGCGAACCTGTCGTTCACGGCCACCGAGGGCAAGGAAACCCTGTTCAGCTACGACCTCGCCGCCCACGTGCTCACGATCACGGTGACCGACCCGCCGCTGGCCGGCACCGGAGCGCAGCGCGCGCACTGGGTGAGCGAGAAGACCCTCGCCTGGCCGCGTGACCTGCTGCCCGCGAATGCCGACCCGGCCGCGCTCGGTTACACGCTGCACTCCTCGTCGGCCGCCGACCTGGCGGTCACCGACGGAGCGGTGACCGGCGGTGACACGGTCGCCCTCGAGTACGACCCGGCCGGTCTCTCCGACGCGGAGAAAGCGCGTTTCCCGGCCCTCGCCGGGTCCGTGGCCCTGCGCCCGGTCGGTGTGGACCGGGTGGAGCTGGAACGGCTGCTGACCACCCAGCTGGCGGTGGCCCAGTCCGGCACCGGCACCGGCACCGACGACACCACAGGCATCCTCACCGCGTTCACGGGCGTGCAACTGCCCGGCGTGCTCGACGACCTCTACGCGGATGCCGCAGCGGACCGGACGCTCGGCGTCACCTGGTCCAAGAAGCGGCCCACGATCGCGGTCTGGGCTCCCACGGCGCAGAACGTCGACGCGCTCGTCTGGACGGCGGGCGACACGGCCGACCCGGAGCGCATCGCGTTGACGCGCCAGGATGACGGCACGTGGACCGCGACCGGCGCCAAGAACTGGACCGGCGCATCCTTCGTCTTCGAGGTCACGGTGTTCGCGCCGACGACGGGGAAGATCGAGGTGAACCAGGTCACCGACCCGTACTCGGTCGCCCTGACGCAGAACTCCACCCGGTCGGTGCTCATCGACCTGGCCGATAAGGCTTACCGCCCCAAGGCGTGGGAGAAAGCGAAGGCGCCGGTCATCGAGAAGGCCGTGGACCGGTCGATCTACGAACTGCACGTGCGCGACTTCTCGATCTCCGACGACACCGTGCCGGAAGAGCTCCGCGGCACCTACGGCGCGTTCGGGGTCGACAGCGCGGGAACCCGGCATCTGTCCGAGCTGGCGGCTGCCGGGCTCAACACCGTGCACCTGCTGCCGACCTTCGACATCGCCACGATCCAGGAAGACCGTGCCCTCCAGGCCGTTCCGGCCTGCGACCTGGCCTCCTTCGGACCGGCCTCGCCGGGCCAGCAGGCGTGCATCCAGGCGATCAGGGACCAGGACGGCTTCAACTGGGGCTACGACCCGTTCCACTTCTCGGCGCCGGAGGGGTCCTACGCGGTGAATGCCCACGGCGGCGCCCGGGTGGCCGAGTTCCGCGGCATGGTGGGGGCCCTGCACGAGGACGGCCTGCAGGTCGTACTCGACGAGGTGTTCAACCACACCGCGCAGAGCGGCCAGGGGGAGAAATCGGTGCTCGACCAGGTCGTGCCCGGTTACTACCACCGTCTCAACCCGCAAGGCTCCGTCGAGACCTCCACCTGCTGCCAGAACATCGCCACCGAGCACGAACTGGCCCAGAAGCTCATGGTCGACTCCGTCGTGCTCTGGGCGAAGGAGTACCGCGTGGACGGGTTCCGGTTCGACCTGATGGGCCACCACTCGAAGGCCAACCTGCTGGCCGTGCGGGATGCCCTCGACGCGCTCACCCTGAAAAAGGACGGCGTGAACGGCCAGGCGATCTACCTCTACGGTGAGGGCTGGAACTTCGGCGAGGTCGCGAACAACGCCCTGTTCGAGCAGGCGACGCAGGGCCAGCTGGGCGGAACCGGCATCGGCACGTTCAACGACCGGCTGCGCGACGCGGTGCATGGCGGCAGCCCCGTCGACGGCAGCACCGTGCAGCAGCAGGGCTTCGGCACCGGGCTCGGCACCGATCCCAACGGCGTGGCGATCAACGGCACCCCCGAGCAGGCGCTCGCCCGGCTCGGGCAGGCCAGCGACCTGGTGCGGCTCGGCCTGGCCGCGAACCTGCGCGACTTCAGCTTCGTCACCAGCGACGGCACGGTGAAGCGCGGCGACGAACTCGACTACAACGGGTCGCCGGCCGGGTATGCGGACCAGCCGGACGAGGTGATCAACTACGTCGACGCGCACGACAACGAGACGCTCTACGACCTGCTCGCCCTCAAGCTGCCGGCCGACACCGGGATGAGTGACCGGGTGCGAATGAACACCCTGTCCCTTGCCACCGCGACCCTGTCGCAGGCGCCATCGCTCTGGCACGCCGGAACCGACCTGCTGCGCTCGAAGTCGCTCGACCGCGACAGCTACAACTCGGGCGACTGGTTCAACCGCATCGACTGGACCGGCCAGACCAGCAACTTCGGCGTCGGTCTGCCGTCAGCGGCCGCCAACGAGGACAAGTGGGCCATCATGCGCCCGCTGCTCGAGGACCCGGCCCTCAAGCCGACGCCGGACGACATCAGCTTCGCGTCGGCCCAGGCCCAGGACCTGCTGCGCCTCAAACAGTCGACCGAACTGTTCCGGCTCGGCGATGCGAAGCTGATCAACCAGAAGCTGACCTTCCCGGCCAGCGGACCGGACGCCACCCCCGGCGTCATCGCGATGAGCGTCGACGACACGGTGGGAGGCGACGTCGACAAGGAACTGGACGGCCTGCTGGTGCTCTTCAACGCCAGCCCCGAACCTCAGACGGTTCTGCTCAACGAGTTGGCCGGGCGCGGCTACGCCCTCAGCGGCATCCAGGCCGCCGGGATGGATGCGCTCGTCAAGTCGACGACCTGGGACACGGCGACCGGCACGGTAACGGTTCCCGCCCGCACGGTCGCGGTGCTCGTCGACGCGCAGGAGCGGACGGCGAAGAAGCGGTAACCCGCGGATCGCACCCCGTTCAGGAGCGAACGGGGTGCAGCAGCCGCCAGATCCGGTCGCGCGACATCGGCAGTTCGGTGGGACGGATGCCAATGGCGTCGCGCACCGCGTTCGCCAGGGCGGGTGCCACCGGGTTGTAGGGCGACTCGCTCATCGACTTCGCCCCGAACGGGCCTAGCACGTCGCTCGTGTCCGCGAAGTACACCTCGGTCACGGGCAGGTCGGCGAGCTGCGGGATGTGGTAATTCCGCAGCACGCTCGTGGTCACGGTGCCCGCCCCGTCGAGGATAACCTCCTCGTAGAGCGCGGTGCCGATCGCCTGCGCGACCCCACCCTCGATCTGGCCGCGGCACTGCTCCGGGTTCATCACGACCCCGGCATCCGCCGCCTGGATCGACTGCAGAATGCGCACCTCGCCGGTCTGCGTGTTCACGGCCACCCGGAATGCGTGCACGTTGAACGCCACCGAGCGGCGGGCGCCGTCTTCGGCGCCGACACCGCGGAGAGCGGAGGCCCCGGGCGCGGATGCCCCGGTTACGGATGCCTGCCCGGCCAGTTCGGCCAGCGACGTGAACACCGCTCCGCTGCGCAGCCCGTCGGGTTCCAGGGTCCAGGCGGCGGCGGGGATCTCCGGGTGCCTCTCCGTGGCGGCGGACCGCAGCGTGTCGGCCAGGTCGTTCGCCGCCGCGAGCACGGCCTTGCCGGCGATGACGACGCCCGCGGAGCCGAACGCGCCGGTGTCGTAGCCGATGGCATCCGTGTCGGACTGCAGGATCTCGATCCGGTCGGGAGTCGTGTGCAGGGCCGTGGCGGCGAGCTGCGCGTGCACCGTGGTGGTGCCGTTGCCGAACTCGGCCGTGCCGACGCGGACGGTGTAGTGGGTGGGGGATTCGAGGACCGCGTTTTCGAGGGTGACCGAGGCCTGCGCGTAGTGCCCGCGCGGCGGGGTGGTCGCGATCATGGCGGTGGCCATGCCCTCGCCGGTCTTCCAGTGCTCGCCGAGCGGCACGGTGGCGCCGTTGCCGCGGGCCAGGGCCGTCTGGGCCAGGTCGAAGCACTGGTCGAGTCCGTAGCTGCCGAAGATGAGGTCCTCACCCTCCACGTGGGTGACCACGAGCGGGTCGTTCGGGCCGACCGAGTTTCGCCGGCGCAGGTCGAACGGGTTGATGCCGACGGTGCGGGCGAGCTCGTCGAGTGCGGACTCGACGCCGAAGATCACCTGGCCGAGGCCGTAGCCGCGGAAGGCGCCCGAGGGGAGATTGTTCGTGTAGACGCTTCGGGCATCCACCCGCTTGTTGGGCACCCGATAGAGGCTGACCGACTCGGAGCTGCCGTGGAACATCACCCCGGGGCCGTGGTTGCCATAGGCGCCGGTGTCGGCGAGTACACCCAGCTTCAGTGCGGTGAGGCGGCCGGCGTCGTCGGCGCCGAGGGTGACGTCGATGCGCATGGGGTGACGGGCCGGGGAGAGGGTGAACTCGTCGGAACGGCTGAACTCGTATTGCACGGGGCGCCCGGTCTTCAGCACCGCGAGCGCGACGATGTCCTCGGTCAAAATTTCCTGCTTGCCGCCGAAGCCGCCGCCGACCCGGGCTGTGAACACGCGCAGCCGCCCCGGGTCGAGGGCGAACAGGCGGCAGATCTCGCGGTGCACCAGGAACGGCACCTGGGAACTGGTGCGCAGGATGAGCCGGTCGCCGCTTGCCGATGCGTCTGCCGTGCCGGGCTCCAGCCAGCCGATGGTGGCGTGCGTCTCCAAATGGGTATGCGCCACCCGTTGGGTCTGCCAGGTTCCGCTAACGCTGTGGGCGGCGCCGGCCAGGCCGGCCGCGATGTCGCCGTATTCGCCGTGCAGCTCGGCCACCAGGTTGCGGGTCGGGTCGGCCAGCCGGCTCGCGGTGGCATCCTTGTCGCCGTGCACCAGGGGAGCGCCGGGCAGGAGAGCGGCGTGCGGGTCGAAGACGGCCGGGAGCGTCTCGTAGTCGATCTCGATCAGGCGGCAGGCGGCCTCGGCGATGGCGAGGGTGTCGGCGACGACGGCCGCGACGCGCTGGCCGCGGAACCGCACGACCGAATCGAGCACGAGGGTGTCGTCGGGGTCGTCGAGGCGGTCCTCGTGCCGGGCGGTGGAGAACAGGGTGGCCGGGGAGTCGGCGTGGGTGAGCACGGCGTGCACCCCGGGCAGGGCCGCGGCTGCCTCGGTTTGGATCGAACGGATGCGCGCGTGCGCCTGCGTGCTCTGCAGCACGCTGAGGTGCAGGAGGCCGGGCACCGTGACATCGAGGGTGTACGGCTCCTGCCCGCTGACCACGCGTTCGCTGGCCGGGGCCGCCAGGGAGGTGCCGACCGTGCCGGGGCGCGGTCCGGTCTGGACGACCGGGCCCAGGCCGGTGCGTGCCGGTGCGTCGGTGCGACAGGAGCTGTCTGACCTGGCTGAGCCGTTGACGGGGGTGTGGCTGCCGCGGATGGCGTCCTCGATGGCGCGGTAGCCGGTACAGCGGCACAGGTTGCCCTTGAGCAGGCGGGGGAGGTCGTCAAGGTCGGTCTCGGTCAGGGCGGACGCGGTCACGATCATGCCGGCGGTGCAGAACCCGCATTGGAACCCGGCGGCGTCGACGAAGCGCTGCTGGATCGGGGCCAGATCACCGGGCAGGCCGAGCCCGGCCACGGTCGTGACCTCTGTGCCCTCGGCCCGGAACGCCGGGTAGATGCAGGAGTGCACCGGAGTGCAGTCGACCAGCACGGAGCAGGCGCCGCAGTCGCCGGTGTCGCAGCCCTTCTTGACTTCGAAGTGCTCCTGGTCGCGGATGAAGGAGCGCAGGCACTGCCCGGGGGCAGGGGAGGCGTCGACGGGTTCGCCGTTGATCTGGAATCTCATGAGCGGTCTCCGTTCCGGGGTGCCGCCTGGTCTCGCGCGGCCGGTTCGGGTTCTTGTCTCGGTTCGGGTTCTTGTCTCGGTTCGGGCTGCTGTTCCAGCTCTGCTCGGATCTCCTCGCCGAGCACGCCGCTCACGGCGCGGCGCCAGTCGGCGGCGCCGTGGGCATCCGTGAACCAGCAGTCGATGGCGGCGATGTCCTGGGCGAGTGTGCCCGCGTCGGGCAGGGAATCGTAGCGCAGTTGCACCGGACGCACAGTGCCGGCGGTGACGGTGAGCACGAAGCGGCCGGTGCCGTCGCTGGCGTCGCGGGCGGTCGTGTCGTCGCTGTCGGAGAGGTCGGCGCGGTCGAGCCGGCCGATCAGCACGGCGCCGGAGCGGCCGAGTGGGGAGAGGGCGATCTTGCGGTATGCGGTGCGGGCCGCCAGCGAAGAGGTCGGCACGTGGATGGACCGCAGCACATCGCCGGTGCGGAGCGCGTTGGTGGTGTTGCCGGTGACGAAGGACGCTGCGGGCATCCGTTCGTCGCTGCCGTCACGACGCCAGATCAGCACCTCCGCGTCGAGGGCGGCAGCCAGGCTGGTCATCGGGCCAGCCGGCAGGGAGGCGCAGAGGTTGCCGCCGACGGTGGCGACGTTCCAGATCTTGAATGAGCCGTAGAGGGCGGTGCAGCACTGGTAGATCAGCGGATGCGCGGTCCAGCCGGGTGCGGCCGCCAGCCGGGAGAGTTCGGCGATGGTGCAGGTGGCGGCGATGACGAGGCCGGGGGTGGTGCCGGTGGCGCGCTCGCCGGTGTGGGCATCCGTGCCGGTGGCGGCACCTGGGCCGGTGTCCGGGGTGCCGGCATCCGTCGTCAGGGTCAGAGCGGGCCAGCCCAGGGTCTGCAGGTCGACCAGCCCGGTGAGGTGCGTCTGCGGGTCGGCGAACAGGTCGGAGCCGCCCGCGAGCGGGGCCACCTGGGCGTCGAGGAGCGCGAGATCGCCCCGGTGACGAGCGGGGGTGATCGTGAACACGGTGTTGAGGTCCATCGTTTCCCTCACTCGACCGCTCGGGTGCAGGTCGACACCCTGAATTATCCACTCGCCCGTGTCGCCCCGCGAGTCGACGCGCTCGCTCGCGGCATCCTCACGGCGAGCCACCCTGTTTTCGCGCAGGGCACGGGTGCGCGGAAGGGCGGGGGCGAACCAATTCGACGGAGATTTTTAGCCAAAAGCGGATTTTAGGCGTGTTTTGTGCCGATTTGACCAGAATCTCCGTCGAATTCGTTCGGGCCGGAGCCAGTGGGGCTAGTGGAGCCAGAGGGGTTAGTGGGGCTAGTGGAGCCAGTGGGGCTAGTGGAGCCAGAGGGGCCAGTGGGGCCAGTGGGGCCAGTCCAGCTAGTGGTCCACACCGTGGAGCTGGTCGAGGATGTGGTCGAGCACGTCGGCGAGGAGACCCAGTCCATCCTTCACGCCGTTGGGGGAGCCGGGGAGGTTGATCACCAGGGTGCGCCCGCGGGCGATCCCGGCGTGACCGCGCGAGATGACGGCCAGAGGGGTGGATGCGGCGCCGCGGCGGCGGAATTCCTCCATCAGCCCGGGGAGCAGCCGGTCGAGGTGCGGGAGGGTCTGCTCGGGGGTGAGGTCGTGGGGGCTGACGCCCGTGCCGCCCGTGGTGATCACAAGGTCGATGCCAGCGTCGAGGGCCTCGATCAGGGCAGCGCCGACCGGGGCGCCGTCGGGCACGATGCGGCGCTCGCCGAGCGTGAAGCCGCGCTCTCGCAGCCAGGCATCGAGGACGGGGCCGGTGCGGTCCGGGTAGACCCCGGCCGCGGCGCGGGTGGAGGCGACAATGACCTGCGCGCGGCGCGGTGCGCGCGGTGCGCGTGGTTCGGTGGGTTCGGACGGAGTCGACGGAAGGTTCGCTGTGGCGGTCACGCGCTCCATCCTGCCCCACTGCGGCAGCCGCGTTCCCGCCCCTCCCGGTGTCTATTCCGCAGATGCGGTAATAAGATGCTCAATATGTCTCAGATACGGATTAAGGAAGCCGCCGGATACCTCGGGGTCAGCGACGACACCCTGCGGCGCTGGATCGACAATGGGGCGCTCGCCGCGAGCACCGACGACGCCGGACGCATGGTCGTCGACGGATCCGACCTGGCCCACCTGGCCCGGGAGACCGCGCTGGCCCGAGAGGACGCGCTGTCGCCCGCGGATCCGTCCACGACGGCGAGCTCGGCCCGCAACCGTTTCGTCGGGCTGGTCACCCGCGTGGTGAGCGATCCGGTGATGAGCCAGGTCGAGCTGCAGTGCGGCCCCCACCGGGTGGTGTCCCTGATGAGCACCGAGGCCGTGCGTGACCTCGGCCTGGTGCCGGGGTCGGTGGCCGTGGCCGTGGTCAAGGCCACCACCGTGATCGTCGAAACCCCGAAGGGCCAGTCGTGACCCGATTGTGGAGCGTGCGCGTCGCGGTCGGGCTGTCGGCGGCATCCGTCGTGCTGGCCGGCTGCGCAGGAACGGCCGGGGCCTCGTCGGGGGCGACCGGGGCGTCTACGGAGCAGGGCGAGACGCTCACCGTGTTCGCCGCGGCATCCCTCACCGAGACCTTCACCGAGCTAGCCGACCGGTTCGAGGCCGTCCATCCCGGCGTAACGGTCGCGCTCAACTTCGGGGGCTCGGCCGACCTCGTTACCCAGATCCGGGAGGGCGCCCCTGCCGATGTGTTCGCGGCGGCGGACGCCAGGACCATGGCCAAGCTCAGCGGCGACGGCCTCCTCGACGGCGTCCCGGTGGTCTTCGCCACCAACACCCTCATGATCGCCGTGCCCGCCGACAACCCGGCCGGCATCGATTCCTTCGCCGACCTCGCCGCGCCGAATGTGGACGTAGTGGTCTGCGCGCCGCAGGTGCCGTGCGGCGCCGCGCTGCCGGCCCTCGAGGCGGCGGCCGGCGTCCGGCTCGCGCCGGTGAGCGAAGAGAACGCCGTCACCGGCGTGCTCGGCAAGGTCACATCGGGCGACGCGGATGCCGGGCTCGTCTATGTGACCGACGTCACCTCCGCCGGCGACGCGGTTCTCGGCATCCCGGTGCCGGAGGCAGATCAGGCCGTGAATGAATACCCGATCGCCGTCGTGGCGGGCAGTGAGCAGGCGCTGCTCGGGGCAGCCTTCACCCGGTTCGTGACCGGAGCGACCGGTCAGACCGTGCTCGGGGCGGCCGGTTTTGGCGCGCCGTGAGGTGGTGGTGAGTCGCTCCGACTCCCACACCGGCCCCCACGACGGCCGGGTCACCCTCGGCGTGCCCCGCTGGACCCTTCCCGTGGCTGCCCTCGGCGCCCTGTTCATCGTGCTGCCGATCGTGGGCATGACCCTGCGCGTTGACTGGTCCCGGTTCGGTGCGCTCGTGACCTCCGAAGCGGCGGTCGCGGCGCTGCTGCTCAGCCTGCGCACCGCCATGATGAGCACCGTGCTCTGCCTGCTGTTCGGCGTGCCGATGGCTCTCGGCCTGGCCCGCAGCCGGTTTCCCGGACAACGCCTCGTGCGCGCCGTCGTTCTGCTGCCGCTCGTGCTGCCGCCCGTTGTGGGCGGTATCGCCCTGCTGTCGACCTTCGGGCGCCGCGGCCTGCTCGGCGAGACCTTCGAGGTGCTCGGCATCCAGATCGCGTTCTCGACCACCGCCGTCGTGCTCGCGCAGACCTTCGTGGCGCTGCCGTTCCTGGTGCTGAGCGTGGAGGCGACCCTGCGGGCCTCCGGCGCGCGCTTCGAGGCGGTCGCCGCCACGCTCGGCGCCACCCCCGGCACGGTCTTCCGGCGGGTGACGCTACCGCTGGTGCTGCCCGGTCTGCTCTCCGGCGCGGTGCTCGCGTTCGCGCGCGCGCTCGGTGAGTTCGGGGCGACCCTCACGTTCGCCGGCAGCCTGCAGGGGGTCACCCGCACGCTGCCGCTCGAGATCTACCTGCAGCGGGAAACGGATGCGGATGCGGCCGTCGCCCTGGCTCTCCTCCTCGTGGCCGTCGCCCTGATCGTGATGGTCGCCACCCACCGGCCGCGCGGACTGTCGTGACCTTCGAACTGGCCGCCGTGATGCGCCGGCGCGGACTGGAGGTCGCCTTCACCGTGTCGCCGGGCGAGACGGTGGCGCTGCTCGGCTCCAACGGGGCCGGCAAGTCCACCATCGTCGAGCTCTGCGCGGGTCTGCTGCGGCCCGATTCGGGTAGGGCCACCCTCGACGGGCAGGTCTTCTTCGATCTGGCGGCCGACGGTGCAGACCGTGCCGACGGGAGGCGGCCGGGCATCTTCACACCGCCGCACGCCCGACGCACGGTGCTGCTCGCCCAGGAGCCGCTGCTCTTCCCGCACCTGAACGTGCGCGACAATGTGGCGTTCGGGCCGCGCAGCGCGGGGGAATCCCGGGCTGCGTCACGACTTCTCGCCGACGAGTGGCTCGCCGCCGCCGAGGTGTCCGACTTCGCCGACCGGCGGCCCGGGATGCTGTCCGGCGGCCAGGCCCAGCGGGTCGCGGTGGCCCGGGCTCTCGCGGCCAGTCCGCGGCTGCTGCTGCTCGACGAGCCCATGACCGCGCTCGATGTGGCGGCGGTGCCCGCCCAGCGCCAGTTGCTGCACCGGGTACTGTTCGATCGGTCCGTCATCCTGGTCACCCACGACCCGCTCGACGCCCTCGCGCTGGCCGACCGGGTGATTGTGCTGCAGGGCGGGCGCATCATCGAGGAGGGGCCGACCCGTTCGGTGTTCGCGCACCCGCAGGCCGAGTTCACCCGGGCCCTGACGTTCGGGCTCGACCTGTCTGCCTCGCCGTGATACCCCTGTCAGAGTTCGGTGTGCATTGCCCGGGGGAGGGAATACGCTGGATGATATGACGTCTTCCGCTTCACCGTCCACCCGTGCGATGGCTCGCCCGCTGACGGACGAGGAAGTCGACCGCATCCGCAACGACTTCCCGATCCTCGATCAACTGGTCAATGGGCATCCGCTCAATTACCTCGACTCGGGCGCTACCTCGCAGAACCCGCTCAGCGTCATGGAGGCCGAGCAGGAGTTCTACGAGCAGCGCAATGCAGCCGTGCACCGCGGGGCCCACACGCTCGCGTTCGGAGCCACCGAGACGTTCGAGGCAGCCCGGGCGACCGTGGCCGCGTTCATCGGGGCGAAGGCCGACGAGATCGTCTGGACGTCGAACGCGACCGAGGGCATCAACCTCGTCGCCTACGCCTTTTCCAACGCGTCGCTCGGCCTCGGCGGCCCCGCGGCGACACGATTCTCACTCGGCGCCGGCGACGAGATCGTCGTCACCGAGATGGAGCACCACGCCAACCTGATTCCGTGGCAGCAGCTCGCGTTGCGTACCGGCGCGACCCTGCGGTTCATCCCGGTTCTAGATGACGGCACGCTCGACCTGGCCGCGGCGGCGGGAGTCATCGGAGCCCGCACCCGCCTGCTCGCGCTCACGCACGCCTCCAACGTGGTGGGCACGATCAACCCGGTCGCCGAGCTCGTAGCTCTGGCCCGCTCGGTGGGCGCGCTGGTGCTGCTGGACGCCTGCCAGTCGGTGCCGCATCTTCCTGTGGATGTCGCCGCCCTCGACGTGGACTTCGCCGTCTTCTCCGGGCACAAGATGCTCGGCCCGACCGGCATCGGTGTGCTCTACGGCAAGGCCGAGCTGCTCGCGGGCATGCCGCCGTTCCTCACCGGCGGATCCATGATCACCACCGTGGACATGCACACCGCCGAGTTCCTCGCCCCGCCGCAGCGGTTCGAGGCCGGTACCCAGCGCATCTCCCAGGCGATCGCCCTGGCCGCCGCGGTGGAGTACCTGACCGAGACCGGGATGGAACGCATCGCCGCGCGCGAGGCCGAACTGGGGCAGCGCCTCGTGGCTGGGCTCGTCGGCATCCCCGGGGTGCGTCTGCTCGGGCCGCCGGCCGGAGTCGACCGCATTGGTCTGGCCAGTTTCGACCTGGCCGGGGTGCACGCCCACGATGTCGGTCAGTACCTCGACGAGGCCGGTATCGCGGTGCGCGTCGGGCACCATTGCGCCCAGCCGCTGCACCGCCGGCTCGGCGTGACCGCGTCGACGCGGGCGAGCACCTACCTGTACACGACCACCGACGAGGTGGACCGGTTCCTGGCGACCCTGGCCGAGGTTGCCCCGTTCTTCGGAGTGAAGTCATGACCCAAAGTGCCATGCAGCAGCTCTACCAGCAGATCATCCTCGACCACGCCAAGTCCCGGAACGGTGCCTCGGCGGAGGGGCTGCCACCGCTCGAGGCAGCCGGGACTGCTGCCGGTGCTTCTCTTGGCGCTGCTTCTCCTGCCGGTGCGGGTTCCGGGTCGCGCGTGACGGAGTCGCACCAGGTGAACACGACCTGCGGGGACGAGGTGACCGTGCGCATCGGCCTGCGTGCCGGTGAATCCGGCGGCTCGCCCGCGTCGGCCGGCGAGCCTGCCGACGATGTCGTGATCGAGGAGTTCGCCTGGGCCGGCGACGGATGCTCGATTTCGATGGCCTCGGCATCCGTGCTGCACGACATCGTGCGGGGCGAGAACGTCGCCACCGCGCGGGCCGTGCTGGACACCTTCCGCGAGATGCTGCGCTCGCGCGGCACGATCGAGCCCGACGAGGAGGTGCTCGGTGACGCTGCCGCCTTCGCCGGCGTCTCCCGCTACCCGGCCCGCGTCAAGTGCGCGATGCTGCCGTGGGTGGCGTTCGAGGCGGCTCTGCTCGCGGGGTAGGGCTCGTGTAGGGCTTGTGTAGGTCTGCGCAGGGATCGCGCAGGCTCGGAGGCTAGGGTGGTCGGAGGCCGCGCGACGCGGCTCCGGACGACGGTTCAGTACCCGGCACGCGACAAGACTGGCCACGGGAGCTGTTGTCATGTCGTGGATCATCCTCATTGTGTCCGGGGTTCTGGAAGCGGTCTGGGCCACGGCGCTCGGTAAGTCGGACGGGTTCACCCGACTGTGGCCATCCGTCGTGTTCGCGGTGGCACTCGTGCTCAGCATGGGCGGGCTGGCCTTTGCCATGCGGGACATCTCGACCGGGACCGCGTATGCCGTCTGGGTCGGGATCGGCGCGGCGCTCACCGTGCTCTACGCCATGGTCTTCGGCGCTGAGCCGGCCTCCCTGCTGAAGATCGTGCTCATCCTCGGCCTGGTGGGGTGCGTCGTCGGGTTGAAATTCGTCGACGCCGCGCACTGAGTCGGTCGCTGAGCGCGTCCGACGCTGCGAGCATCAGGGCATCAGAACGGTGGCGGCTCGTCCGCTTCGGGTGGCCGAGACCTCGCGTCAGATGGAGGCCTCGGCGGCGGCCCCGGATGCGGCCCCGGCTTCGGTCGACGCTCCGGCGCACGGATGATCGTGGCCGGCTCACTGATGAACGTGCGCCCGGTCGGCGATGTCCACTTCAGCGTGCCGTCCGACAGGTGCATGTAGGTCCACCGGGTCTCTGACTTCAGCGCATGGTCGGCCGGACACAGATGCGCCAGGTTATCGTGCTCCGTCAGCCCGTCGAACTGCCAGTCGAGGGTGTGGTCGATGTCGCACTGTGTCGCCGCCCGGCGGCAGCCCGGCCACCGGCAGGTTTCGTCTCGCACCCGGAGGTACCGTCGCAGTTCCTTCGGCACCTTGTAGCGGGTGCGCCCGACCGAGAGCACCACTCCCGTCTCCGGGTGGATCAGGACTCGGATGAAGCCGGGTGCCCGAGCCGCGATCTCGCGTGCGGTGTCGGGGTCGATCGGTCCGTATCCCTCGAGGTGCCCGGGTTCCTCGGAGTGGCCGAGGAGCGTCATCACCGGGACGGTCACGTGCACCGAGCCCCGGATTCCCTTGCCCACCCCGGAGGCGGTGACCCCGTCGAGGATGAGGTCTTCGAAGACGTCCGCCCGCAGCTGCGTCAACGCGCGGGTCTCGTTCGGGCCCTGCAGGCTCATCCCCATCACTGTGAGGCGGTCGTACCCGGCCTTCACCTTCTCCGCCGAGTCGAACCAGTACAGCGACGCCATCCCGTCGGGCTCCGGCTCGAAGACCACCTTGCGGTCGGCCACCGATTTCTGGTGCCGGGCTGTGATCGACTCCGGGTGCTGCCGTTCCCGCATGACGCGTGCCTTGTACTTCAGGTTGGCCACGGTCAGGTGCGGAGCGGATTTCAACAGCGCCTCTTCGAACCCGGCCAGTGCCTCGGCGGGGAGTGACCAGGCCTGGTTCATGATCGCCTGCGCGTGCCGGTACGTGATCGACCCGTCCTGCAGCGCGGCCCGGGTGGCGGGCAGCTCATTCATCAGGGTCTGGCTTTCGGCGATCAGGGTCTCGGTCGAGCGCACCGGCAGCCGCAGGGTGCACGCCAGCTCGGTGACGAACTCCCGTTTGGCGACCATGGCGGCATCCCACCGGGCACGAGGCACCCCGGCCGTGACCCCGGATATGGCCGGAGGACCTTCCCGAGCCTTGTCTTTGGCTGCCTGGACCGCGTCCAGGGCCAGTACCTCGGCGAACCGGCGGGCCTGATCGACCTGCTCGGCCAGGCGGGCGTCGACCCGGGCGGACTCCGCCTGCGTCTCCCGGATCGCATCGAAGTGACGACCCAGGCGTTCTAGCTGCTCACGGTAGGAGGGCTTCATGAGTCACACGTTACGGGCGGCCACTGACATTCGTGGGGCCAGATCGGCACCCGTCAGTACCCTGTGGATAACCTGATCACACCCGTATTGTGGAGGAGTAGAGCAATGCGCCCGGGGCCCGCTGCGGGCATCCGCTACTGGGCCGGCGGCACGCATCCGTTGTCACGTAAACGCGGAGATTTCTGGCAAAACACCGGTTGTGGTCGCCGGTTGCCCGGCGTGTCGCGAGAATCTCCGAGGTCAGCGAATTCGACCGCGACGGATGCCCCGGCGAACCTCTGGAGGTCGACGCACCGGGTCTCGACAAGCTCGACCACCGGGCCGACCACCGGGGCTGGCCATCGGAAACGGCTCTTCACTCGGGCGGGCCTTCGGCGTATGTTTGAGGTGGAAAAAGCGAAAAGTCAACGCCCGCCGGGGTGGTCAACCTACCCCTGCTGGGCGAGGAGTTCCGGCCACGATTCGCGCTCACCGCTTCACCGACAGTCGGCTCTCCGCCTCGGAAGCACGCCCTGATCGACATCCAGTGCGGCGCGGGATGCCCGATACGCGGCGGCTTCAACGTCTACCCCTCCACACGCGCCACGAATCACCTGCACCACCAAGGAGGCGTTTCACAATGATGAAAGAACTGCACACCGTGTTACCGGCGGCGGACCTCAAACGAGCCCAGTCGTTCTACCACGACGCGCTTGTCCTCGACCCCGACGAAACCAACGAGGGAGTCCTCGTGTATCACGTCGGGTCGGGATCGGTCTTCGAGATCTACGAGACCAGTAACGCCGGCACGGCCCAGAACGCCCAGATGGGCTGGATCACGGATGACCTCGACACCGAGATGAGCACGCTCCGCGAACGCGGAGTCGTCTTCGAGGAATTCGACATCCCCGGCATGAAGACGGTGAACGGGGTCGTCACGGCCGAAGACATAAAATCGGCCTGGTTCCGCGACACCGAAGGCAACTTCATCTGCATCTCGCAGACGATCTAGCCACCCCAGTCACCCCACTCACCGATCCCGGGCGGCGCGGAGGCGCCGCCCGGTCCCTCGCTTGGCCGTCATGCTCGGCGCGTGCTCGGCGCGTGCCCGGTGCGTGCTCGGCGCGTACTCAGTGCGCGCCCAGCCGGTGTGCCAACTCGCGAAGCACCACGGCCAGGCGGTCGCCGAAACCCTGCGGGACCTGCTGCGGCAGGGCATCCGTCGGCCACCAGGCGACGTCTTCGCTCTCGTGGCTCGTCACGGGCATCGCATCGGCCCGTGCGACAGCCGCGAAACCGATGTCCCAGTGCGTGGTGCAGCGCCCGAACCGCGAACTGAGCGCGTGCCGGTGCACGTCGACCGGCAACGGGTCGCCGGTCCCGGCGACGAGTCGGCCGTCGAGAGGACTGAGTTCGGCGATGCCGCCCTCTTCGCGGGCCTCGCGCAGGGCGGCCGCGGCCACGGAGAGGTCGGATGCCTCGATGTGCCCGCCGAGTTGCACCCAGAACCGGCCCTTTTTATGGAAGCAGAGCAGCACGCGACTCATGTCCGGAGTGAAGACGAAGCAACTCGCGGTCAGATGCTCGGCGCCGCCGTCGCGGTCGAGCGCAGAACCGCGGCCCGCCCGCACGAAGTCGATATATGCGCTTCGCAACCGGGCCTGGGCCGGGTCGACCGGCATCCAGCCGGCCAGGAGCGTCTCAACGTCGAGTGCCGCGGGGAGGTGGTCTGCGCCGGAATGCAGATCGATGCCCTGGGTCATATCCGAAGGCTATCCGCCGGGCGACACCCAGCAGTGCAGCCACTCGGTCGCCAAGCCGGCAGGGTGAGCCGTCCGCTCAGGCCGAGTGGGCACCCAGCTCGGCGCGGAGCGGCCAGTCCTGGCCGTCGAGGATGATCTGCGCCGAGCGACCGGTGGCGGCATTGACGACGATCGGCGCCATCAGGTTCACGGTCGTTCCGTCCTCGCCGGGGTTCGTCACCACGAGCAGCAGCGCGTCATCCGGCCCGGTCAGGTCGAGCGATGCCGCGTGCTCGTCGCTGATCACGGGGGAGTAGTCGGGCAAGTAGACGGATGCGTCGAGCACGAACAGACGGGTTCGCTGGTCCTCTGCGGACTGCAGCGAGAACAGGCCGTCGGCGCCGGGAATCTCGGTCAGGCTGAACTCGGTCAGCGGGTCCAGCCCGGGCGGCGGGGACACGAAGCTCAGGGCGGCGGTCACGGTGCCGGCGGTCGAAACGGCGCTCATCGGAGGAAGTCCATCAGCGTCGGCTGGAGCACCCGGGCGGTGACCGACAGGGCCGCCTGGTAGGTGACCTCCTGCAGTTTCAGGTCGAGGATGGCCTGGCCGAGGTCGACATCCTCGATTCCGGCCCGCTGGGCCTCGAGATTTCCCTTGTGCTGCACGAGTGCTTCCCCGGCTTTCTGGATCTGGGCCTGACGCACACCGACATCGGTCTGCGCCGTGAGCACGGTCTTCATTGCCAAGTCTATGGCTGTGAGGTGGGTACCCACGTTCGTGCCGGTGCGCAAGTCGTCGGCGATGGTGCCGATCAGAGCAAAAATCGAATTCGTAGCCGTGCCGAAGATGGCGGCGCCGTCGGCGTCGACCCTCACGGTGGTGTCCGCGCCGATGCGGCGGTCGACGCTCGCGGTCGCGGTGCCCGTGAAGGTGAAGTCGGGGTCGTCCCGGAAGGCGAGCCCGGCATCCGAATTTCCGGCGAAGACGCTGCGGCCCAGGTAGTCGGCGTTCGCCTGCGCGAGCAGGTTCTGGGTGAGGCCGTCGAGGCGGGCCGCGATGGCCTCCTTCGCGGCGGGGGAGAGAGCACCGTCGTTGGCACCCTGCACGGTCAGGTCGCGCACCTGGTTCAGCAGGTTCGTGGCCTCGGCCAGTGCCATGCTGGCGGTGGTGAGCCAGCCGTCGCCGTTGTCGGCGTTGCGGGCGTACTGCGTGACCGCGCGCTGCTCGGCGCGCACGGTGAGGGAATCGGCTGCCCGAGCGGGGTCGTCGGAGGGGCGGGCGATGGCCTTGAGCGAGGTGGCCTGCTCCTGCAACTGCGCCATCCGGGCGAGGTTGGCCTGCAGATTGGTCTGCGCGGAGCGCATCTGGGTCTGGGAGGTGACGCGGGCGATCATGGGTTACCTTCCCACCAGTCCGGTGCGATTGATCAGGGTGTCGAGCATTTCGTCCACGGCGGTCAGCACCCGGGCGGCGCCCTGGTACGCGTGCTGGAACATAAGCAGGTTGACGTTCTCCTCGTCGAGATCGACGGAGGAGTTCGAGAGCTGAGCGCCCACCGCGGCGGTCGAGGTGAGGTCGGCGAGGGATGCCTGGCGCAGCGCGTTCTTCGTGGTCACGGCCAGCGAGGTGACAATGTTCGACCAGTCGGTGCTGGGGGACCGCACCGGGTTTCCCGCGGCGTCCACGACCGTGCCGGCGCCGAGCTGGGCGATCCTGTCGGCGATGGAGCCGTCGAGGGCGCCGTTCGCGGTGAGCCCGGTTGAGAGCTCGGCGGCGTTCGTCGGCAGGACGGACAGGCCGAGCGCGGCCGGTCCCGTGCCCGCCGAGCCGAAGAAGGGGCCGGGGCGGGTCGAGTTGTCGCCGGTGGAATAGATCGCGTTGACCTTCGCGGCCAGGCCCGTGGCGAAGAAGTTGTACGCCGCGGCGGCTTCGGCGAGGGCGCCGCCGGTGCCGGCGGCATCCGTTTTCGTGAGCAGGGAGAGCGCGCCGGCGAGCTCGCCGCCGTCGACGGGGATCGCGCCGGTGCGGTCGGCCCACTCCACGCGCACGGGCCCGGCGGTGCCGACCGGGTCGGTGAGGCCGTTCGGACCGTCGAGGGTGCGGGCACCGAGCGCAACGAGTGGGCGGGCGGTGTCGCCGGTGACCAGCGCATTGCCGCCCACGAGCACGTCGACGGTGCCGTCGGGGCGGTTGACGACGGTGCCGCCGGTGAGGGCGGCCAGGGTCGTGGTGAGACCGCTGCGCTGGTCGATCAGCTCGTTGGCGTTTCCGCCGCCAGCAATCGACTGACGGATGCGCGCGTTCAGCTCGGCCACCTGGGCGGCCGCGCCGTTGATCTCGGCGACCATGGTGTCCACGCTTCCGCGTTCCGACGACCACTTCGCGGCGACCGCCTGGTACCCCTGCCTGATCTGGGTGGTGACGGCGCCGGCCTGGCCCAGCAGCACCCCGGCGGGCGCGGTCTCACCGGCGGCGTTGGCCACGTCGTGCCAGCCGGCCCAGAACTCCTGCAGCTGGGCGGAGAGCCCGTTCTCGCCGGGCTCCTTCAGCGAGGCCTCGACGGCGCTCAGCGCGTTCGCCCGCACCGCGGAGTAGCCGGCGACCGCGGCGGTGCCGCGCACCTGGGCGTCCAGCGACGCGCTGCCGAGGCGGGCGATTCCGTCGACGCTGACACCCTGGCCGGGGCGCACCCCGGAATTCATCAGGCCCACACGGGTCGACGCGTCTACCGCGGAAGTCGTCACCCGCTGCCGGGTGTACCCCTCCGTGTTCGCGTTGGCGATGTTCTGGCCCACGACGTCGAGACCCTGCCGGGCGGCGACCAGGCCGGTGTAGGCGGTGTTGAGTCCTCCGAAGGTGCTCATCGCGGCACCCTCACAGAATCTGGTCGAAAAGTCGGGAGCCGGTGGGGCGCGCACCGGCGGCCCCGGTGGCGTCATACGTCTGAGTGTTCGCGCGCACGTCGGCCAGGGTCTCCTGGCTGGAGCGGACGGCGGAGCGCAGCAGCTGCTCGTTGGCGTCGCGCAGTTCCTTGATCTGGGTGGTCAGTTCACCCATCGCCTTGAGGTGCGCGGCCATGATCTCGGACCACGGGCCGGCGGGGGCGTGAGCCACGAGCTCGCGCAGGGTGGCGTCTTCGGCCGTTCCCCAATCGAGGGCGACGGCGGCAACCTCGACCGAGCGGGCGAGGCCGGCATCCCGAACGTGGCCGAGCACCTGCTCCACCTCACGGGTGCCCTGCTGCAGCCAGCGGGTCTTGCCGTTGGTCAGCAGCAGCTGTTCCTCGTCGAGTTTGAAGACGAGCAGTTCGAGGAGCTCCCGCTCGCGCCACAGCAACGCTGATAGTTCACTGGCGCCCACGTCTCCTCCAACTGCCTGTCGTCTGGTGCGGCCGGTCCGCGCAAAATCGCGCAGGTCAACGGCTTGTTACTACGACTATCGGCAGGTGACGGCCCCCGGTTAGCCACGGTGTGGATTCAGACTGCCAGCCGAGACTGAAGGTGTCCACTAAAGGGAGGACACGATTCCGGCAGACACCGGATGCCTGGCCCCCGTTGCGGGGTGATCCGCCCCGATGTGGGGGTGCCTGGCCCCGTTGTGGGGGCACCGTTGCGCATTCGGCCACCGACCGCGCCTTTACGTTTTAATCATGGCCGCGAAGTTCGGTGGCCTGGGCCCCGAACCCCTGCGTCACATCCCCGCTTTCTCGCAACGTCCCCGTGCCTACCCGGCCACTCGTTCGACCAGGCCCTTGCCTGATCGATCGGGACAATTCAGGTGTCAAGCACTCAGGGAGTTTCGTGTGAATCGTGCAGAACGCAACCAGTTGGTGATCGACAACCTCCCGCTCGTCGGCTACCTCGTTTCCGAAACCTGGGCCAAGGCCCGGCACCTCTCCCGCGACGACCTGGCCTCGGCCGGAGCTCTCGCCCTGATCACCTCGGCGGATGCCTTCAACGCCGACCTCGGCGTTCCGTTCGGAGCGTTCGCACGGCGCCGCATCATCGGCGCCTTCGCTGACGAGATGCGCTCCAATGACTGGGCCACTCGGATGGCCCGCCGCCGCATCAAGGAGACCCGTGCCGTTCAGCAGACGCTGGCCGGCGCCCTCGGCCGCGCGGCATCCGTCGACGAGGTTGCCGCCGCCCTCGGCGTCGACCGGGAGACCGCGATCGCCGGCCTGTCCGACTCCGAGCGCACCGTCTCGACCCTCGATGACGCAACCGCCGAGTTCCTGGTTTCCGGAACCGAACTCCCCGGCGACTCGCTGCTCTCCGCCGAGCGCCTGGCCTACCTGCACGCCGCCATCGCGGCACTGCCGGATAAGATGCGCGTGATCGTGCAGCAGGTCTACTTCGACGACCGCTCGGTCAAGGAGATCGCGGTCGAGCTCGGAATCACCCACTCGGCGGTGTCTCAGCAGCGGGCGGAGGCCATCCGTCTGCTCCGCGACGGCCTGGGCACGCACTACTCCGACGACGCCGAGGTGGAATACGTTCCCGAGTCCCGCATCGCGCCGGCCCGCCGCAGCGCCTACCTCGCCCGCCTCGCCGACCAGGCCATGCTCGGCCTCGCCACCGCGAGTGGGGTGGCGTACGCCGCCGGGTCGACGGATGCTGCCGATCCTGCCGGTTCAGACACCCGGGAAGTTTTTTCGATCAACGGCTAACGCGGTCTCAGCAGAGGCCGATAGCTCACTGTGTCAGGCCATGGATGGCCTGGCGTTCACCACCCAATCACGGAGGATTTCATCATGGGTATGCAGATCAACACCAACCTCGCGGCCAACAACACGTACCGCAACCTGGCCGCCACACAGAACGACATGTCCAAGTCCCTGGAGAAGCTCTCCAGCGGCCTCCGCATCAACCGCGCAGCGGATGACGCGGCCGGACTGGCCATCTCCGAGGGCCTCAAGTCGCAGGTCGGTGGCCTCACGGTCGCCAGCCGCAACGCCCAGGACGGCATCTCGGTCATCCAGACCGCTGAGGGTTCCTTGAACGAGGTCACCTCGATCCTGCAGCGCGTTCGTGACCTCGCAGTCCAGGCCGGCAACGACTCGAACAACACCGATTCGCGTACCGCGATCACGACCGAGGTTCTTGCCCTGGGCAAGGAACTTACCCGTATCGGTGCCTCGACCAACTTCAACGGTACGGCCCTGCTCGACGGCGTCAAGGCGTCGCTGACCTTCCAGGTCGGCGCTGGCAGCGTCGCTGCAACCGACCAGATTGTCGTGAATCTCACGAACGTGTCTACTATCGGTGCCGCCATTGAGGTGCTGGGAACTGCAGCGACTGACGGTTTCAAGGACGCAGCAACGGCCCTGTCCACCATCGCCGCACTGGACCTGAACATCAAGGCCGTGTCCACGTCACGCGCCGAGCTTGGCGCGAACCAGAACCGGTTCGAGAGCGTCATCAAGAACCTGGCCGTCTCCAAGGAGAACCTCACCGCTGCCGGCTCGCGCATCCGCGACACCGACATGGCCGAGGAAATGGTCAAGTACACCCGTTCCAGCATCCTCTCGCAGGCCGGTACCGCCATGCTCGCGCAGGCCAACCAGTCCGCTCAGGGCGTGCTGTCGCTGCTCCGCTAACCCTGAGTAGCTGAACCTTTCGGGAAACCGCACGGTGAACTATGGCTGGTGGTGACCTAAGAGATGAACTGGACCTCATCCCTCGGTCGCCACCAGCCATTCACGTTTACACCCGCACCATCCAGCTTGATCGCAGAAACGTAAGGAGGGGAAGACATGACGAACGCCATCGACGGACTCGTCTCCGGGCTCGACACCACCTCCCTGATCAACTCCTTGATGCAGGTCGAAGCCGTTCCGCAGACGCTGCTGAAGGCCAAGGTCTCCTCGTCGCAGAACCTGATCTCGGCGCTGCAGGGCCTCAACACCCAGATCGCCGGCCTGGCCGATCTGGCCGGCAAGGCCGCGAAGCCGGCCGCACTCGACCTCTATTCGGCCACCATTACCTCTCCCACCGTCACGACGGCGGTCTCGGCCAACGCCAGCGCCGGGCAACTCGACGTCGTCGTCACCAACCTCGCTCGCAGCCAGGTCGGCGTCTCCGCGGCCATGACCGCCTGGCCCGCCGACCCGGCCGTGCTGACCATCGTCTCCGGCGGTGTCACGACCGAGATCTCCGTCAGCTCGACCTCTCTCGACGCCGTCTCCACGGCCATCAACGCCGCCAACACCGGAGTTACCGCCACGAAGGTCGCGTCCGGAGTGGATGCCGGCGGCGTCGCCCAGTACCGGCTCCAGTTCACCGGGAATGACTCCGGTGCGGCCAAGGCCTTCAGTGTCTATCAGGGCACCGCCGCCGAGGTCACGGCGAACAGCGCGCCCGATTTGCTGGCCGCCGCGGGTGCCGCCGTCATCCGCACCGCCCAGGACGCCAGCGTCACCCTGTGGGCCGGCAGCACCGCCGCCCAGACGATCACCTCGGCCACCAACACGTTCGCGAACCTGCTGCCCGGCGTCGCGATCACGGTATCCGCCGTCTCCGTTGACCCCGTCACCATCAAGGTCGCTCGTGACGACGCGCAGATCGGCTCCCTGGCCTCGGGTCTGGTCAGCTCCCTGAACGGCGTCTTCGCGCTGATCTCCACCAAGTCCGCGGTCGTCAACAGCACCAACGCGTCGGGGGCCGCCGTGTTGTCGGCCGGCATCTTCACCAGCGACAGCACCGTGCGCGACGTCAAGCAGCGCATTCTCACGGCCGCCTCGGCACCGATCAACGGGCACTCGCCGTCGGAGTACGGCATCAGTATCACCCGATCCGGCACCATGGAGTTCGACGCGGCCAAGTTTGCCGCGGCCCTCGCCAAGGACCCGGTAACCGTCAAAGCAGCAGTGCAAGAGATCGCGACCCGCGTCGCAGCAGCGGCGTCATCGGCCTCGGACAAATACGACGGTCAGATCACCGCGAAGATCACCGGTCAGCAGTCCACGGTCAAGAACTTAGGCGACCGCATCGCCGACTGGGACCGCAGCCTGGCCACCCGCCGGGCGACCCTGCAGAGCACCTACACCGCACTGGAAACCCAGCTCAGCGCCCTGAAAGCACAGTCCTCGTGGCTGAGTGCCCAGGTTGCCGGGCTCCCGACCTCGAGCACAGGATGATGATGGCTGTTATGAGCATGATGGGTGGGGCACAGGCCCGGCGCGCACAGTTGAACCGCGAAGCGGTGCTCTCGGCCACGCCGGTGCGCCTGCTCACGATGCTCTACGACCGGTTGCTGCTCGATCTCGGCCGCGCCGAGATCGCCCAGAATATCGAGGACTGGGCCGTCGCCTCGGAGCACCTCCTGCACGCCCAGGCGATCGTCTCCGAACTGTCGACCTCGCTCAACGTGGAGGCCTGGGAGGGCGGCGAGGGTCTGTTCGCCCTGTACACCTACGTGTCCAACGCGTTGATGAGCGCCAACATCCATCGGGATGTCGCCCGTACCCGGGAGGCCATCGCCCTGCTCGAGCCGCTGCGGCAGACCTGGCACGAAGCGGCCGAGCTGCTGCCGGCCCAGAGCGCGGCGCGTGCGGGCGGGGAGTACGGTCTTGCCTAGGGTTCTGCTCGACACCCACGAATCTGCGAACGACCGCCAGGAGTGGCTGGATGTGCTCGACCAGCTCGAGTCGAGCCTCGGCTCGGGCGCGCGCGACGCCGTGCTGGCCGGCCCGGGGGAGCGCTTCTCTACCGGCGTGCAGTGGCGTGCGCCCGAACACCTGGGCCAGCTGCCCGCCGACCTCGAGACGCGCGCCCGGCGCCTGCTCTCCGGCCAGCTCGAACTGATCAGCGAGATCGAGGATGCCCGGCGCTCCGCCGGCGTGCACCTCGCCGCCGTGCGCACCATCATCTCGGCCCAGCACACCGACCAGGCCGTCTACCTCGACATAGCCGGCTGACTGCCCGCCCACCTCGCGCCCGTTGCCGGCTACCGCCGCTGCGGGCCAACTGTTGCCCGCTCGGACATTTGTTGCCCGTGCGCGGGCAACAGTTGTCCGTTTCGACAACAGTTGCGGGGTTCCGCTCGAAAACGTGAGGAAAGAAGTTCCGCGACAACTCCTTACGCGCCTCGGCCACCGGCCGATAGCTAGGAGCGAGCAGGGATTGCTCGACCACAGGCCACGGATCGGCCGCCCTCGTTTTGCCGACGAATCGGGTATCCGTGTTTGAATCCGTGACCATGACGGCGCTCTCCAGCGCGCTGGACGGGCTGGCCCTGCGCCAGCGCACCATCGCGAACAACATCGCGAACGTGAACACGCCGAACTACCACGCCAAGCGTGTGGCGTTCGAGGATGCCCTGGCGCAGTCTGTGCAGGCCGGCAGCGGCAGCACTGTCGCCACCACCGCCAGTTCCCTCGAGCCCACCCGCCTCGACGGCAACAACGTCAACCTCGACACCGAGACCCTCTCCAACATCGACACCGTGCTGCGGTACCAGTTCGCGGCGCAGGCCGTCAACGGGCCGTTCACGGCCATGCGCTCCGCGATGCGAACCAGCTGATGACCCTCGACGCCATCGGGATTGCCGGCAGCGGCCTCACCCTGCACCGCAAATGGCTCGACGCCGTCGCGGACAACATCGCCAACGCCAACACGGTCACCGCCACCGACGGTGACGCCTTCCAGGCGCGCTACATCGTCGCCCAGGCCGGCCAGGGCACCACCGGCGCCTATGCGGCCGGGACGGCACTCGGCGACGCCGAGGGAATCCTGACCTTCGACCCGAGCAACCCACTCGCCGACGAGGCCGGCTACGTGCGCCGCCCGGACGTCGACATGGCCGAGCAGATGGGCGCGCTGATCATGGCGCAGCGCGGCTACCAGGCCAACGCCGCCGTCGTCGACCGTGCCAAGACGACCTACGAAGCCGCACTCCAGATTGGACGCTCCTGATGACCATCGGTTCGATCAACCCGATCCAGTCCGTGACCGGCACGGGATACCTCTCCGGCGTGCAGGGCATGCAGGGTGTGCAGGGAACCACGGGGAGCCAGGGCACCGACGGTTCGGCCTTCGGCAGCGCCCTGGTCGGCGCTGTCGACAATCTGCAGCAGCTGCAGGCCACCTCCAACACCCTCACGGTGCAGGCCGTAACCGGAAACCTGACCGACATCCACTCGGCCACCCTGGCCTCGACTCGCGCCCAGGTCACCCTCGAACTCGTGGCCGCCGTGCGCAATAAGGGTGTCGACGCGTTCAACGAGATCATGAGGATGCAGGCCTGATGCCGCGCCCGATCACGTCGGCCTTCGCACGCCTCGGCCAGAGCATCCGGTCCTTCTCCGTCGCCCAGCGCACGGTCGCCATCATCGGCGTCGCCGTGCTTGCCCTAGGCATCGCCGCCCTGAGCATGTGGGCCACCAAGCCGGCCTTCACGCCCCTGTTCTCCGGGCTGAGCGGTTCCGACGCGAATACCATCGTCGAGCAGCTTCGCACCGACGGCGTCGCCTACGAGCTCAGCGACGGTGGCGCGACGATCCTGGTGCCGCAGCAGAACGTCTACGACGAGCGCCTCAAGGCCGCCGCAGCCGGCCTGCCGTCCTCCAGCACGGGCGGCTACGGGCTGCTCGACACCATGGGTGTCACTTCCAGCGAGTTCCAGCAGTCGGTCACCTACAAGCGGGCGCTCGAGGGCGAACTCGCCAACACCGTCAAGGCCATGAAGGGCGTCAAGAACGCCTCGGTGCGCCTGGCGATCCCCGAAGAGACCGTGTTCGCGTCGGAGCAGAGCGACCCCACGGCATCCGTCTTCGTGGAGACGGCCACCGGCAGCACCCTGAACGCCGACCAGGTGCAGTCCATCGTGCACCTCACCTCGGCCTCCATCGCCGGGATGGCACCCACCGACGTGGCCGTCATCGACTCCACGGGTGTCGTGCTCTCGGCGGTCGGCGTGGGAGCGACCGGATCCGCCGACCAGCAGGCCGGCGCCTACGAGGACCGCGTGCGGGGGGCCGTGCAGGCCATGCTGGACAAGGTCGTCGGGCCCGGCAACGCCACCGTCGTCGTGGCCGCCGACATGAGCTACCAGTCGGCCCAGCGGGTCGAGGAATCGTTCACCACCCCGACGGATGCCCCGGCCCTCAACGAGGCCGTCAAAACCGAGTCGTACACGGGCTCCGGCGGCTCCGCGGCCGGCGTCCTCGGCCCGGACAACATCGCCGTCCCGGCGGGCACCGAGGGCGATGGAACCTTCACCTCCGAGGACACCACCAAGAACAACGCGGTCAACAAGGTCACCGAGACCCGCACCATCCCGGCCGGGGAGATCAACCGGCAGACGGTCTCGGTGGCCGTGAACGCCGACGTCGTGGGTCAGCTCAACGTCGCCGACGTCACCTCGCTGGTGGCCTCGGCCGCCGGCATCGACGTGCAGCGCGGCGACGCGGTCACCGTGGAGGTAGTCAGCTTCAACGGCGGCGCGGCAGAGGATGCCGCCGCGGCCCTCGCGGCGACCGAAGCGGCGGCCGCCGCCGACCGGTTCGCAGAGATCATGCGCATCGCCATCATCACCGCGGGGATTGTCATCACTTTCGTGCTGGGGCTCATCCTCTACGCGCGTCGTTCGCGCCGCCAGAGCCGCGAGTCCATCGAGCTTGACGAAATGATGGAGGTCCGGCCCGCGCTGTCCGTGCCGGAGGTGCCGTTCCCGCTGAGCGCCCCGATCGCGCCGATCATGATCGACCCCACCCCGACCGTGGCCTATCTGCCGCCGGCCTCCGACCGGATGCGGGTGGAGATCGACGCACTCGCTCAGCGTGACCCTGCGAAGACCGCGGAATACCTCCGCGGCCTGATGGATGACCGGCAGCCCGCATGATCGACGCCCAGCCGGCCCTGACCGGCACGCAGAAGGTCGCCGTGGTGCTGATGAGCATGGAGCACCAGCGCGCCACCGAAGTGATGAAGCAGTTCACCGAGGCCGAGGCGGCCGATATCGCCGCGGAGATGGTGCAGTTGCGCCGGGTCGACCCGGAGGTGACCGAAACCACCGTTCTGGAGTTCCACGAACTCACGGTCAAGGGTGCCCATACCCGGCGCGGCGGTCACGCCTATGCGATCGGCCTGCTTGAGGCATCCTTCGGCGCGGAACGAGCGGCCGGCGTCATGGTCAAGGTGGCCTCGTCGATGGCCGGCAAGGCCTTCGAGTTTCTCGACGCCGCCGAGCCGTTGCAGATCCTCACCCTGCTTGACGGCGAATTGCCCCAGACCATCGCGCTCGTGCTCGCGCACCTGCGCCCCGGGCACGCCTCCGCCGTGCTCGGCGGCCTCGACGCCGACCTGCGCGCGGAGGTGGCGCAGTGCATCGCCGGCATGGGCACGGCCACCCCCGAGGCCGTGCGCGTGGTCACCGAGACCCTCAAGGCCCGGGTCGGCGCCGTCGCCTCCTCCCGCGACTCGGTGGAGATCGTCGGCGGTATCCAGCCGCTCGTCGAGATCATCAACCGGGCCGATGTGGCCACCGAACGCGCCCTTCTCGAAGCCCTCGATGCGCGCGATCCGGCCCTGGCCGAAGAGGTCCGGTCACGGATGCTGACCTTCGCCGACATCGTCAAGCTCGAAAACCGAGACGTACAGCAGGTGCTCCGCGGCATCGACGCGGGCATCCTCGCCATCGCCATGAAGGGCTCCGCGGACGCTGTGGTCTCGATCATTCGCACCAACCTGTCCGAGCGCAACCGGGAGATCCTCGACGACGAGGTCAAAGCCATGGCGCCCGTGCGGGTGTCGCAGGTCGAGGAAGCGCGCGCCACGATCGTGCGGGCCATCCGCGACCTCGAGGCGCAGGGGAGCATCACCGTGCAACGTGCCGAGGAGGACGACTATGTTGTTTGACGCAGCGACCGCCCGGTCGAACTTCTCCGCCGTGACCTTCCCCAGCCTGCAGGGCGAGCGGGACGCAGGCGGCGACGCCTCCCGGGCCCGGGGGCACGCCGCCGGCTACACCGCGGGACTCCGGGCGGCCGCCGCCGAGGTGGATGCCCGGATCGCGCGGCTCGACGCCGAGCAGGCCGCCGCCGGTGCCATCGGCCAGGCGCGGATCGACCGGGCGGTCGCGCTGCTGGGTGCCGCCGCCGCCGCGCTGCACGAGCGCACCGTTCCGGTGATCCAGGAGGCGGAGGACACCCTTGTCGCGACCGCGCTCGAGCTGGCCGAAGCGATCCTCGGCTACTCACTCGGCGACGCCGACGCCTCGGCGCGGGCCGCACTGGGCCGCGCCCTCGCGACCGGAGTGACCGGTGCGACCGTCACCACCGGCGCACTCGGTACCGTTCGCCCGCACTCCGTGCGGATGAACCCCGCCGACCTTGCTCTGATCGACCTGATCACCCGCGCGGATGCCGGCGTGGACTTCACGGCGGACGCCGACCTCGCCCGTGGCGACGCGATCGCCGAGTTCCCCGATGGATTCCTTGACGCCCGGATCGGCACCGCGCTTACCCGCGCGAAGGCCGCCCTCACCGGAGCCCGGTCGTGACCCTGGCGCAGGCCCCCGCCTGGCGTCCGCGCGCGGGAAAGATCCGCTCCGCCCTCGACGCCGCGCGGCCCCAGCGGGTGGGCGTCGTCTCTTCGATCGTCGGTCTCGGTCTGGAGGTGCGCGGGCTCAATTCCGCGATCGGCGATCTGGTCACGGTCGGCGACGGCGGGGAGATCGACGCCGAGGTGGTCGCCACGACGCAGGGCGGCATCCGGTGCATGCCGCTCGGCCGGATGACCGGTATTCGGATCGGCGCGCCCGTGCGCTCGGACGGAACCCCGCACCTCGTGCCCACCGGCGCCGGCCTGTTCGGGCGCGTCATCGACGGCCTCGGCCGGCCCATCGACGGCAAAGGCCCTCTCTCCGGTGCCCGGTTCGTCGGCCTCGATCACGACAGCCCCTCCGCGATGGCCCGCTCCCGCATCCAGACGCCGCTCCAGTTGGGTGTGCGCGTGCTCGACACCCTCACCACCGTCGGGAAGGGACAGCGGATGGGCCTGTTCGCCGGCTCCGGCGTCGGCAAGTCCTCGCTGCTTTCGATGATCGCCCGCGGCACCGACGCGGAGGTCTCGGTCATCGCCCTGGTGGGGGAGCGCGGCCGCGAGGTGCGCGAATTCCTTGAAGACGACCTCGGACCCGAGGGGCTCGCCCGTTCGATCGTGGTCGTGTCCACCTCCGACGAACCGGCCATGATGCGGCTGCGCGCCGCCTTCCTGGCCACCCGGATCGCCGAGTCGTTCCGTGACGAGGGAGCCGACGTGATGCTGATGATGGATTCACTCACCCGGGTGGCGATGGCCCAGCGCGAGATCGGCCTCTCGGTCGGCGAACCCCCTGCCACCCGCGGTTATCCGCCCTCGACCTTCTCCCTGCTCGCCCGCCTACTCGAACGGGCCGGCACCGACGAAACCGGGTCGATCACGGGCGTCTACACGGTGCTCGTCGACGGCGACGACCACAATGAACCGATTGCGGATGCCGCCCGCTCGATCCTCGACGGACACGTCGTACTCGACCGCAAACTGGCTGTCCTCGGCCATTTCCCCGCTGTCGACGCGCTCTCCTCGATCTCCCGTGTCGCCTCCCGGGTCAACAGCCCCGAGCAGAACCAGGTCGCCGGCCTGTTGCGCCGGGTGCTCGCCGCACGCCGCACCGCGCAGGACCTGCTCGACGTCGGCGCGTACCGGCGGGGCACGAACCCGCTTGTCGACGCCGCCGTCGACAACGAGGGCGCCATCAACGCGTTCCTCCAGCAGCGCATGGACGACCAGACCTCGGCCCCGCTCGCTTGGGACCAACTCACGACACTTACTCGAACGCTGGGGGCGCTCTGATGAAACGCACTTTCGCTTTGGCCGGGCTCCTCCGGCTTAGGCACCTGCAGCAGGACCAGGCCGCCGGCGACCTGGCCCAGGCCAACGCCGTCGTTCAGGCGAACGCGGCTCGCCGGGCCGCGACCAGGGCCACTCTGCGGCACGCGCCGAGTCTGGCCAGCGGGGCTGACACGCTGTCGGCGATCGCCTCCGCCCGCGCCTCGGCGCACAGCATGTTGGCCGACATGGAGGCCCTCGGCCGCAACTACCAGGTTGCCGTCGGCGAGGCGCAGGTCGCCTTCGAAGCGACCCGTGCCGATACGGTGCGGTTGGAGAAGCTCGAGGGCAGGCACGGAGCCCTGGTCGCGGCCAACGACCTGCACCGCGAACAGGCCATCCTCGACGAGATTGCGTCGACCGGCTGGCACCGCAACCGGGGCGCGGGCGGTGACCCGCGATGACCATGATCGCGGCGATGAGCCGGGTCAGCGAGATCCAGGCGACACTCGTTCAGCTCTCGGCCGGGGCGAACGCCCAGAAGGCGCAGGCTACTGCCGCAGCCGGCAGCGCCACCGCCGGGGCGGGCGCGAGCACCTCGGCGAACACCTTCGCCGACGCCCTCGCGTCGGCGTCGGGCGCCGCCGCGGTCGGCCCGGCCGCACCGAGCCCGGGTGGGGCCACCGGCGCCGACGTGGTCGACGCCGCGAAGAAGTACCTGGGCGTGCCCTACGTCTTCGGCGGTGAAGACGCCAGCGGCATGGACTGTTCCGGGTTGGTGCAAACCGTGTATGCCGAAATGGGCATAGACGTGCCGCGCCTCGTGTCGGGCCAGATGAAGATCGGCACCGAGGTCGGCTCCCTCGCCGAGGCCAAGCCCGGTGACCTGATCGTCACCGGCGGCGGCGAGCACATCCTGATCTACGCCGGCGACAACAAGGTCATCCACGCGCCCTACGAGGGCCGCACGGTCTCACTGGTCGAGGCCTACATGGACGACTCCGAGATCGACACCATCCGCCGTGTGATTCCGGATGCCCCGGCCGCCACCGCGAGCCCGGCGTCCTCGAGCACGGCCTCCGCTTCGTCAGCCGCCGGCAGCCAGCTCAGCGCCGCACTGGCCTCATTCATGAACGGAGCCTCCCGATGAGCGCCACGTCCGTCCGGCTGGCGCCGACGCCCCACACCGCGGCGCAGGCGCTGGCATCCGCGTCCTCATCCGCTGCCGCGTCCTCATCCGCCTCCTCCGCCGCCGCCTCCCCCTCGGCTTCGCGTGGCCCGCTGGGTGCCCGCCCGGGTGCCGGCTCATTCGCGTCCGTGCTGCAGGGCACCCTCGTGGGCCCGCGCACCTCGGCGATCGCGTCTCCGCCGGGTTCCGCGTCAACCTCATCCCGGGCTCCCGAGCCGACCTCGGAGCGCACCGCCGAACCGGCCTCCGGACCGACCACTGATCTGAGGAACGCCCTGACCGGCGCGGCGCCGGCCCCGGAGCACCAGCAGCCGCGCGCCATCCCGACCGCCGCCGGGTTCAGCCTCTCGCCACTGCCGACCGGTGCGAAAGCCACCGGAGCCGACAGTGCTGCCCTCGCCGACTCCGTCGGGACCGAGGCCGTGACCATCCCGACCGCCGCCGCCGGCACCGCCGGCACCGCCGAGACTTCCACCATCGCCGCCACCGAATCCGAAGCCGACTCAGACTCCACGGAGACGTCCGCCGCAGACTCCAACACTTTCACCGCAGCGAACGCCGCTGGCGGTACCGCGCTTCCGGCCGGGACTCTCGCTGCCCCGATGCCGGTGCCACCGGCACCCGCCGCCGCAGCACCCGCCACCGTAGCACCCGCCGCCGTAGCGCCCGTCACCGCCGCGCCCGTCACCGCCGCAGGGCCCGGTGCCACCGCAGGGCCCGTAGCCGGGACGGCATCTTCCGCCGGAGCGACTGTCGCGGGCACGGCGCCCACGGGCCTCACGGCGCCCACCGGCCTCGGCGCGGCCGCAGGGACATCCGTCGCCGGTGACCGCGCGGCCACCGTGAACCTGAACCAGGCCGAAGCCTCGGCGCCCGCCGCCCTGCTCGTGCCGCTCGGCACGCCGGCCACGGCGGCCACCCCGGCCACCGCCCCCCTTGTGCCGTCCGGCGCCCCGGCCTCGGCCCCGGCAGCACCGCCCGCGCCACTGGCCGGCCAGGTGTCCCGACCCCTGTTCACCCTGGTGGGCGCCGCCAACGGCGACCACGTGCTGACCATCAGCGTGAGTCCCGACAATCTGGGCCCGGTCACCGTGCGGGCTCACGTGCGCGGGGAGCACATTCGGGTCGAGCTGTTCGCGCCCACGGACCTGGCCCGAGAGGCGCTTCGGGCCATCCTGCCCGACCTGCGCCGGGACCTGTCGGGCGGCGGGCTGAACGCGCAGCTCACCCTGTCGGCCGACGCCCGCGCCTCGGACCCCTCGGCCTCCCGACAGGGCGGACCCGACGCCCGCCAGGAGTGGCCGGCCGAAGACGACAGGGCGACCCGAGGCGACCGTGCGGCCGGCCCTGCCGCCGACCGTGCCGCTGACCGTGCCGCCGACCGTGCCGCCGACCTCAGACTGTCTTCCCTGCGCGCCGCCGGCTCACACACCACCATCGACGTTCTCGCCTGACCTGCTGCCACCTCAGACCCCACCGACACAGACCCCACCATCCCAGAAAAGAGACCCTTTGACCATCGACGCAGTGGCAGCAGCCGCCCCGGCCGGGATGTACTCGACCGCCCCCGTGCGCGCCCCGAAACAGACCCTGGATTCCGAGGCGTTCATGTCGTTGCTGGTCACTCAGCTGCGCAACCAGGATCCCAGTTCGCCCATGGACACCAACCAGATGATCTCTCAGACCACGCAGCTGGCCATGATGGAGAAGCTCGCGGCGCTCTCAACGACCGCCGACGAGAACTTCTCCCTGCAGATGCGCGTCGCCGCAGCGGCCCTGGTCGGACAGGACGTCACCTTCACGCGGGCCGACGGCACCGTGGGCACCGGTACCGCCTCGAGCGTCTCCTACGCCGGGGCCGTTCCCCAGGTCACCGTCGACGGGACCCTCGTCGCCCTCGACCTGGTGACCGGCGTCACCTCGGGCGCGAGCGCCGCCGCCGGCACCACTCCCGGCCTCTCCGCCTGACCCACACCTCACATCCGTTCTCGTTCTCGTTTCCCACCGAAAGGCAGCACCCCATGCTTCGCTCCCTGTACTCCGGCATCTCCGGCCTTCGCTCGCACCAGACCATGCTCGACGTCACCGGCAACAACATCGCCAACGTCAACACCACCGCGTTCAAGGCGTCGGCCGTACAGTTCCAGGACACCCTTTCGCAGCTGAAGCAGGGTGCGGGTGGCCCCCAGGAGCAGGTGGGCGGCACGAACCCGGCCCAGGTCGGGCTCGGCGTGCAGGTGGCCGGGATCGCCACGAACTTCTCCCAGGGCTCCGCGCAGTCCACCGGGCGGGCCACCGACATGGCGATCTCCGGCGACGGGTTCTTCGTCACCCAACTGGCCGGCGAGACGCTCTATAGCCGTGCGGGTGCCTTCGACTTTGACGCCGAGGGTCGCCTGGTCTCCCCGGACGGTGCGATCGTGCAAGGCTGGAACGGCGCCAACGGGCAGATCAACGAGGGTGGCCCGGTGGGCAACATCACCCTGCCGCTGCAGGCCATGATCCCGGCGAAGGCAACCGGCGGCGTCACCATGGTCGGAAACCTGCCGGCGGATGCGGCGGCAGGCTCCGCCATCGTGCGCGACGTCAAGGTCTACGACGCGCTGGGTGCCGCCCGTACCCTGTCGGTCACCTTCGCGCGTACGACCACCGGCTGGACCGCGAGCGGCACCGACGCAGTGGGTACCGGCTCCACGGCCTTGACCCTCGACGCAGAAGGTGTGCTCACGGCAACCGGTCCGTTCATCGTGAACGACGTCAAGGTGAATCTGACCGCCCTGACCGGGCAGGCTGGCCTGAGCACGGCCACGATCAGCAGCCAGGACGGTTCCACGGCGGGTTCCCTCCAGTCCTTCACCCTCGGCAAGGACGGAACCCTGGTGGGCCTGTTCAGCAACGGCAGCCAGACAGCCATCGCCCGCATCGCCCTGGCCACCTTCACCAACCCGAGCGGCCTCGAGAAGTCCGGTTCCTCGGCCTACCGCGCCACCTTCAACTCGGGCCAGGCGGCTCTCGGCGCCCCCGGTGACGGCGGCCTCGGCTCGCTCAGCGGCGGCACCCTCGAAATGTCCAACGTCGACCTCTCGCAGGAGTTCACCAACCTGATCGTCGCCCAGCGCGGCTTCCAGGCGAATGCGCGCATCATCACCACCTCCGACGAGGTGCTTCAGGAGCTCACCAACCTGAAGCGGTAGCGCCTACGCCGATAACCGGCGTCGGCGGGTCGTCAGGCCGCACATTTTTGCGCGCCATACTGGAATGACCGACGTTTCAACTGAGGAGCAAAGATGCAAATCCTGGTCAACACCGACAACAACATCGCGGGTACGGACGCAGTCGTGGCGGAGGTGGAGTCCTCGGTCGAAACTGTTCTGGCCCGGTTCAGCTCCCGGTTGACGCGGGTCGAGGTCCACCTCAGCGACGAGAGCGCAGGCAGGGCGACGACCGAGGACATCCGTTGCCTGCTCGAGGTGCGTCCCGCCGGGGGCAACCCCCTCGCGGCAACCGACCATTCCTCCACGATGACCGGGGCCGTCAGCGGTGCGCTGCACAAGCTGGCCAGCGTGCTCGAGACCACGTTCGGTCGCATGGACGACCACAAGGGCGCATCCGCCATGGGTGACGACCACACGCCCTGAACCGCCTGCCTGACACGGTAAAGTTGGCCGTCCGCCTCGCCCGGGGGCTGAACCGAACCCGAGAGGACGGCCACAGTGAGCCTGATCAGGCTGAACGACGTCAGCATCCGTTTCGAGAACACCCAGATTCTGCGTGAGGCCTTCTTCCGACTGGAACCAGGCGACCGGGTTGGACTGATCGGCCGCAACGGGTCAGGTAAGTCGACGATTCTCAAGCTGGTCCTCGGCCAGGTGAGCGCGGATGCCGGCACCGTCACCCTCGAGGCCGGCACCCGGGTGGGCTACTTCTCCCAGTTCTCCGAACTGAACGGCGAATCCACGATCACCGAGGTGCTCGACGGCCTGTTCGCCCCGATCAAGGCCCTCGAGG
The DNA here is from genome assembly GCF_004402815.1 of Cryobacterium sp. Hz7. Classification (NCBI taxonomy): domain Bacteria; kingdom Bacillati; phylum Actinomycetota; class Actinomycetes; order Micrococcales; family Microbacteriaceae; genus Cryobacterium; species Cryobacterium sp. Hz7. The sequence continues at coordinate 167,504 of NZ_SOFB01000049.1, forward strand.
CCGAGCTCGCGTCGATCGACGCCCGGATCGCGGCGGATTCTGCGCAGAGCGCCGAACTCGACCGGCTGATCCACCGCCAGGCCGAGCTGTTCGAAGACATGGACCGCCTCGATGGTTGGGACTACCCGCGGCGTATCGACGCCGCGCTGACCACCCTCGGGTTCGACGAGGCCCACCGCGTCTGCGCCATCGATTTGCTTTCCGGCGGTTGGCGCAACCGGGCGGCGCTGGCGAAGATCCTGCTCGAGCGGCCCGACGTGCTGCTCCTGGACGAACCAACCAACTACCTGGACGTCGCCGGCGTCGAGTGGCTCGAGGCCTGGTTCCGCTCATTCCGCGGTGCGGCCATCATCGTCTCGCACGATCGCCGGTTCCTTGACGGGGTCGTCACCCGCATCATTGAGGTCGAGAACTACCACCTGCACGAGTACCCCGGCAATTTCGGCGACTACGTGGTGCAGAAGCAGTTTCGCCTGAAAACCCTCGAGCTGCAGTTCCTGCACGAGTCGGAACTGCTCGCTTTCGAGGCGGAGGGGATCAGCGACCGCCGCGAGGCCGCAAAGGCTGCCAGCCGCACCCTCGACAGCCAACTCGCGCACATCAAGAAGACCCGCAGCCCGCGGCCCGTCGACACGATCATCACCGAGATCTACGGCGGGCTGCACGTGAAGGACTCGCTCTGCCGCATCGAGTCGCTCAGCAAGTCCTACGGCGAGAAGGCGCTGTTCACCGACCTCACCTTCGAGATCCGGCGCGGCAACCGCATCGTGGTCCTGGGCTCCAACGGCAGCGGCAAGACCACCCTGCTACGGGTTCTGGCGGGGGAGGAGAAGGCCGATTTCGGCGAGGTGGCCTGGGCCTCCGGCGCCGCCGTGGTCTCCTACAACCAGGTGCTCGACGGCCTTGACGACGATGACACCGTCAGCCACTCCGTGAACGCGATGCCGGGCAGTCTCGCCTTCACAGCGACCCGCAAGTCGGTCAACCGGTTCCTCGCGATGTTTCAATTCTCCGAGGCCGACCTCAAGCAGAAGATCGGCAACCTCTCCGGTGGGCAGCGGGCCCGCGTCGCCATGGCACAGTGCTTGCTGTCGGGGGCCGCTGTGCTCCTGCTCGACGAACCGACGAACCACCTCGACCTGGCCAGCACCCAGGTGATGGAGCGCGCCCTCATCCACTTTCCGGGGGCTGTGGTGGTGGTCAGCCACGACCGGTTCTTCACCGACAAGATCGCCACCCGACACCTGATCTTCGGCAGCGATGCGGCCGCGCCCGGCGAGATCCTGGTGCGCGCGGCGTAACCATTTCGACGGAGATTTTTGCGACAGAGCGCGGTTTTCTCGTCTTTGAGTGCGTTTTGGGCAGAATCTCCGTCGAATCAGTTCGACGGAGATTCTGGCTCCCCACACTCTTCCGTGTGTGCCGCCCCGGCGGAGCCCGTGTGTGCGGCCAACTCAGGACATCCGGCGGCCGGGTTGACCGTCCGCCGCGGACCTGTGCGGAAGCAGACCGGATTTCCGGCTCGGCCAGACGGATCTCCTGAGTTGGCCACAATCGGCGACGGATGTGGTCGTGCGGCTTTCCAGGTCAGGTCACGGGCTCGATGCGGCCGGCAGCTAACGCGCCCGGCCGGGCGGCCGACAGTGAGGCGTAACGGTTGCTGGAACCGTTCTGAACCCGGGGTGGACATCATGATCGTTGTGACGCGGCTGAACAACAGCCAGTTCGCGATCAACCCGGACCTGATCGAGCGCATCCACGCGAGCCCTGACACGACCCTGGTCATGGTCGACGGCGCCAAGTTCATCGTCACGGAGACCCTCGACGACGTCATCGAGAAGATCGCCCGGTTCCGGGCCCATGTGATCTCGCTGGCCTACCTGACGCCGGATGCCGACTACCGGCCGGGCATCCGCTCGCTCGAAATCGTCGAGGGGCCGCACGCGATCGAGGAAATCATCGAACCGGGCAGCACTGTTCCCGCCCGCCCGCGGAGGCTCTGATGGATCCGGCAACCCTGGTCGGAATCGCCATCGCCTTCGGCTCACTCTTCGCTATGATCACCCTCGAGGGCAGCAGCCTGCACTCGATCCTTCTGCCGGCACCGATGATTCTCGTGTTCGGCGCCACCATCGCGGTCGGCATCGCCGGCGGCACGATCAGGGACGCGATCTCCGCGTTCAAAGCCGTGCCCGCCGCCTTCATCGGCAAGACCACTCCGCCGCAGCAGGTCATCGACCAGGTCGTCGGCTTGGCCGAGAAGGCGCGCAGTTCCGGTCTGCTCGCCCTCGAGCAGGAGGCTGACAACGTCGCCGATCCGTTCCTGCGTGGCGCCCTGCAGAACATCGCCGACGGCACCGACGGCGATGAACTGCGCATCCTGCTGGAAGACGAGCTCGCGACCGCCACCAAGGAGAGCCGCAACGCTGCCAAGTTCTTCACCAGCCTCGGCGGCTACGCTCCCACGGTCGGCATCATCGGAACCGTCGTCTCGCTCACGCACGTGCTTGAGAACCTCGACACCCCGTCCACCCTCGGCCCGATGATCGCGGCCGCGTTCGTCGCGACCCTGTGGGGCCTGCTCACGGCCAACTTCCTCTGGCTGCCGATCGGCAGCCGGCTCAAGCGCCTCAGCGACATCGAAGTCGAACGGATGACCCTGCTCCTGGAGGGTGCGCTGGCCGTGCAGGCAGGCAGCCAGCCTCGGCTCCTCGGCGAGAGACTGCGCGCCATGGTGCCCGCGCCGGCCTCCGCCAGGGCAGGCAAACCAGGCAAACCGGGCAAACCCGGCAAGGGCCCCAAGGCGGACAAGGCGGACACGTCCCTGCCGAAGGCCGCATGAGCGGGCACGGACGCGGGCACGGCCGCAGGCGGGGCCTCGAGGAGGAGCACGTCGAGCACGTCGACGAGCGGTGGATGGCGTCGTACATGGATATGGTCACCGTGCTGATGTGCATGTTCATCGTGCTGTTCGCGATGTCCTCCGTCGACCAGGAGAAGTTCCTGCAGCTGAAGAACTCGCTCGCGACCGGGTTCGGGGCCACCGACGTCGGTAAGGTCGACACGGCCAAGGGCGTGGTCGTGACCAAGGACAAGGTCGCCCAGTCCGAGGTGACCGGGTTCACCGACATCGACCTCGCGGCGGCAGAGGTCACGGACCTCACCGCGGTGAGGGACGCCCTGCAGGCCGCAGTGGATGCCCAGGGCGTGGCCCAGGAGGTGCAGTTCACCATTGACGACCGCGGCCTGATCATCGGGCTGATCGGCTCCGAGGCGTTTTTCGAACCCAACCTCGCCAACCTGAGCCGCCAGGCCGTGCAGGTCCTCGACGCCGTGGCGCCGATCCTCTCCGCCAACACCCGCGAGGTGAAAGTGGAGGGCCACGCCGACCGGCACGGCGTCACCACCAACTACCCCACCGACTGGGAGCTATCCGCCGGCCGGGCGACCGCCGTACTCCGCCGCCTGGTCGAGTTCGGCGGCGTGGGTCAGGAACGGGTCTCCGCCGTCGGCTACGGCTCGGCCCGGCCGGTCGCGGAGGGAGCCGATCTGGCGGCCCAGGCGCAGAACCGACGGGTCGACGTGGTGCTCCTCTCCAGCCAGCCGGAGGCGGTGCGCACGCTGATCCCCGACATCGTCTCGGGTTTCACCGTCGCCGGCACGGAACCTGCTGAAGACACGGGAACCACGGAAACCGTGGATACCACGGAAAAGACGAAAACCATGAAGACCGCGGGAACCGAAGTCGACAAAGACGCGGAAAAAGCACACTGAGCTGCTAACCATCCGTTTGCCCTGACCGATAGTCCTCACCGTGACGGTCCAGGAACAAGCAGTGATTGGTGTGCCCGCTTCGGCGAAGCGCACGGTCGAGGTGTACGACTTTCGTCGCCCGACAACGCTCGCACGCGAGCACTCCCGGGTGCTCGAACTCGCCTTCGAAACCTTCGCGCGCCAGTGGGGCACCCAGCTCACCGCCAAGGTGCGCGTCATGTCCCAGGTGAAATGCGACCACGTGCTCATGCGCACCTACGACGAATACGCGTCGTCGCTGCCTGCCACGACCGCCATGGTGCTCTGCCCGGTGAGTGGCATCCCCGCGAAAGCCGTCGTGCAGTTCCCGACCTCCGCGGCCCTGTCCTGGGTGAGCCACATGCTGGGCGGAACCGCGGTCACCATGCCGCCGGAACGGGCGTTCACCCAGATCGAGCTGGCCCTGGTGCGCCGGCTCATGGACGACGCCCTCGAGGACCTGCGTTACTCGCTGGGTTCCCTGCTCGTGCACACGATCACCGTCGGCGGCATCCAGTACAACTCCCAGTTCGCCCAGGCCGCGGCCACCGCCGACCTGATGATCGTCGCCAGCTTCACGATACGCATCGGCGACGCATCCTGCGCCGCCACGGTCGCCCTTCCGGCGGAGGCACTGTTGCCTCAACTCGTCGAGTCGGCTCCGGAGACCGGAAGTGCCGACCCGGCCGACCTGCTGCGCGGCCAGCTGGCCCAGGTTCCGGTGGATGTCTCCTTGCAGCTGACGCCCGCGCTGGTTCTGCCCAGCGTCGTGCTGGGTCTCGCCGTGAATGATGTGCTGCCCCTTCCGCACCCCCAGCACCGCCCGCTCGACGTGGTCGTCGACGGCCACACGCTCGCCCGCGCCGCCGTCGGTTCCAACGGCTCCCGACTGGCCTGCATCGTCATCGACACCGAGGAGTCCACCCCATGACCGTCATCCCCATCGCCGTGCAGACGGCGGCCGTCGAGGCCCTGCTGGACGTGCTCCCCACCGTGACGCGGCTCCGGGCCGAGCCCTGCTCCGGTGCCGCTCTCGCCGGCCGGCTCGGCACCGCCGCGGTCGCCTCCTTCGTCGGCGTCACCTCCGCGGATCTCGCCGTCGTGCTTGCGGACCCGGCCGCCCTCGACTCCGCGTCCGGCCTCGATTCCTCGCTGATCTCCCGTCAGGACGTGCTGCGCCCGGCGTTGGAGAGCGCGTCCGGCGTCTTCGGGATCGGGGTCCTGGGGGACACCCGGTCCGACGACGCCACGGCCCTGTTCGCGGATCCCGCCACCAGCGTCTTCGAGCTGTCCGGCGACGGCCAGATCACCGGCTGGTTCGCCGTGCGGCTGCGTGACAACGGCGTCTCCAACGGTGCGGCCAGGTCCAGCCAGTCCGTGTCCGGCAAGCTCGGCCGGATCAACAGCGTGCAGATGTCGTTGACCGTGGAAATCGGGCGTACCCGCATGTCGGTGCGCGACGTGCTCTCGCTCGAACCGGGTGCCGTCATCGAACTCGACCGGTCCGCCGGGGCTCCCGCGGACATCCTGCTCAACGGCCGGCTGATCGCGCACGGCGAGATCGTGGTCGTCGACCAGGACTACGCGGTGCGGATCACCCAGATCCTCGATGTGGCCGAGAGCCTGACCTAGGTGGAAACCACCCTGGTCGCGCTCCGGGTGGCGCTGTCCCTGGCCGCCGTGCTGGGGCTGCTCTGGGTGCTCCAGCGCAAGCTGACGAAGGGCTCCCTCGGTGGCCGCACCCCGAACCTGGTCACCGTGGTGGGCCGGCAGGGCGTCGGCCAGAAGGCATCCGTCGTCGTCGTCGACATCGAGGGCCGCCGGTTCGTGCTCGGCGTGACCGAGCAGTCGGTCAGCGTGCTGCACGACGGTCAGGCGCCGACGGATGCCGCGGCGCCCCTCCCGGCGCCCCTCACCGCCGCCCTCGCCGCTACCCTTCCCGGACGCCGCGCGCACCACGCCGCGGCCGACTTCGCCCGCGAGCTCGACCAGGCAACGCACGCCGCGCACGCCGGCGCCACTCACGACGGAGAGGAACTCACGCCGCCGCTCATCCTCCGGCGGCGCCGGGACCGCGCCATTCCGGGCCGGATCGGCGGGTCGATCCTGTCTCCCGCCACCTGGCAGCAGACCGCTGCCGCCCTCCGGCAGGGCCGGTGACACTCGCGGCCGTGCGCCCGGATCGAAGCCGGGACATCGCCCGGTACCTGATGATGGCGGCCCTCGTGCTCGTGATCGTCGTGGCGTTCGTGCTGCTCGTGGCGCCGGCGGGCCATGCCGCCCCGATCGATCCGGTCACACCGACCGACCCGGTCACCCCCACGGAACCGGGCGGCGGCGGGCTCAACGTGCAGATCAACGGCCCGAACGGCGAACCGTCCTCGGCGATCGTGACCCTGATCGGGATCACCCTGCTGTCGGTCGCGCCGGCCCTGCTGCTGATGATGACCAGCTTCACGAAGATCTTCGTTGTGCTCGCGATGACCCGCAACGCGCTCGCGCTGCCGTCGATCCCGCCGAACCAGGTGCTGGCCGGCCTGGCCCTGTTCCTGTCGCTGTTCATCATGTCGCCCATCCTCACCGACATCAACGACAGCGCCCTGCAGCCGTACCTGAACGGCACCATGTCCTTCGACGACGCCGTCACACTCGGCTCGAAGCCGCTACGCACGTTCATGCTCGCGCACACCCGGGAAGAGGACCTCGCCCTGATGACCCGGGCCGCCGATCAGCCGAACCCGGAGACCCGCGAGGCCGTGTCGCTGCTCACGCTGATCCCGGCGTTCATGATCTCCGAGCTGCGTGCCGCGTTCATCATCGGGTTCGTCATCTTCGTGCCGTTCCTGGTGATCGACCTCGTCGTGTCCGCGGCGCTGATGTCGATGGGCATGATGATGCTGCCGCCGGTGATGATCTCGCTGCCGTTCAAGATCCTCCTGTTCGTACTCGTCGACGGCTGGGGTCTGATCATCACGACCCTCGTCTCCAGTTACCGGGGTGGCTGATGGACACCAACGCCGTCCTCGACATCGGACTGCAGGGCGTCCTGATCGCCGGCAAACTGTCCGCGCCGATCCTGATCACCGCCCTGGTCGTCGGTTTCGCCATTTCCCTGCTGCAGTCGATCACCCAGATCCAGGAGGTGACGCTGTCGTTCGTGCCCAAGGCCATCGCCGTGGCTGTGGCGCTGATCATCTCCGGACACTGGATGATCTCCGAGATGGTGTCCTTCACGGAGATGCTCTTCGCCAAGATCCCCGGCCTCATCGGTGGCGGCTGATGAACATCACCCTTGACTTCGCCTGGATCGAAGCCACCATGCTCGCGGGCGTGCGGATGGTGGCGTTCCTCATCGTGGCGCCGCCGTTCTCCTACAACGCGTTCCCCCTGCGGATCAAGGGCATGCTCGCCCTCGGCCTGGCCCTGGCGGTTTCGCCTCGGGTCACGCCGGGCTGGGTCTCGCCCGACACCGGCGGTTTCTTCGCCGCCCTGCTCCTCGAGATCGTGGTCGGCGGCCTGCTCGGCTTCCTCGTGCTCGTGGTCTTCTCCGCCATCCAGTCCGCCGGCAACCTGATCGACATGTTCGGCGGCTTCCAGCTCGCTCAGGGCTTCGACCCGCAGGCCATGGTCAACGGTGCCCAGTTCACGCGGCTGTACCAGATGACCGCGCTGGCGCTCCTATTCGCCTCGGGCGGCTACCAGCTGATCCTTGGCGGTATCACGCGTACGTTCGCGGCCCTGCCGATCGGGGGCGGCATCGACCTCGCGGTGCCGATGCAGACCATCACAGTCGCGGTCGGCCAAATGCTGCTCTCCGCCGTGCAGATCGCCGGACCGCTGATCGTCGTCCTGTTCCTCGCCGACGTCGGCCTCGGACTGCTCACCCGGGTGGCCCCGGCCCTCAACGCGTTCGCGCTCGGGTTCCCGCTCAAGATTTTGATCACGTTCACGCTGGGCGCCGCCGGGTTCGTGGCCCTGCCGCGCATCGTCGCGTCGCTGACCGACGACGCCGTCGCCACCATGCTGGGGGTGAGATAGCTGTCCGACTCCGGTGAGAAGACCGAACAAGCCACCGACAAACGGATGCGCGAGGTGCGGTCCAAGGGCCAGCTCTCCAAGTCCCAGGACCTGACCGCGTGGATCGGCATCGGCGCGGCCGCCGCCATGGCCCCCGTCACCATCGGTCTGGCCGCGGACGCCGGAACCGACCAGATGATCCGTATTCGCAGCCTGGTCGCCAACCCGCAGCCGGACCTCGCCGTGCAGATGCTGGTGGACTCGCTGGCCTCGATGGGAACCATCCTCACCCCGATGCTCGCGACGGTCTTCGTGGTCGTCCTCGTGGGCGCTGTGGCGCAGGGCGGCGTGCACTTCAAGAAGGTCGCCGGAAAATACGAGCAGTTCAACCTGGTGACCGGCCTCGGTCGCACCTTCGGCGGCCAGGCCGTCTGGCAGGGCGTCACGGCGCTGCTCAAGACCATCGCCGTGGGTCTCGTGCTGGTGCTCGTGGTGCAGGGGCTCGCTCCCATCCTGATGACGGCCGGGGGACTGCCCGTCTCCGTGCTGATCGGAGCGGCCAGTGACGGCGCGACCGCTCTTGTGCAGTCGGCTGTCATCGCCGGCCTGGTACTCGCCGCCGCGGATGTGTTCGTCGTGATGAAGCGCAACTGCAAGCGCACCCGCATGACGAAGAAGGAAGTCACTGATGAGAACAAGAGTTCCGAGGGTGACCCGATGGTGAAGTCGCAGCGCCGGGCCCGGCAGCTCGCCATGAGTCGCAACCGCATGATCGCCGCCGTCGCCACGTCCGACGTCGTGCTGGTCAACCCCACCCACTTCGCCGTCGCTCTCCGCTACGAGCCGGGCAAGTCCGCCCCCCGGGTCGTGGCCACGGGAGCGGGAGTGATCGCGGCGCGCATCCGGGAACAGGCGGAGACCGACCGGGTCCCCATCGTGCGGGACATCCCGCTCACCCGTGCCCTGCACAGCGCCTGCCAGCTGGGTGACGAGATCCCGGTGGAGCTCTACAACGCCGTCGCGCAGGTGCTCGCCTTCGTGCTCGCGCTGAAGTCTCGCGGCTCTGGAGCCGGCGAACGCACCGGCCGCGGTTCCCGCGTGCACACCCTCAACGATCGTGTCCTGACGGCCGGAGGCCACCGATGAACAGCAATCTCGCCAAACTCGCGGTGCCGGTCGGGGTTGTCGGTATCATCCTGCTGCTCGTCGTGCCGGTGCCCGCCGTGCTGCTCGACGTGCTGATCATCGTCAACATCCTCCTGGCGCTGGTCACACTGCTGACCACGATGTTTGTCAAAAAGCCCCTCGATTTCTCCGTTTTCCCGTCGCTGTTGCTCGTCGCCACCCTGTTCCGGCTGGGCTTGAACGTGGCCTCGACCCGGCTCGTGCTCAGCGACGGCTACGCCGGGCAGGTGATTGCCGCGTTCGGCGACGTCGCCGTGGGCGGGTCGCTCATCATCGGCGCTGTGATCTTCCTGATCCTCGTCGTGATCCAATTCGTGGTGGTCACCAAGGGTGCCGAACGCGTCGCCGAAGTCGGTGCGCGGTTCACCCTCGACGCCATGCCCGGCAAACAGATGGCCATCGACGCCGACCTGAATGCCGGCCTGATCACCGACGTGCAGGCCAGGGAACGCCGGGCCGAGGTCTCCGCCGAGGCGGACTTTTACGGTGCCATGGACGGCGCGTCGAAATTCGTCAAGGGTGACGCGATCGCCGGCATCGTCATCATCATCATCAACCTGGTCGGCGGCATCGCGATCGGCATGATTTCGCTCGGACTGTCCGTCACCGAGGCCATGAGCACCTACTCCCTGCTCACCATCGGCGACGGCCTCGTGACGCAGATCCCGGCCCTGCTGATGGCGGTCTCGACCGGCATGATCGTGACCCGCTCCAACGCGGAGTCCGACATCGGCGAGGCAGCCTCCGGCCAGCTCACCCAGTCCCGCAACGCACTGATGATCGCGGGCTGCGCGGCACTCCTGATGGCCCTGATCCCGGGCATGCCGATCATCCCGTTCGTGGTGATCGGGCTGGGTCTGATCCTCTTCGCCCGCCGGATCAAGGCAGGGGAGAGCCGCGACCAGGCGGGCCGGGATGCCGGTGTCGCCGCCGAGGCGATGGCGCCCCGCTCCGACACACCAGAAGACCTGATCGAAACCATGCGGGTGCACGCCCTGGAGATCCTGCTGGCCCCTGACCTCGTCGACCTTGTCTCCGGAGCCCAGGACGACCTCCTGGCTCGCGTGCGTGCCCTGCGCCGCAAGGTTGCCATCGACCTCGGCGTGGTGGTGCCGCCCGTGCGCACCCGCGACAGCATGGACCTGCCCTCCTCCACCTATTCGATCCGGATCGCCGGCGTGGAGGCCGGCCGCGGGGTCGCCCCGGCCGGCAAGGTGCTCGCCCTCGGCGACGCCCTCGACTCGTTGCCGGGCCAGGCCACGGTGGAGCCCGTGTTCGGCCTCACCGGCAAGTGGGTGCCCAGCGAGATGCGGCACAGCGCGGAGATGACCGGGGCCACGGTCATCGACCGGGTGTCGGTGCTCATCACCCACCTGTCCTCGATCATCACCGGCAACGCGGCGAGGCTCCTCACCCGCGAGGACGTGCGGGTGCTCACCGAGGGGGTGCGGCTGGTCAATCCGTCCGCCGTGGAGGATCTGATCCCCGGACTGCTCTCCCTCGCCGAGGTGCAGCGCGTGCTGCAGGGTCTGCTCGCGGAGCAGATCCCGATCAACGACCTGCCCCGCATCTACGAGTCCCTCTCCCTGCGCGCCAAGGTGTCGAATGACCCGGAGGGCCTGATCGAGACGGCCCGTCAGGCGCTGGGCCCGGCTCTCACAGCGCAGTATCTCGACGACGGGCTGCTCCGGGTGATCATGATCGAGCCTGCCTTGGAGCAGTCCATGCTCGAGGGGATGCGTCCCTCCGACCAGGGCACCCAGATCATGTTGGAGCCGAACCGGGTCGACGCCATTCTCGGGTCGCTGAAGGAGGCGCTGGGCAACGTGGAAGCGGCCGGACTCTCCGCGGTGCTGGTCTGCGCGCCGGCGCTGCGCCCGGCCATCCGTCGACTGGTGTCGGCGCAGTCCGGCGGTATCTCCGTGCTGTCCTATCAGGAGGTCACCTCGGCGAACGTGGCCATCGAAACGGTGGGAGTGGTACGTGGAACCGAGTCGATTTCAGCTTGAGGGTTCATCCCTCCAGGAGCTGAAGGCACGCATCCTCGCCGAGCACGGTGCGGATGCGCGCATCGTGGCCGCCGAACGGGTCACCGTCGGCGGAATCAAGGGCTTCTTCGCCCGCCGGCACATCGAGGTCACGGTCGAGGTGCCGGAGCGGCGGCGGCGCGCGGCCCACTCCCGACTCGACGTGCAGGCCCGGCTCGGCATCGCCGCGCTTCTCGACGATGCCGACGCGGCGGAAGCGGGTTTTCCCCGGGCCGCGGCACCCGTCTCCTCCCCGCCCCTGTCGACCGCGACGGACGGCTTCGCCCGACTGATGGACGAACTCACCTTCGCCACCCAGGAACCCATCCCGCCGGTGCTGCCCACTCCCGCGCCGCCCGCCCCCGCCCCGGCGGCCGCCCAGGGGGGCGGCAGGCGCAGGGACGCCCGGCTGAGAGAGAGTGAGCAGGCGGCCGCCGAAGCGGCGGTGCCGCGGCCGCTCCCGGGTGTCGGAAACCTCGTTCTCGTCGTCGGGTGGCAGGATGCCGCGGTGCGGATTGCGCGGGAGCTGGCCGTGGCGCATGGTTCGGCTGAGGTCCTCGTGGCCGGCGCGATCGACGACGGAGCGCCTGCCGCGGCCGGGCTCGCGCGCATCCTCGACCGGCGCACGGCGCTGGAGGCACGGGCCAGGGGAGTCAAGCTCGGACAGACCGGAATTCTGGCCTTCGGTCTGGGTGCCGACCCGGCCACGGCGGACATCTACGCCGCATTGGTGGCCGCGCTCGGTGCCGAGCAGGTCTGGCTGGTCGTCGATGCCGGCCGCAAGCCCGCAGACACCGCCCGGTGGGCGGCTGAGGTTGCCCAGAGCGTGCACGTCGACGCGATCGCGGTGACGGGCTATGGCGACACCGTCTCGCCTGAGACCGTCGATGAGCTGCAGATCCCCATCGGTTGGGTCGACGGCGCCCCCGCCGAGGCCAGCACCGTGGCCGGAATGCGGCGACGGCTCGCGGGCCGGCCCGACCGGTCAAGCTAGGCTGGACGAGTGCTGGTTCTAACACGCAAACAGGGGGAGAAGATCCTCATCGGTGACGACATCGTCATCACCGTTCTCGACGTGCGCGGTGACAGCATCCGGATCGGCGTCGACGCTCCCCGGGGCGTGCGCATCCAGCGGGACGAGGTGCTCCGCGCCGTGACCGAGGCGAACATCGCGGCGAGTCTCGCGGGTCAGGGTGACGACGACGCCGAGGCCCGCCTCAAGGCCACCCTCGCCCTCCTTCCCACCGCGCCGCCCGCCGAATAGCACGCCGCGCCGCGCCCCGCCGCGCCCCGCCGCCCCACGACGCTGGTCGAGCCTGTTAAGACCCGGGACGAGAGCCGCGCCCTACAGCCCCACCCGCTTGCTCGGCAGTGCGATCAGTGTCTGTTCCGGGTCGTTCTCCACCGGTGGCCGCAGCCAGTGTTGCGTTCCGGTGCGGGTGATCTTCCAGTGCTGGTTGTGTAGCAGTAGGTGGTGCGGGTGGCAGAGCAGTACTTCTTCGGCGAGGTTGGTGTCTCCGCTGTCGGTGAGCCAGTCGTTGATGTGGTGGGCTTCGGTCCAGGACGGTGATCGGTCGCAGTCGACCCACCGGCATCCGCCGTCGCGCACTCCCATCGCGGCGCGTTGTTTCTCGGTGAAGAGTCGTTCGTCACGGCCGACGTTGATGATTTGGCCGATGTCGTCGAATTTGATGCCGCGGGTGCCGGTGTCGCAGAGCACCCGGTCGATGGTCTCCTGCGAGATGGGGACCGGGTTGCCTTCGATCTGCCCGTGAGCGGCGGGTTCGGCGGGACCCGGCGCGGCGGGTTCGGCTGTGAGGGCTTTCTCGGTCACGATCACGCGCCGCCTGGCGGCGTCCGCCGAAGACCCGGCCGGGGTCGGCCTCGCCGGCGATTTTGAGCAGCTGCACGAGGGAGTCAGCGGCGATCTGCTCGGTGCTGCGCGGGTCCTGTTGCATCTTCTTTGCCCAGGCTGCCCGCTCCGCGTCGACGAACCGCACTCCGCCGCGGCGGGGGCTGGTGATGGAGTCGAAGGTGGAGAGCACGAATTCGCCGTCTTCGGGGGCGAAGAGCCCGTTCAGGCGCACGTTGCCGTTGCTCAGCCGGTAGACCTTCAGGGAGCGGTCGTCGTGGGCCTGCTTCTCGTGGGCGGTGATGCCGGCCTGATCGAGCCGGTCGCGCATCCGGCGGGCCCGTTTGAAGACCTCGTCGGCATTCAGTGACGGTGCCTCGGTGAGGAGCGCCGCGAGGGCCACCCGGAGCTTCTCCGCGGTAACTGCCGCGTCGATCTGGCCGAGCCCGGCCCGGATCGCCTCGGCCGCGTCAACCGAGAGCGTGCCGGCGGTGACGGCCCGGGCGATCGGCGCCTGCCAGGGCACCCTCGCGGTGAACGCCGCGACGTCGACAGCGTCGGCGTCGGCGTCGGGCGTCGGGCGTCGAGAGCGTCGAGAGCGCCTCTTCGACCAGCTGTCGGCCGCCTCGGTGTCGGCCATCATCGTGCCGACCGCGACGAGCTTGTAGGCGTCGCCCATGGATGAGCCGGTCCAGTTCTGGATCAGGGCCTCGGGCGAGAGGAACCCCTGCTGCGCGGCCAGCCCCGAGTGGCCGAGTTCCGGGCGGGACCGGCGGGCGATGGTTGCGGCCATCAACGCGGCATAGGTGTCGAGCAGACGCCGCGCGCCGGCCATCCGCNAACGCGGCATAGGTGTCGAGCAGACGCCGCGCGCCGGCCATCCGCTTCTGGCCGGCCAAAGCCTCGGCGTCGGGAAGAGCCGCGAGGTCGGCGCTCGAGGAGCCCAGCAAGGCGACGGCATCGGCCGCCTGCCTGAGGTCATCCGCGAGGTTCGTCATGTTATGAGGATACTTTAAGGAGCACAGGTAGGCGAGTGTCACTCACTTTTTGTGGATAGCAGTTTCGTATCTTTGTTCAGCCGCCCGGCTGTTTGGCCGCGCGGCGCCACCGATGATCGTTTGCAGCGTCAGCGGTGCGCCTGCTTCCACACCCTGCGCCACGAAAGCCGAAGGCGGCCTCCTGGGGATGAGCCCCGCCGAGACCGCCATCAACAGACAAGCGCTCAAGCGCTCACGCACGCCAACGCCAGAACCTGAGCCCCTACGAGCCCATGCGATCCAGGCGCGCCACGCCGATCTTCGAGTCGGCCATGCCGTAGAACACGAACAGCTGCCCCGCGATCTCCTCGATCGCGGTCGGAAACACCACGTTCGGCACGATGCCGCTGATCTCATCGGGCGTCTCCGCCTTGAGCAGCGGCTCCGACGTGCGCTTCAGCACGATGGTCGGGTCGTCCGCGTCGAGAATCATCGCTCCGGCCGAGTAGTTCACCTTCTGCTGCTGCGAGAACGCGCCGTCGATGGTTCCGGTGACGCCGTGGTGCATCAGCAGCCAGCCCTCCGGCACCCGCAACGGGGCAGGGCCGCCGCCGATCTTCAGCTCTTCGAACGCGAACTCCGGCCCGGCCAGGAAACGGTGGCCGCTCCAGAAGGTGAGCTTCGTGATGTCGGCGAGCACATCCGCGACCGGCAGATAGCTGATCCAGATGCTCTGCCGGGTGTCGGTGACGCCGGCGGGAACACGGATGCCCTCACCCGGCTTGACCTCGCCCAGATCCCACATCGGGCGGTGCAGCACGGCGAAGCACTCGACTCCATTCGGGCCGGCGACCGGCTCCGGGAAGAACACGGTGTCTTTGTTGTGGAACAGGTTCAGGTCCATGTCCAGCGTGTCGTCGAACGCGAACAGCGCCGGACCGAGCCGGCGCCACTCGCGCAGGTCCGAGGACACGGCCACGGCCGTGCGCGGGCCGAGGGGGCCGTAGGCGACGTAGGTCATCACGTGTAGGCCGAGCCGGGGAACGAAGGTGATCCTGGGATCTTCCACTCCGGCGTTGTTCGCGCCGCGCTCCCAGCCGCGGTCCGGTGCAAGAACGACACCCTCGCGTTCGACGCCCGTGGGTACGCCGTCGGTGATGATGACCTTTGCGAGTCCGACGCGGGAGACGTTTCCGGTGGCGACCAGTCGGGGGAGCAGATACAGAGTGCCGTCGGCAGAGTGCCCCGTGCCGGGGTTCAGCACCCCCTCGGCCTCGAGGTCGTTGCCCGCTTCGGGCGTCATGATGACGCCCATTCGGGTCAGGGTGTAGGGGAATTCAGTGGGGTTGGGCATTTCTAACCTTTCACGCCGGAGCCGATATTGTTCGACACGAAGTGCCGTTGGAAGAGGAGGAACAGGATCACAGCAGGGGCGGCCAGGACGCAGGCCCCGGCGAGAACCGCCCCGAACGGGTTCGCCGCTGTAGCGGCGATATTGCTGAGGTAGTTGGCGAGTGACACGGCGAGAGGCTGGAGGGACGCTTCCTTGGTGATCAGGAACGGCCAGAGGAATTCGTTCCACGGTCCGATGAAGGTCAGCAGCACGACGGTCAGCAGGGCCGGCCGCACCAGAGGCAGGGCGATCCGCCGCAGGATCCGCAGTTCGCCGGCGCCGTCGATGCGGGCGGCATCGAACAGATCCTTCGGAATCTGCAGGAAGTACTGCCGGAAGATGATCACGGCAGTCGAGTTGATGGCGAACGGCAGGATCATGCCCAGATAGTTGTCGGCCAGTCCGTAGTCCCGGGCGATCATCACGTAGAGCGGGATCATCAGCAGCTGGAACGGCACGACCTGCACGAGCAGTGCGAGAGCGAAGGTGACACCGCGTCCGCGCCACTGCAGCTGGGCGAGGGCGTAGCCCACTAGAACACCGAAAACCACGGTGAAGAGAATGACGCCACCCGTGAAGATCCCCGAGTTGAGCAGCCCCTGCAGCAGGTTGATCCGGCTGTTGATGTCACCGTAGTTGTCGAGCGTCAGGTTGGCGGGGTTCGGGAACGCGCCGGCGACAGTCGGGTCCGGTTCCTTCTGGAGCGAGCCGATGACCATGTAGTAGAAGGGGAACAGGAACACAAGCGCCCCGACCGTGAGCACCACACCCCGCAGGATGTTCTGCCCGCGGCTCATGATTCGTCACCGCCTGCAAGCTTGCGCTGGATGAACGCGAGGATGAGAACTCCGATCACGAGGATGACGCCGATCGCGGCCGCCGTGTCGGGCGACCCCTGTTCGATCCCGCGCTGGTACATCATCAGCACGGGTGACGAGGATGCCCCGTTCGGGCCGCCGCCGCCGGTGAGCAGGTACGGCTCCGTGAAGAGGTTGGCGCCGGTGACCGTCGAGAGCAGCAGCACGAGCACAGTCGCCGGGCGTACGCCCGGCACGGTGACCGAGAAGAAACTTCGGATCCTGCCCGCGCCATCCGTTGAAGCGGCCTCGTACAGTTCCTCCGACACGTTCTGCAGGGCGGCCAGGTAGAGCAGAATGAAGAATCCGAGGCCCTTCCAGGTCACGAAGATCGCGATGGTGGGCATGGCCCAGTCCTCGTTGATCAGCCACGCCGGATCGGGCGCGAGCGGCCCGAGAATCTGGTTCACGAGGCCGTTGCCGCTGAACAGGAAGATCCAGACGCCGACGACGGCGACGCTCGCGGTCACGTAGGGCACGTAGTAGGCGACGCGCAGGAAGGTGCGGAACCGCACGGCCTTGTTCAAGGCGGTGGCGAGCATGAGCGAGAGGATGACCGTCAACGGCACGTTGATCAGCAGGAAGACTCCCACGTTGCCGAAGGAACGGATGATGGCCGGGTCGGCCAGCACTTCCCGAAAATTGTCCAGGCCGACGAATGGCCGGTCCACAGCGGCGCCGGGTGCTGCGAAGAAGTAGTCGTGGAACGACATCCAGAAGGCGAAGACCAGCGGGTAGGCGAAGACGGCCAGAACGAAGATGAGGTAGGGGGCGCTGAGCAGGAGCCCGAACGGGTTCTTGCCCAGAAGGGGGTGTTTGCGGCGGCGGGGGCCCCCGCCGGGAGGAGTTGTGCTCCTCCCGGCGACGGTCCGACTCGCGGTTGACTGGGACATCCGTTACGGCTTGGAGATCAGGGTTTTGATCTTCTCGGCGGCGGAGTCGAGGGCGGCGGGGATTTCACCCTCGCCGGTGATGACCGACTTCGTGTACGCGTCGCGGAAGGCCTGCCAGGCGGCGACCGAGCTGGAGACGTTGGGAACCTCGACCATGCGGGATGCCTGGTCGCCGAACTGCTCGTAGGCCGGGTTGGCCGCGAAGTACTCCGGGTACACCGTTGGGAGGTCCTCGCGGAGCGGCATCTGGCCGGTCAGCTCGAGAAGCTGTCCGTCCTGGTCCTCGCTGGTGGCGAATTTCAGCACATCCCAGGCGGTGGCCTGGTTCTCGCAGGCCGTGAACATTCCGACGTTCTTCGCGTCACTGAACGTGTAGGTTTCCTCGGCCGGAGTGCCCTCGCTGGTGGGAACGGGAACCGCACCCCAGTTCACGGCGTCCTTGTACACCGACACGGCCCACGGGCCGACGATGGACATCGCGGCCTGGCCATCGGCGAACGAGTCGCCCTGGTACTGCTCTTTGCCGGCAAGACCCTCGGCGTACAGGGTCTTCCAGAACTCCGCGACCTTCGCGCCGTCCTCGTCGTTGAAGGTGGCCTCACCGTCTTCGATCAACTGCGTGCCACCGGTTTCGGCGGCGTAGAGCGGGTAGAAGTCGAACCAGCTCTGGAAGAACTGACTGGTCGGGGCCGGGTAGATGGCGTTCGGCGCGGCGCCGCTCTCGACGAGGGTGCGCGAGGTGGCGAGGAATTCGTCGTAGGTGGCCAACTGGGGGTTCTCGGCGTCGAGTCCGGCGGCGGTGAACATGTCCTTGTTGTAGAAGATCATGACGGGGTTGGACTTCCACGGCATCTGGAAGTACTTCGCGTCGGCGCCCTGGTACTGCTCGGCCGTGTCGCCGCTGCGTGCCTCGATGTAGGCGGCGCCGTCCTCAAAGCTGGAGAGGTCGACGAGACCACCCTGCTTCTCGAACTGCGGCACCGCGACCGGGGCCGTATTGAATACGAGGCAGGGGGCGTTGCCGGCCGTGATGGCGGCACCGATGACCTCCTCGCTGCTCTTACCGGCCGGGATTTCCTGCGCCTTCACCTTTTCATCCGGGTTCTCGGCGTTCCAGGCCTCCACCATCTGCTTGCCCCAGGCGATCTCGGTTTCGTTGTTCGAGTACCAGATCGTGATCGGCCCGCGGTTGGTGGCCGCGTCACCCGTCGTCCCCCCTGACGCGCAAGCGCTCAGTGCCAGGGCCACTGTGGCGGATGCCGCCGTAACGGTGAGAATCCGCTTGGCCATTCCATTGCTGTGCATGTGGTGCTCCATTTCTCGAAACCCGCAGCAGCCTTGCTGCGGTAAACATGTGTCAGCGCTGTGGGTCAGCCGTGGGGCGGGGCGGTCGACCCGCGCACCACGAGCCGGGCCGCCGGGAGGTCCACGTCGTCCGCCGAGCCGTTCTCCATCAGGGCCAAAAGCGTGCTCGCCGCCGCGCGCCCCCACGCCATCGGTGCTGCGCTGACGGTGGTCAGGGGCGGGTACACGTAACGGCAGAAGTCGATGTCGTCGTAGCCCGTGATCGAGAGGTCGTCGGGGACCCGCACGCCCAGCTTGTGCGCCATGCCGAGACCGGCGATGGCCATCGGGTCGTTGGCGTAGACGATCGCAGTCGGGGGCGTGTCCTGGGTCAGGAGGCGCCGAGTGGCATCTGACCCGGCGCCCACGGAGAAATCGGTCTCGACGGTCTGCCCCTCCGGCAGGCCCGCCTCGCGCAGGGCGGCGGCGAAGGCCGCGCGCCGGCGGCTGCCGTGCAGCAGCGTCGAGCTGCCCGCGACGTGCGCGATGCGGCGGTGGCCGAGGGTGGCGAGGTGAGCGACGGATGCCATCACACCAGGTGTGTCGTCCACGGTCACCGCGGGGAAGGGGCTGGGCCCGTCGGGGCGTCCGAGCGTGACCGCCGGCAGACCCAGCTCGGCGAGGAGCGGGATGCGCGGGTCGCCGTGGCGGAGGTCGCTGAGGAAGACCCCGTCGACGCGCCCGTCGGCCACGAGTGAGCGGTAGGTCTTCAACTCGGTCTCCTCGTCGGGAACGACGCTGAGCACGAGGGCGCGACCTTCCGGGGCAAGGATGCTCTCGACGCCCGCGATGAAGGAGGGAAAGAACGGGTCGGAGGCAAGCACGTCCGGGTTGCGGGCGATCACGAGGCCGAGCGCGTAGGACCGCTGCGTGGAGAGCGACCGGGCGCGGAGGGACGGCTTCCAGCCCAGCTCCTTGGCGACCTGAAGGATGCGCACCCGGGTCTCGGGGGCGACTCCGGGCCGGTTGTTGAGAGCGAAGGAGACGAGGCCCTTGCTGACGCCGGCCCGCTTGGCGACCACCTCGATGGTGACCTTTGGGGGGTTCGCGACCGACTTCGCGGCGGACTTCGTGGTGGACTGAGCGGTGGGGTTCACGGTGGTGGTGGCAGGAATGTTCGCAGGCACGTTTCTGGGCCTCCTCATTGACAGCCGACCCAACCTGAACCGGTTTAGAAAGGCTATACCGGTTTAGTTTCCCCCGTCAAGGGGGCGGCTCCGATTACAGCCGGTCCGATTGAACCCAGGCCGGGGAAGGCCTAGATTGTGCGCAAATGGACTGGTTCGGGGCCGGAGAATACGAGATCGCGCGGCAGGTGCTGCAGCGCGGGGTGGCTGCCTGCTACCTGATCGCCTTCGTTTCGGCCGTCAACCAATTCCCCGCGCTGCTCGGCGACCATGGCCTGCTCCCGGTGGCCCGTTTTGTGGCCCGCGTGAGGTTCAGCGCGTCGCCGAGTATTTTCCACTGGCATTACTCCGACCGGATGCTGCGTTCCCTCGCCTGGTCCGGCGCCGCCGTGGCGGCCACGCTCGTGGCCGGCCTGCCGCAGCTCGGGTCGCCCTGGCTGCCGATGGTCGCTTTCCTCCTGCTCTTCGTGGGCTACCTGTCGATCGTCAACGTCGGCCAATCCTTCTACTCGTTCGGCTGGGAGAGTCTGCTGCTGGAGGCCGGTTTCGTGGTGGCCTTCCTCGGCTCCGAGCAGGTGGCCCCTCCGCTCTTCGTGATCCTGTTCTGCCGCTGGCTGCTCTTCCGGCTGGAATTCGGCGCCGGCCTGATTAAGATCCGCGGCGGCCGGGAGTGGCGAGACCTGACCGCTCTCTATTACCACCATGAAACGCAGCCGATGCCGAACCCGCTCAGTTGGTTCGCACACCATCTGCCCCCGTGGTTCCACCGCGGGGAGGTGATCGGCAACCACTTCGCGCAGCTGGTCGTGCCGTTCTTCCTCTTTGCGCCCCAGCCCGTCGCATCCGTCGCGGCCCTGATCGTGATCCTCAGCCAGTTCTGGCTGGTGCTCACCGGCAACTTCGCCTGGCTGAACTGGATCACCATCGTGCTGGCCTTCTCTGCCGTCGACGACGCCACGCTGCGCGCGGTGCTGCCGTGGCTGCCGGCCGGGGAGGCCGCACCGGATGGCCCGCTCTGGTTCGTGATCGTGGTCAGCCTGGCCACCTCCCTGCTCCTGGTGCTCAGCTACTGGCCGCTTCGCAACCTGGTCGCCCGCCGGCAACTGATGAATGCGAGCTTCAACCGGTACCATCTGGTGAACGCCTACGGTGCGTTCGGCACGGTCACCCGGCAGCGCCACGAGGTGGTCGTCGAGGGCAGCGACGCCGCCGACCCGACTGACGAGACGGGCTGGCGCGCCTACGAATTCCGCGGCAAGCCCGGCGACCCCGAGCACCGGCCCCGCCAGTTCGCGCCGTACCACCTGCGCCTGGACTGGCTGATGTGGTTCCTGGCGCTCGGCGACCCGGGCACCCGCTGGTTCGAGATGTTCCTGGCCCGCCTCCTCGAGGGCGACCGACCCACGCTGCGGATGGTGCGGGTCAACCCGTTCCCGCAGGCCCCGCCCCGCTACGTGCGCGCCCGGGTCTACCGCTACCGCTACTCCACTCCGGACGAACGCCGAGAGACCCGAGAGTGGTGGGTGCGCTCGGAGGTCGGCCTGCTCGTGGCCCCCATCACCCTGGCCTGGAGGTCCCGTGCCTGACGTCGACGTGTTTGGAGCCGGGCCCACGGGCCGGGGGCGGCGCTCGTCCTGGCCCGGACCGGGCTGAGCGTGCTCGTCACCGAGCGGGAAAGCCGGCCCGCCGGCGCCCAGCGCACGGAGAAGCTGAGCATCGTCGACGGCATCTTGGAAGACGCCGGTTCCTTGGCTCTACCTCTGCTCGGCCTCCACCCCGCCGGGCCGGCCGTGCGCGGCATGAACGGCAGGTAGGCCGCCACCCTAGCCGCGCCCGTCTGGCTGCGATTCCACCGTCGTTTCGGCGGAGAGCCAGAACGAGGGGTGAATGTCCGAACCGCACCGCCCGGCTGCACGGGCGGTGATCTGGCACATCCGGCGACACGCGAGCTCGGCCGGGCCTGACCCACGACTGAGCCGGGACGCTGCTACTCGTCGTCGGGGCCAGGCGGAAGCACCTCGGGCGCCCGAAGCTTGTCGATCTCGCGGCGTTCGCGCTTGGTGGGACGGCCGGCGCCGCGGTCCCGCATCGGGAGGAGCGCCACCTCCTCGCGCGGGGGCGGCGGGGGAGTCTGGTCGACGAAGCACTCCGCCGCGACTGGCGCGCTGACCCGTTTGACCATGATCTTCGACACGACCAGGATGCGGTCGAAACCGCTGATGCGCACCCGCACCTCGTCGCCGATCCGCACGGTCTGCGCGGACTTGGCCCGCTCGCCGTTCACCTTGACGTGACCGGCTCGGCAGGCGGCCGTGGCCTGGGAACGGGTCTTGAACATCCGCACGGCCCAGGTCCAGCTGTCGACACGGGCGGTGGTCAGAGGCTCCATCCCTCGACTCTACGGCGCGCAGACCCGAACGGCCCGCACCCTAGAAAGGCCCGAGCTTCCCCCAGGCGATCAGCAGCATGGTCACCAGGAATCCGGTCAGGAAGTTGAGCCAGAGAAAACGCGTCCAGCCGGCGTTCGCGGTCTCGGACCGCTCGTCCGACACCGACCGGAACGGCCAGGCCGCCAGAATGTAGGGCACCGCGAGCACCGAGGCCAGCAGCCCGGGCCAGTCGGTCACAAGCATGAGCAGTCCGGCCAGGGCCCAGAATGCGATCGCGAGGCGCACGGTCCGCGCGGCGCCGAGCGCGGTCGCGATCGAGGCGATGCCGCCTTCCCGGTCGGGCACGACGTCCTGCACGGCGCCGAACGCGTGGCTGGCCATGCCCCAAAGGAAGAACGCGGCGAGCAGGGCAACCAGGCCGGGCCTCACGACGGCGCCGGCCACCACGAGACCGTAGACGGCGGGGCTGACGAAGTGGGTGCTCGAGGTGATCGAGTCCACCATCGGGCGCTCCTTGAACCGCAGTCCCGGAACGGAGTACGCGGCCACCGCGAACAGGCTCACGGCCAGAATGAACCATGACCACGGATGCTCCGTGCCGGCCAGGACGAGCATCGCCACCAGCATGGGCACAGCCGTCACGATTCCGGAGACGAGCACCGTGCGGTGAAGGACCGGGTCCAGCATGGCTCCCTCGACGCCGCCCTTGCGCGGGTTGCGCAGGTCGGACTCGTAGTCGAAGACGTCGTTGATTCCGTACATCAGCAGGTTGTACGGAATGAGGAAGAAGAGGGTGCCCACCAGCAGCAAGGCGTCCACCCGGCCGGTCGTCACCACATACGCGGCGGCAAACGGGAACGCCGTGTTGATCCAGCTCAGCGGCCGTGACGAGAGCAGCACCTGCCGGGTCTTCCAGAGCGGTGGGGTGCGAGTCTCAGTCATTCGGTTTTCTTTCCAGCAGAGCCCAGAGCGCGGGCAGCAGGAGCGCTGCCGCAACGGGATAGGCGAAGTCTTCGATCGGGGCCAGGCCGATCCGCAATCCAAAGATGCGGCTGGGATCGTAGTCGACCAGTCCGACCCCGATCATAATGCTGTCGAAAACGGCCGTGAGCACGAGCACGGCGGCCATGGCGATCCCAGCGGCACGGATGCTGTGCCGGGAGAGCCGGCCGCGGCGCACGGCCGTGAGGAACACAGCCGTGGCGAGCAGAAGGAAGACGGTGTTCAGGAGCAGGTAGGTCACTCGTCGCTCCCCTCGTCGACGCCGGCCCGTTCGGCCCGGGAGGCGAGCAGCAGGCGCGCCCCCTGCACGGCGTTCATGGTGAGGTAGCAGAGAAAGGTGAGGAAGAAGAACTCCTCCACGGGCAGCTCCGGGGCCAGCTGCAGACCGGTCATCAGGGTCGTCTCGCCCCGGTAGAAGATGCCCAGGCCGATTCCGAAGAGGTCCCAGACGAGGAAGTACACCAACCCGACGCCGAGCACGATGGCAGCTCGCACCGGGTTCCGCCAGAAGAACAGCCGGAAGCGACGGTCGAGCAGCACCATCGCCCCCAGGCTGAGAAGCAGGGTCAGCAGATACGCGAACGTCACAGCACTACCGGATTCACTGTGCTGCCGAAGTCACTGGGCTTCCGGCAGCGGCGCCCGCACGGAGTTCGGCAGCGGTTCCGGGAGCGGTCCCGTGCTCGTGTCCGAGTTGATCCGCTTGAGGAGAATTTCAGCGCTGATCAAGCACATCGGAAGTCCGATGCCCGGGATGGTGGTTCCGCCGGCGTAGAACAGACCGTCGACCTTCGCGGAGGCGTTGGAGCCGCGCAGGAATGCGCTCTGCCGCAGGGTGTGCGCCGGGCCGAGGGCCCCGCCGCGCCAGGAGTTGAGGTCGTCGGCGAAGTCGCCGGGTCCCACCGTGCGGCGCACCACGATCCGCTCCGCCAGGTCGGGAATGCCGGCCCAGTCGCTGAGCTGTTTGACGGTGTCATCCGCGATCTTCTCGATCGCGGCCGAGCCTTGGCCGTTGATCCCGCCGTGGCCGAGGCCCGGGTCGGCGGGGATCGGCACCAGCAGGAACATGTTCGTGTAGCCCTCAGGGGCGACTCCCGGGTCGGTGGCACTGGGCATACAGGCGTAGAAGGAGGCCGGCGAGGGCACGCTGGTCTTCTTGCCGAAGATACGGCCGAAGTTCTCGGCCCAGTCCCTGGTGAAGAACAGGCTGTGATGTTTCAGCTCGGGCAGGTCTCCCTTGATGCCGAGCATCACGAGCACGGCGCCCGGACCGGAGACGCGTTTCTGCCACCAGCGCTCGGGGTAGGTCTGCGCGGATGCCGGCAGCAGCTCGGTCTCCGTGTGGTGCAGGTCGGCGGCCGAGACGACCGTGTCGGCGTCGAGGGTGACACTGGTGCCGTCGCCCGTGCGATAGCTGACCCCGGCGACGGCGGTTGCGGCGCCCGGGGTGGTGTGGATCGCCGTCACAGTCGCCTCGGTGATCACGGTCACGCCCTGAGCTTTCGCGATGTCGGCGATGCTGTCGATCAGCCGAGTGAACCCACCCTGCGGGTAGAGCACGCCGTCGGCCATGTCGAGGTGGCTCATCAGGTGGTACATCGACGGGGTCTGGTCGGGCGAGGAGCCGAGAAACACGGCC
The DNA here is from genome assembly GCF_004402815.1 of Cryobacterium sp. Hz7. Taxonomy (NCBI): domain Bacteria; kingdom Bacillati; phylum Actinomycetota; class Actinomycetes; order Micrococcales; family Microbacteriaceae; genus Cryobacterium; species Cryobacterium sp. Hz7. Next base: position 191,999 of record NZ_SOFB01000049.1, read on the forward strand.
GGGTAGCCGAGGATCTGGCGCAAACGGTGGTCCTTCACATAGCCGGCCACGAACTTGTCCAGCGGCTGCAGCAGCAGTCGGGCCAACCGACCGAGCCGCTTCAGGACATCCGGAACCAGCAGGGGTGTGAAGGAGGCGAAGCTTGTATACAGGAACCGTTTGACTGCCATGTCATATGTCTCTTTGGCCGAGACGAGGTAGCGGTCGAGGGCCGCGCCCGCACCGGGTTCGAGGCTTTCGAACAGACGGATGTTGTCGGCCCGCTCGGCCGCGATGTCCACCGGCTCCGTCGTGCCCTCGAAGAAGACCCGGTAGCCCGGATCGAGGCGGGTCAGGTCGAGCTGTTCCGCGGAGGATGTGCCGAACAGCCGGTAGAAGTGGTCGAACACCTGCGGCATCAGGTACCAGGACGGCCCGGTCTCGAACCGGAAGCCGTCGACGTCCCAGAAGCCGGCCCGGCCGCCGAGGGTGGCCTGCGCTTCGAGCAGGGTGACCTGGTGGCCGTCCCGGGCCAGCAGCGCGGCGCTGGCCAGTCCGGCGATGCCGCCGCCGATGACAACGGTGTGCCTGGTCGGTGCGCTCATCGCTTCCACGCTCCCGGTCCGAACGACGCGGTGAGTGCAATCATGATTTTCTCCGGATCCGGCACCCGTACCCGGGCGCTCATCAGTTCTCGCGCGGGGGTGACTCGCAGCTTCGCCGACAAGCGGGCGAAGAGGTGGTGTGCAGCGGTGACCGCGCGGCGGCTCCCCACTGGGAGCATGGGCAACACGCGGGCCGCCGCGTCGAGGTCGGCGTCCATGTCGTCGAGGAGTTCGTTCTTCTGTGTTTCGGTCATGGTCAGCAGGTTCACACCGGGAAAGTAGTTGCGGCCGAGGGCGTCCCGGTCGGCGGCGAGGTCGCGCAGGAAGTTGACCTTCTGGAAGGCCGCGCCGAGGCTCCGGGCACCGGCCTCGAGAACCTGGAGCTCATCGGTCGCGCACCGCGTGTCCTGCACGAAGCAGCGCAGACACATCAGCCCGATCACCTCGGCCGAACCGTAGATGTACTCGGCCACTCCGGCCGCGTCGAACGGCGACGGGTCGAGGTCCCGGCGCATCGAGGCGAAGAAGGGTGTGGTCAGGCTGGTGTCGATTCCGGCTTCCCGGGCGGTCGCCGCGAAGGCGTGCACGACCAGATTGGTGCTGAAGCCCGACCCCATCGCCTGGCTGGTCTCCCGTTCGAGCGCGTCCAGCAGGTCGCGCTGGCCGTCCACGTTCACGCCGGCCTGGCTTGCGGCGCCGTCCACGATCTCATCGGCGACCCGGACCAGGGCGTAGATGGTGCGCACCTGGCTGCGCACGCGCGGCTCGAGGAGACGGGCCGCGAGGCCGAACGAGGTGGAATAGTGGCCGATGACCGTGGCGGAGCTGGCCCGGGCCGCGGCGTTGTACTTCGCGATGCCGGTGTGGTCGTCGGGGCTGTCACGTTTCATCGGCTGCGATTCACGGCGGTGCCTGCCAGGGTGGTGAGCAGCGCGCGCAGGGGCGCCGGTACGGCGGCCGTGTCGAGCGCGGCCACGGCGCGAGTGCAGTGGTCGGTGGCCAGCTCATCCGTTGCCTGCAGGGCACCGCAGTCACGAAGCAGGCCGCGCACGGTGTCCGCTTCCGCCTCGGTGAGGTCGGCCTTGCCGATGAAGGGGGCGATCTCTGGCCAGCCGCGGGTGGTGCCCGCGTGGGCGATCAGGGTCGTCTGCTTGCCTTCCCGCAGGTCGGTGAGCACGCTTTTGCCGGTCTTCTCCGGGTTGCCGAAGACCCCGAGAACGTCGTCGGTCAGCTGGAAGGCCACGCCGATCAGGCGGCCGTAGGCGCCGAGCACGTCGATCGCCTCGGCCGAGCCGCCGGCCAGGATGGCGCCGGCCTGCAGGGGAGCCTCGAACGAGTAGACCGCCGTCTTCTGCTCCAGGGTGGAGATGACCTGGGCCACCGTGAGCGGATGCTTCGACGCGGCGTTGGTGACGTCCGCCAGTTCCCCGGCAGCGGAGACGAACACCGCTCGATCGAGCAGGTCGAGCAGGCGGCCGCGCAGTTCGAGCTCGACCGGCAGCATCGCGAGGGCGCGGTGGGCCTCGCTCAGCGCCAGGTCGCCGGCCAGGATCGCGGCCGTCGCGGCCCACGCCCCGGCCTGGTCGCCGGCTCCGTGGGCGAGGGCGCGCTCGGTGAACTGCCCGGCGATGTTGGCCACGCCGCGGCGGGCGAGGTCGTGGTCGATCACGTCGTCGTGGATCACGAAGGCCGTGTGCAACAGTTCGAAGCTGACCGCGACCGGAGTGGCCAGGGTGAGGTCGGTGCCGCCGAGGCCGGTGAACGCAGCCAGCACCAGTGCGGGGCGCACACGCTTGCCGCCGCTGCTGGCCTGCTCAAGAGAGTCCCAGAGCGCGACATAGTGTTCGCCGTAGTCGCTGGCACGCAGGCGGGCGGCGGCGAAAAAACGCTGCAACTCCGTCCCTACCCCGAGCGCCTGGATTTCATGCATCGAAACTGGTCAATTCCTGGAGCTGCAGCCCCAACCAGGGGCTGAACGCCCACGGGGCGTCCCGCACCGAGCGCTGCAGGGCGGCCGGCTCCACCCAGGCAAATTCCATGACCTCGTCCGGGTTGGGTACGGGTTCGCCGGTGGCGCGGGCCAGGTAGACGGGGCAGATCTCGTTCTCGACGATGCCGCTGCTGTCGACGGCGCGGTAGCGGAAGTCAGGCAGGGTGACCGTCAGGTTCGCAATCGAGAGTCCGAGCTCGAACAGCGCGCGCCGCTCGATGGCAGCGGGAAATTCCTCGCCCGGGAGCGGATGGCCGCAAAAGGAATTGGTCCAGACGCCCGGCCAGGTCCTCTTCGACAGGGCGCGTCGGGTGACGAGAACCTCGCCGGCCGGATTGAGCACGTGGCAGGAGAAAGCGAGGTGGAGCGCGGTGTCTGTGTCGTGCACACTGAGCTTCGGGGCCGTGCCGATTTCGCGGCCGGACTCGTCCAGCAGGACCACGAGTTCTTCGAGCACTTCGACCGGCCGCATTAGCCATCCCTTCGGGTGATTCAGTCAAGATACCGGAAAAAATTCCTAATCTGATTAGCCAAATGCGAGGCTAGCACGGGGCCCTGTCCGAACCGTCCATTGAGGGGCGTCGGGAGGCCCGCACGGCATCCGTCGGCCGCACGCTTAAACTCGTGGGGTGCCCACCCCCGCTGCAGACCATGTCAACGCCCTTCTCGCCTCGTACCAGGATTTTCCGCAAGTGGGCATCCTCTTCCGCGACCTCAACCCGGTGTTCGCCGACGCCGCCGCTTTTCGAGCGCTGATCGACGAGCTCGCCGGCCGGTTCCAGGGTGAATTCGACGCGGTGGCCGGCATTGAGGCCCGCGGCTTCCTGCTGGCCGCGGCGATCGGCTACGCGGCGGATGTCGCCGTGCTCGTCGTGCGCAAAGGTGGCAAGCTCCCCGGATCGGTGCTGAGCGAGGAGTACGACCTCGAGTACGGCTCGGCCTGCCTCGAGCTCGAGATCGGCCAGCTCGCGCCGGGTTCCCGCGTGCTGGTCGTCGACGACGTGCTGGCCACCGGCGGCACGATCGCCGCGACCGCCCGGCTCATCGAGCGCGCCGGCTACCGCCTGACCGGCGTCGGCGTCGTGCTGGAGCTGACCGAACTGGTCGGCCGAACGCGCCTCGGCGACGCTCCTGTGCACGCCATCGTCGCCCTCTAGCCCGCCCAGGTACCCACTCGGCGCGGCTCGCTCGTCGTGGCGCACCCTTCGAAAGCCGGCACACGTCCTACCGTGCGCCACCATCCAAAGCCTGCGCCGCGAGTCGAACGCAACTCAACACGGTGCGTATTCACGGGACCGTGGCGCATGCTTGAGCCATGAGCACAAACGGTGACGGGTGGGTGTACGGGCCCGACGGCCGCAAGTTTTGGGGTCTTTTCGGGGCGGCCGGCCTGCTCGTGCACCACGAGGAGCTGGGGGTGCTGCTGCAGCACCGCGCGCTTTGGAGCCACCAGGGTGACACCTGGGGGCTGCCCGGCGGGGCGCGCCACGAACACGAGAGTGCGCTCGAAGCGGCTCTGCGGGAGGCCCGCGAAGAGGCCGGCGTGCCCCCGGAGCTGGTCTCCGTGCAGTTCAGCTCCGTGCTCGACCTCGGTTTCTGGTCGTACACGACGGTCGTGGTGCGCGCCACGAAGCGCTTCGAACCCGTGATCAGCGACCAGGAGAGCATCGCGTTGCGCTGGGTACCGCGCCACGAGGTCGACGCGCTGCCGCTGCATCCGGGCTTCGCCACCAGCTGGCCGGCCCTACTCGCCCGCCTCTGAACCCGCACCGCCATTAAACCCGCACCACCTCGCCCGGTGACTTGTCCGGCCGCCAACCGCGCCAGACCGGGTGGCGCGCTCGCCCCGTGCCGGTCCATTCGGAGAATTCCACCTCGCCCACCAGCACCGGGCGCACCCACCGCGCATCGCGGGCGCCGGCGGGCGGGATGCCGGTGAAGGGGTTGTCCACCGCAGCGATGGCATCCAGTCGCGCCCGCAGGTCCTCGAGGTCTGCGTCCCGGAACCCGGTGCCGACCCGGCCGATATAGGTCAGCGTGTCTCCGTTCGGAATCCCCAGGAGGAGGGAGCCCACGGTGTCGGCTCGGCGCCCGTTGCCCGGTCGCCACCCGCCGATCACCGCCTCCTGGGTGCGATGGTGCTTGATCTTGATCCACGATCGGGACCGCCGACCGGCCTCGTAGCGCCCGTCCCGGGTCTTGGCGATGATCCCCTCGAAGCCGAGCTCGCTGCTGGTCGCCACGGCCTGGGTGGAGTCGCCCGTGAAGACCGGCGGCACCTGCACCGCACCGGACCCGGTGACAATCTCCTCGAGCACGCGGCGCCGGGCCGTGTACGTCAGGTCGAGCAGCGGCTCCCCGTCACGTTCGAGCACGTCGAAAGCCAGAAACCGCACCGGGGTGGATGCCTCGGCCGCTTCGATCTGTCGGCGACCGGTCAGGCCCAGCCGCGTCTGCAGCAGCCCGAAGTTCGGCCGCCCGCCCGCGTCCATCGCGACGATCTCCCCGTCGAGCACCGCAAAGTCGGCCGAAACCGCTCCCGGCAACGCGCGCACCAGCTCGGGATACGCGTGCGTGATGTCGCTGCCGTTCCGGGTGAACAAGCGCACGTCCGGGCCTAGGCCGGCGGCTCCGAGATAGGCGAGCGCGCGGATGCCGTCCCACTTCATTTCGTAGGTCCACTCGTCGTCTTCGGACAGGTCGGCGATGGAGCCGGGCGTGGCAAGCATGGGCCCGTATTGTGTGCGGCGTGCGGACCGGCCGCCCGTTTTGGCCGTCGCGCCCGCCCCGGTGCCCACGTCCCCGGCCCGCCGGGCCGGCCGTGTCTTCATCAGGTGGATCAGCCAGTTCCGGTCGGCCACGTCCGTGCCCTTCGTGCGGATCAGGGCAAAGCGCCGCGTGCCACCGAGCCTGCCGCCCGGTTCGCCGTGCAGCACGGCGATCACCTCGTCATCCCGCCACTTCTCCAGCTCGTAGCTGCCGTGGTCCCAGATGCTCATGGTGCCGGCCCCGTATTCGCCGGCCGGGATATCACCCTCGAACGTGGCGTATTCGAGCGGATGGTCCTCGGTGCGCACGGCGAGCCGATTCTTCGCCGGATCGGTCGGCACCCCGCGCGGCAACGCCCACGACGTCAGCACCCCGTCGTGCTCGAGCCGAAAGTCGTAGTGCAGGTTGCGGGCGTGGTGCTCTTGAATGACGAATGACCGACCCGCGGATGCGTCCGGCGCACCGGTCGGCATCGGCTCCGAGGTGCGGGAAGCGTCTCGTTTGCCGAGGTAGACGGCCAGCGCACCGGCTCCCGCCCCGGCGCCTTTACCGGTCTCGTCACCGGCACCACCGGCATCCGTGGTGCCCCGGCCGGAATGTGCCTCGAGCAGCGCGGCCAGCGGGTCCCCGCTACGCTGCACCCGGTGCATCGCCTGCTTGTAGTCGATCTGTGCGAGCCCGGGGGAGGCCAGTTCCCGCCAGGTGCGCGGCATGGCCACCATCGGATGCAGCGTTCCGCGCAACGAATACGGGGTGATGGTCGTCTTGTGGGCGCTGTTCTGGCTCCAGTCCACGAACACCCGCCCCGGTCGATGAGCCTTCTTCATATCGCTGACGATGAGGTCCGGATGGTCGGCTTCGAGCGCGCGGGCCAGCTCGTGTGCGACCTGGGAGACCTGGTCCGAGGTGTGCGTGAGGTCCAGCGGTGCGTAGAGGTGGATGCCCTTCGACCCGCTGGTGACCGGCAGCGGGTCCAGGCCCATGTCCCGCAGGATGGCCCGCGCCAGACGGGCGACCTCCGCGCACTCGTCGAGGGTGACCCCGTCGCCGGGGTCCAGGTCGATCACCAGTCGGTCCGGGTTGCGCGGGCGTCCACCCCGGCCGAACTGCCACTGCGGAACGTGGATCTCCAGCGCCGAGATCTGGGCGAGCCAGGTCAGCGTCGCGAGGTCGTTGACCAGCGGGTACTCGCTCACGTGGTTCGAATGCTGGATCGGCCGGCGTTTCACCCAGCTCGGCGTCGCCTGGTCCAGGTTCTTCTGGAAGAACACGTGTCCGGGTGCGTCCCGGGTGCCCACACCGTGTACCCACCTCTTCCGGGTCGCCGGGCGGTTCGCGGTGTGCGGGATCATCACGTCGGCGATGAACGCGTAGTAGCCGAGAACGTCGGCCTTCGTGGTCCCTGACTCCGAGTAGAGCACCTTGTCGAGATGCGTGAGTGTGATTCGGTGTCCGCCGACGGTGACGACCTGGCGGGAGTCGGGGGAGGGCGGCCGCTCGTTCATGGCTCCAGCATGCTCTCTCGGCCACAGCGTGCCTAGCCCTCTCGGCGCACCGGGTGTGTACTGAAGTGATGAGATCGATCTGGAAGGGCGCGATCACCTTCGGGCTGGTCAATGTGCCCGTCAAGGTCTACAGCGCCACCGAAGACCACGACGTCGCCCTGCACCAGGTGCACGACGCCGATGGCGGGCGCATCCGTTACCAGCGCCGGTGCGAGCGCTGCGGACGGGTCGTCGACTATGCGCACATCGACAAGGCCTGGGACAGCGGCGACAAGACGGTTGTCATCACCGACGAGGATCTGCGCACGCTGCCGGCCGGGAGAAGCCGCGAGATCGAGGTCGTCGAGTTCGTGCCGAGCGACCAGCTCGACCCGATCATGTTCGAGCGCAGCTATTTTCTCGAACCCTCCGGCTCACCCAAGGCCTACGTTCTACTGCGGCGTGCGCTCGACGCCACCGACCGCACCGCGATCGTGCGGTTCGCGCTGCGGCAGAAGACCCGACTCGGTGCCCTCCGGGTGCGCGGGGACGTTCTGCTGCTGCAGTCGCTGCTGTGGGGCGACGAGGTGCGGGCCGTTGAATTCCCGATGCTCCAGGAGTCGGTGCGCATCTCCGCCCAGGAGCTCGAGCTTTCGGCCGCACTGGTCGACTCCTTTGCCGCCGAGTTCTCGCCGCAGGATTTCCGGGACGACTACCAGGACCAGCTCCGCGAACTGCTCGAGGCGAAGCTCGCCGCGGGCGAAGCCCTCGACACCGAGCTCACCTTCGGCCGCGAACACCGGGAAGGCGAGGACGGCGGGGGAGAGGTGCTCGACCTGATGGAGGCCCTCCGCCGCAGCGTGGAGCGCAGCCGCGGCCAGGCGAAGCCGGGCGCGTCGGATAAATCCGAGAAACGCGCCGACAAGGGGCATAAACGGGTGTCGGGAAACTGACGAGGCCGCATTCCGGTTCGGCCGCCGCGTCGGTAGACTCGATGATTGTGACAGGGGCAGAGGGAACCGGCGTCAGCTCAAAAGTGATCACCCTGCCCAATCTGCTCAGCATGCTGCGCCTTGCGCTGGTGCCGGTCTTTCTGGTCGTGTTGGTGCGGGGAGAGGATGCCTGGGCGCTCCTGGTGCTGATGGTCGCCAGCCTCACCGATTTCCTCGACGGCTACCTGGCCCGGAGGTTCGGCCAGATCACGCGGCTCGGCCAGCTGCTCGACCCGGCCGCCGACCGGCTGTACATCTTCGCCGCCCTCCTCGGACTGGCCTGGCGCGACCTGATGCCCTGGTGGATCGTCCTGGTCATCGTGGGACGGGACGTGTTCCTGCTCGGGCTCGGCGTCATCCTCGCGAATTACGGATTCGGGCCTCTGCCCGTTCACCAGCTCGGCAAGGTCGCGACCTTCTGCCTCTTCTACGCCCTGCCGATGATCATGCTGGGAGAGGCCTTCCCCACGGTGTCCTGGTGGTCGCTCCCGGTGGGCTGGGCCTTTGGCATCTGGGGAGCGTTTCTTTACTGGTGGGCAGGCATAATCTACGCCGTCGAGACCGTCCGGGTGATTCGCATTCCGCGGGCAATTCAGCCCGTTCCATCCGATACGCTGGAGGACCAGGAGGTGTACGGTGAACGATTCCAAAAAGACGAATGAACCCCAGCGCAAGGCCGCGCCCGATAACTATTCCAATACCGACACGACGATGACGTTCGGGCAGGAATTCGCGGCCCAACTGGCATCACTCGACGGTGACGTCACGGCCGAAGAACAGGAAGCCATCGCGGCTCTGCCCTCCGGCTCGGCGCTGCTCGTTGTCCGGCGCGGCCCGAACGCCGGCGCTCGTTTCCTGTTGGATGCGGACGTGACCACTGTGGGCCGTCACCCCAATGCGGACATCTTCCTCGACGACGTCACGGTATCTCGTCGGCACGCGGAGTTCCTGCGCCACGAATCCAAGTTCGAGGTGAAAGACCTGGTGTCCCTCAACGGCACGTATTTCGACGGGGTCCGCATCGACACCGCGCTGTTGCACGACGGCGCCGAAGTCCAGGTCGGTAAGTTCCGGCTGACGTTCTACGCCTCGCGGCACGACCTCAAGCTTCAGGCGAGCGAGTAGTGCCCGCGTCCGCAGCCCAGGCCAGAGCGCCGGGCGCGACGTCACTGCTCAGCATCGGACAGGTGCTTGCCCGGCTCACGCCGGAATTTCCGGAACTGACCCCGTCCAAACTTCGGTTTCTGGAGGAACAGAGACTGGTCGCGCCGGCGCGCACGGAGTCTGGCTACCGCAAATTCTGCGCCGGTGACCTGGACCGGCTGCGCCTGGTCCTCTCCATGCAGCGCGATCACTACCTCCCCCTCAAGGTCATCCGGGGCTACCTGGCCGACCTTGACGCGGGCCTCTCGCCGACCCTGCCCGGCGGGGTGACGCCGGGACCGTCGATGCTGTCGATCGCCCGCCGGCTGGACCGCGACGAACTGCTGCGCGAAGCAGGGGCCTCCGTGATGCTGCTGCACGACGCCGTTTCCGCATCGATCATCCTGCCGGCCGACTTCTACGGCGACGACGCGCTCAGCGTGCTGCGGGCCCTGGTCGAACTGCAGCGCAGCGGAATCGAGCCCCGCCACCTGCGCGGATTCCGTGGCGCGGCCGAACGCGAGCTCGGCCTGATCGAGAGTGCCCTCGTGCCGCTCTCCCGCCGTAAAGACGCATCGAGCCGGGCTAAGGCCGCCGAAATGGCGGTCGAGATCGCCGGCCAGCTCGAAGTGATCCGCGGCAGTCTGATCCGTTCTGCCCTGGGGCGCCTGACCAAGTAGTCGAGCCCGACACGCCAATTTACTCGACCGGATGTCGTTGATCAGGACGGTCCGCCTCGGTAGCGTGGATGCAGCGATCATCCGTATCGCAGACCCACCTCCGAGAGGCCATCGTATGAGCGAGCTGAATCAGCGTGACGATGCCTCGCGCTACGGACTCGGCCTTCTCTTCACCGACGGAATGCCCGAGCTCGACGACAACCTCGGCTACCGTGGCGCCGTGGCGGCCCGGGCCGCCGGAATCAGCTACCGTCAGCTCGACTACTGGGCCCGCACCGACCTGGTCCAGCCCACCGTGCGCGGTGCTGCCGGCTCGGGTTCCCAGCGTCTCTACGGCTTCCGGGACATCCTGGTTCTCAAACTGGTCAAGCGGCTCCTCGACACCGGCATCTCCCTGCAGCAGATCCGCACCGCGGTGAACCAACTGCGCGAGTCGGGGGTCAGCGACCTCGCCCAGACCACCTTGATGAGCGACGGCGCCAGCGTCTACCTGTGCACCTCCGACGATGAGGTCATCGACCTCGTCAGCCGCGGTCAGGGCGTGTTCGGCATCGCCGTGGGCAAGGTGCTACGCGAGGTCGAAACGAGCCTGGTCGAACTGGAGACCCTTCCGATCGACCCGTCGGACGAGCTGTCCCTTCGCCGGGGCAGCCGCAAGGTCTCTTAGCGGAGCGTTCACACGCAGTCGACACGATCGGCTGACGCTGTGCGGCTGACACTATCCGGTCAACCTATCCGGTCAACCTATCCGGTCAACGTTGTCCGGCTGACGCTCCCTGGCTAGTGCTGTTCCGCGTACTCGCCGATGCGGGCCGTGCGCAGCACGCGTTCGAGCAACTGATCGAAGTAGCGCGCCATTTCCTGGGCGCTGTCGCCGGGCCAGGTGTGCAGCGGCTTCGCTGCGCCCTGCGCCTGCTGAAGCGAGGTGCGTTCCGGCAGTTGCGGGCTGAGTACGAGCGGGCCGAACATGTCGCGGAGTTCCTTGATCCGGAACTGGTGCTCGAGAGACGCCACGCGGGCACGGTTGACGATGATACCGAGCGGCTGCAGACGAGGGCTGAGTCCGCGGCGGATCTCTTCGATCGCGCGCAGCGCCCGGTCGGCCGCGGCCACGGAGAACAGGCCGGGTTCGGTGACCACGGCAACGCGGTCACTGGCCGCCCACGCGGTGCGGGTAAGGGCGTTCAGCGACGGAGCACAGTCGATCAGAACTAGGTCGTAGTCCTTTTCGACCGTGGAGAGTGCCTCTTCGAGCTTCCAGATGTCGCGGATGCTCGGGTGTGGCCCGTCGAAATTAATGGCCGACGGGCTGCCGATCATCACGTCGATGGTGCCGGGGCGGCCGCGCGTCCAGCCGCTGGGAACGATGGCGGCGCGAACGACCTTCTCCTTGGGAGAGGCGAGCACATCGGCGATGTTGAGGTGGCCGGTGACCTCGATGTCCATTCCGGTTGACACATCCGACTGCGGATCAATGTCCACCACCAGGGTTCGCACGCCGCGGGCGAAGGCAGCGGACGCCAGACCCAGGGTTACCGTGGTCTTGCCTACTCCTCCCTTGAGGGAGCTAACGCTTAGTACGTGCACAAGTAGATACGTTACCTTCACTAGTCTTGGAGAACCTAACCGTCAGCTGTGCGCGACGTCACGCTTGAAAGGTCTGCATGTTTACGAAAATTCTTGTTGCCAACCGCGGGGAAATCGCGATCCGGGCTTTTCGGGCGGCTTATGAGCTGGGTGCCAAAACCGTGGCGGTGTTCCCTTTCGAGGACCGCAATTCGCTGCACCGCCTGAAGGCCGACGAGGCGTACCAGATCGGCGAACCGGGACACCCGGTGCGCGCCTATCTCACGGTGAGCGAGATCATCCGGGTGGCCAGGGAGAGCGGAGCCGATGCCATCTACCCCGGTTACGGCTTCCTTTCGGAGAACCCCGAGCTGGCCCTCGCGGCCCGCCAGGCCGGCATCACCTTCATCGGCCCGGGCGAGCACGTGCTCGAGATGGCCGGCAACAAGGTCACCGCGAAGGAGCACGCCATCGCGGCGGGCGTTCCGGTGCTGGGGTCCAGCGCGCCCTCACGCGACGTCGACGAGCTGATCGCCGCGGCCGACGATATCGGGTTCCCGATCTTCGCCAAGGCCGTCGCCGGCGGCGGCGGCCGCGGCATGCGCCGGGTGGCTCAGCTGAGCGATCTCCGCGGCTCCCTTGAGGAAGCCATGCGCGAGGCCAACAGCGCGTTCGGCGACGCGACCATGTTCCTCGAGCAGGCCGTACTGCGGCCGCGTCACATCGAGGTCCAGATCCTGGCCGATGCTTCCGGCGAGACCGTGCACCTGTTCGAACGCGACTGCTCCGTGCAGCGCCGCCATCAGAAAGTCATCGAGATCGCTCCGGCGCCGAACCTCTCTGACGAGATCCGCCAGCGTCTGTACGCCGATGCGGTCGCCTTCGCCCGCTCGATCAGTTACGTGAACGCGGGCACGGTCGAGTTCCTGCTCGACACGGTCGGCGAACGCGCCGGCCAGCACGTGTTCATCGAGATGAATCCGCGCATCCAGGTCGAGCACACCGTGACCGAAGAGGTGACGGATGTCGACCTCGTGCAGTCCCAGATCCGCATCGCCGCGGGCCAGACGCTCCGTGAGCTCGAACTCACGCAGGACAAGATCGTGTTGCGCGGGGCGGCCCTACAGTGCCGCATCACCACCGAGGACCCGACCATGGGATTCCGCCCGGACACGGGCAAGATCACCACCTACCGCTCGCCCGGCGGCGCCGGCATCCGGCTCGACGGCGGCACAATCAACCCCGGTGCCCAGATCAGCCCGCACTTCGACTCGATGCTCGCCAAGCTCACCTGCCGGGGCCGGGACTTCCCGTCCGCCGTGACCCGATCCAAGCGCGCCCTGGCCGAGTTCCGTATCCGTGGCGTGTCCACGAACATCTCGTTCCTGCAGGCCGTGCTCGACGACCCGGACTTCGCGTCCGGCAACCTGAGCACCTCCTTCATCGATGAGCGCCCGGAGCTGCTGCGCGGCCGCGCCTCCAAGGACCGCGGCACGAAGATCTTGAATTGGCTCGCCGACGTGACCGTCAACAAGCCCAACGGGGTGCCGCTGACCCTGCTGAACCCGGCCGAGAAGCTGCCGAAGCTCGATCTGTCCGAACCGGCTCCGGCCGGCTCCCGCCAACGGCTCCAGCTGCTCGGCCCGGCCGGCTTCGCCGCGGACCTGCGTGCCCAGACCGCCCTGGCCGTGACGGACACCACTTTCCGCGACGCCCACCAATCACTGTTGGCAACCCGGGTGCGCACCCGCGACCTCGTCGCCGTGGCCCCGTATGTGGCCCGGATGACCCCGGAGTTGCTGTCGATCGAGGCCTGGGGCGGCGCCACCTATGACGTGGCGCTGCGCTTCCTCGGCGAAGACCCCTGGGAACGACTGGCGTCGCTGCGAGAGGCCCTGCCGAACATCAACGTGCAGATGCTGCTTCGCGGCCGCAACACGGTCGGCTACACTCCGTACCCGACCGAGGTGACCGATGCGTTCGTGCGCGAGGCCGCCAAAACAGGCGTCGACATCTTCCGCATCTTCGACGCCCTCAACGACGTCTCGCAGATGCGCCCGGCCATCGACGCCGTGCTGGCGACGGGCTCCTCCATTGCCGAGGTCGCGCTCTGCTACACGGGCGATTTGCTCGACCCGGCCGAGAAGCTTTACACCCTGGACTACTACCTCCGGCTCGCGGAGCAGATCGTGGAGTCCGGCGCGCACATCCTCGCGATCAAGGACATGGCCGGCCTGCTGCGCCCCGCCGCGGCCGAGAAGCTCGTCACCGCCCTGCGGTCGCGCTTCGACCTCCCGGTGCACGTGCACACGCACGATACTCCGGGCGGCCAGCTCGCCACGCTGCTCGCGGCCAGCCGCGCCGGCGCCGACGCGGTCGACGTGGCCAGCGCCCCGATGGCCGGCACCACCAGCCAGCCGTCGGCGTCGTCCCTCGTCGCCGCGCTCGTCCACACCGAACGCGACACCGGCATATCCTTACAGGCCGTCTGCGACCTCGAGCCGTACTGGGAAGATGTACGCCGGGTCTACCATCCCTTCGAATCCGGTCTGCGCGCGCCCACCGGCCGCGTCTACAAGCACGAGATCCCCGGCGGCCAGCTGTCCAACCTGCGTACGCAAGCGGTCGCGCTCGGCCTCGCCGACGACTTCGAACTGATCGAGGACATGTACGCCGCGGCCAACGACATCCTCGGCCGGGTACCGAAGGTGACGCCGTCCTCCAAGGTGGTCGGCGACCTCGCCCTCTACCTCGCCGCCGTGCGTGCCGACCCGGCCGACTTCGCTGAGAACCCGGGCAATTACGACGTGCCCGACTCCGTGATCGGCTTCATGGCGGGGGAGCTGGGCGACCTGCCCGGCGGCTGGCCCGAGCCCTTCCGCAGCAAGGTTCTCGCCGGGCGCAACGTCCGCGTCGGAATCACCGAGCTCACCCAGGAGGAACGCGCGGCCTTGGGCAGCGACGGCCTCACCTGCCGAATGATGCTGAACCAGCTGCTCTTCCCGGCGCCCACGCGCCAATTCGAGCAGATCCGGGAACTCTTCGGTGACCTGTCCGTGCTCGACACGGTGGACTACCTCAACGGTCTCCAGCAGGGCATTGAGCACGCGGTCGAGATCGACAAGGGCGTGCGCCTCTACGTCGGGCTTGAGGCCATCGGCGAGGCCGATGACAAGGGCATGCGCACCGTCATGACCACGCTGAACGGACAGCTCCGACCCGTGTTCGTGCGGGACCGCAACATCACGGTCAGCATCAAGGTCGCCGAAAAAGCGGATGCCAACCGGCCGGGCCAGATCGCCGCGCCGTTCTCCGGGGTGGTCACCCTCCAGGTCGAGGAGGGCGACACCGTCGAGGCCGGGCAGGCCGTCGCCTCGATCGAGGCCATGAAAATGGAGGCCGCGATCACCTCGCCCATCGCGGGAAACATCGAACGGGTGGCCGTGCCGCGGACCCAGCAGGTCGACGCGGGCGATCTGCTGGTGGTGGTGCGTCCACGCTAGGCTTGGTGCGATCTATCGACGAAGGGACTGATCTTTTTGTCAGATAAGCGCACAGGCGCCGAGGCGTCCGGTCCGGACGCCTCCATCGAGCCTCTCGCCGAGCCGGGAGACGAGTACCATAGCGAACTACCGCCGCACACGATCGTGAACCTGGCGGCGGCCCTGCCGGAGAACCTGAAACGCCCGGCTACGCACACGATCGAGATCAGCACCCCGGCCGTGGCGCGCGCCGATCGGTTGTCCGCAGCCGTCACGGGGGCGGTCCGCGCCCTCTCCGGTCCGGCCGTGAGCGACGCCGTTCCGCACACCCGCCGGGAGAGTCTGCGCCCCGCCGGCGGACCGGCCCCCGAGTCCGCCGCCATGCTCACGCCCGATCGGCTGCTGGCCGTCAACCGTCGCACCAAACCGCCGCCCCGCGGAGCCTGGAACAGTTTCGTCTACTCGGCGACCCTGCATCTGGTGAACCTCGGCGACTCGGCCACGGTGCGCGCCTCCAAACAACTCGACGCGCGCATCCGCAAGGATTTCGAGGGCGGCACCCGCTTCGTGCCGATCCTCACCCGCAAGGGCGGGGTCGGCAAGACGACCGTCACCGCACTGATCGGCATGGCCCTGGCCGATGCCCGCGAAGACCGCATCATCGCCGTCGACGCGAACCCCGACCGGGGCACCCTCTCCGAGCGGGTCACGAAACAGACCCGGTCCACCGTGCGCGACGTGGTCACGAAGGCCGCGTCCATCGGCGGCTATACCGATTTCTCGTCGCTGGTCTCCCGCGACGCGACCCGACTCGACATCCTCGCATCCGACACCGACCCGCTCCTCTCCGAGGCCTTCGACGAGAACGACTACAACGTCGTCGCCGACCTGGCGGCGCGGTACTACTCGATCATGCTCACGGACTGCGGCACCGGAATCGTGCACTCCGTCATGCGTGCCACGCTGCAGCGGGCCGATTCGATCGTCATCGTCTCCGGGGGCAGCATCGACGAGGCGCGGCTGGCGTCCGAAACGTTGACCTGGTTGGAAGCCAACGGCTACGGCGACCTGGTTCGCAACGCGGTCGTCGCGCTCAACACGGCGACACAGGGCACGAATCTGGTGAAGCTGGAAGAGATCGAATCGCATTTCCGCTCTCGGGTGCGGGAGATCGTGCGCATCCCCTGGGACCCGCAGCTCGCCGCGGGCAGCATCATCTCCTTCGACGATCTGAAGCCCATCACCCGGCTCGCGGCCCGCACCCTCGCGGCCGTCGTCGTGGAGGGTCTTCCGGCCGACCGCGGCGTCTAAACCGATCCGGTACCCCTGTACCCCCGCATCCATGACTTGGAGTCACCTTTGCCCGAGCGCCAGATCCGTCTCTTCGGAGATCCCGTCCTCAAAACCGTCTCCGACCCGATCGGCACGATCGACGCCCGGGTGCGGAGCCTGATCGAGGACTTGGTCGACAGTGTGCGACTGCCCGGCCGGGCCGGCGTCGCGGCCTCCCAGATCGGCGTGAATCTGCGCGCATTCAGTTTCAACGTCGATGGCGAGATCGGGTACATCCTCAACCCGGTCCTCGTGGAGGTCTCGGGGGAGCCCGAGCTCGTCGACGAGGGCTGCCTGTCGGTGCCGGGCCTCTGGTATCCCACGAAACGGTACCCGTTCGCCCGGGTGACCGGCATCGACCTCGACGGCACGGCGGTCGAACTCTCCGGGTCCGGGATCATGGCCCAGGCCCTGCAGCACGAGACCGACCACCTCGACGGTTTGCTCTACCTGGACCGCCTCGACAAGGAGAACCGGCGGGCCGCCATGAAAGAGGTCCGCGCGTCGAGCTGGTTCTGACCCCAGTCGTTCGGGTCCGAGGCCTTAAAGGGCCTCCGCCCCCCCACGAATTCGACGGAGATTTTGCCGGAAACGTCCCCCAACGTGCAGAAACGGCAGTTCTACGGCAGAATCTCCGTCGAATTGGTTCGACGCTGGGCACGGCGCTGGGGCTCCCTTATCTACTGGTTCCGACCCAGGCGGCCGGACGACGCGAAACAGGTCCCGTCGCCACTGTGACGACGGGACCTGTTTTGGTCGTCGCGGGGAGTGCTAGCTGCTGACCGGGTTCGTCCCGGTCACCGGGGCGCCCAGGTACATCGCCTCGATCTGATCGGCGTAGTCCCGCAGGATGATGTCCCGTTTGATGCTCAGCTTCGGGGTCAGGTACCCGGCGGCTTCGGTCAGCTCGGTCGTCAGCACCGTGAACTTGCGGATCGACTCCGCCCGCGATACGTGGTCGTTGGCGTGGTCGATGGCGCGCTGCACCTCGGCGAGAACCTTCGCGTTGACGGATGCCTCGGCCAGCGTCATTCCCGCGTCCTCGCCGTTGTTGTTCAACCAGACCGCGAGCATGTCGGGGTCGAGCGTGACCAGGGCGGCGATGAACGGCTTGCGATCGCCGACGACGACCACCTGGCCGATCAGCGGGTTGGACCGGATCGGGTCTTCCAGCGCCGCCGGGGCGACGTTCTTGCCGCCGGCCGTGACGATGATCTCCTTCTTGCGCCCGGTGATGGTGAGGAAGCCGTCGCTGTCCATGGCGCCGATGTCACCGGTGCGGAGCCATCCGTCGTGGAAGGTGGCCGCGGTGGCCACGGGATTCTTCCAGTACTCCGTGAAGACGTTGACGCCTTTGACCTCGATTTCGCCGTCGTCCAGGACGCGCACCGAGACGCCGGGAAGCGGTGGGCCTACGGTGCCGATCTTGAACTTGGTGGCCAGACCCACGGTGGTCGGCGCGGTTGTCTCGGTGAGGCCGTAGCCCTCCAGGATCTTGATGCCGAGGCTGTGGTAGAAGTGACCCAGGTGCATGCCGAGTGGAGCCGAACCGGAGACGGCGTACTTCACGTTGCCACCCATGGCCGCGCGCAGCTTGCTGTAGACCAGACGGTCGAAGAGCGTGAACTTGAGCTTGAGCATCAGCGGAACGCTCTTGCCCTGATCGACCAGCATCGAGTGGTCGACGGCAACCTGGGCGGCCGTCTCGAAGATCTTGCCTCGGCCGGCGGCCAGCGCCTTCTGCTCGGCGGAGTTGTAGACCTTCTCGAACACCCGCGGCACTGCGAGCAGGAAAGTGGGTTTGAAGGTGCCGAGCGATTCGAGCAGCTTCCGGGTATCGGGTTGGTGACCGACGCGCACACCGGCGTGCACGCAGAGAACCGAGATGAACCGGGCGAAAACGTGCGCGGTGGTGATGAACAGCAGCGTGGAAGCGCCGTTCGCGTCGGTGAGCACCTCTTTCAGCGCCACCGCCGAGTTGCGCGACGTCTCGACGAAGTTGGAGTGGGTGAGCACGCAGCCCTTGGGACGGCCGGTGGAACCCGAGGTGTAGATCAGGGTGGCGATGTCCGAACCCACGGCCAGCGAGCGACGCCGCTCGATTTCGGCATCCGGCACGTCGACCCCGGAGGCCGCGAGCTTGTCGAGGTCACCGAGGTCGATCTGCCAGACCTTCTGCACGCTGCCGAGCTCGGGGTGCACCTCGTCGAAGCGGGAAAAGTGCTCGGCGGTCTCGACGATCACCGCCGCGGCGTCGGAGTCACCCAGGATCCACTGGATCTGGATGGGGGAGCTGGTCTCGTAAACGGGGACCAGCACGGCACCGGCGAACCAGGTGGCGAAGTCGATCAGCGTCCACTCATACCGGGTCTTGCACATCAAGCCGATTTTGTCTCCGGGCTGGATTCCTGCCGTGACGAGCCCCTTGGCCAGCGCGACGACCTGGGCATGAAACTCCGTGGTGGTGACGGGGGACCAAGCTCCGTTTCTCGGCAGTGAGAACAACACGGAGTCGGGCGTCGCCTTGAGGCGTTCGACCAGGAGATCGGTGACATTGGCTTGTGGGTCTGCGGGAACGATGGCGGGCAGATCGTACTGTTTCACGGGAGCTCCTCTGGAACCGGGCGGGCGATTTGCCTCACTCTATCCACGTCACTTCGTGGAAGCAGCCGTTTCGCCTGGCCGTGTCTTGGTTCACTACACTCTAGGGGGACGCACCGGCTTCGTTGTCTCGCCCCGCAGAGCGCCCCACTTTATCCATCGACGAAAGAAGTCCTCTGTGCACGCCATTGGTATCGACATCGGCGGCACCAAAATCGCCGCGGCCCTGGTCGACGAATTCGGAACGATCATCCGCTCGGATCGACGCCCGACCACCGCGAGCGATCCTCGCGGGATCGAAGACGCCGTCGTCGACATGATCACGGAGCTCTCGGGGGGCGAGGAGGTCGTCGCCGCCGGGATCGCCGCGGCCGGCTTCATCGACGCCGCCCAGTCCACCGTTTACTACGGGCCCAACGTCAACTGGCGCCACGAGCCGCTTCGGGCCACTCTCGAGGCGCGGCTCGACCTGCCCATCCTGATCGAGAACGACGCGAACGCCGCGGGCTGGGCGGAATTCACCTTCGGCGCCGGCCGGGGCTACACCGACATGGTCACCCTCACCATCGGCACCGGAGTGGGCGGAGCTATCGTCGCCGACAACCGTCTCTTCCGCGGTGGCTTCGGCTGTGCCGCCGAGCTCGGGCATCTGCGCGTGGTGCCCGGCGGTCGCCTCTGCGGCAGCGGCGCCCACGGCTGCATCGAACAGTACGGTTCGGGTCGCGCCCTGCTTCGAATTGCCACCGAGCTGGCGGATGCCGGCGGAATCGGCCTCGGCCTCGCGGCTGCCCGTGAGCGCAAGGGCAAGCTGACCGGCAAAGAGGTCGGCCGGCTGATCCAGGACGGTGACAACGGCGCCTTGGCCGCCCTGAGGCAGTTGGGCGGCTCGCTCGGGCAGGCCTGCGCAAGCCTGGCGGCCGTACTTGACCCGCAGATCTTCGTCTTCGGCGGGGGCGTCGCCGCTGCCGGTGAACTGCTGCTCGAGCCCATCCGCGCCGCGTACCTCGAAAATCTGCCGGCCAGGGGCTTCCACCCGGAGGCCGAATTCGCCATCGCGCAGCTCGTCAACGACGCCGGTGTCGTCGGTGCGGCCGACCTGGCGCGGAAACACGTTTTCGCGCAGTAGGCTTTCCGGGTTACCGAGGGAGCAACGATGTTCTACTGGCTCATGAAAAACATTGTCATCGGCCCTCTGCTGCTGGCTATCTTCCGGCCCTGGGTGGTCGGGCTCGAGAACATCCCCAAAGAGGGCGGTGTGATCCTCGCGAGCAATCACCTGTCGTTCATCGACTCGGTGTTCCTGCCGCTGGTCGTTCCGCGTCGCGTCGTCTTCCTCGCAAAGAGTGAGTACTTCACGGGCAAGGGGCTCAAGGGCTGGGCGACACGCCAGTTCTTCAAGGCCACCGGCCAGCTGCCGATCGACCGGTCGGGTGGCAAGGCATCCGAGGATTCCCTCAACACCGGCCTGCGCGTCCTGGGTGCCGGCGGCGTGCTCGGCATCTACCCTGAGGGAACCCGCAGTCCCGACGCGAAGATGTACCGGGGCCGCACCGGCGTGGCGCGGATGGTGCTCGAGGCCGAGGTCCCGGTCATCCCTGTGGCCATGATCGACACTGAGAAGGCCATGCCGACGGGCACCCGCATCCCGAAGGTGCGCCGGATCGGCATCGTGATCGGCGAACCCCTCGACTTCAGCCGCTTCGACGGCATGGAGGGCGACCGGTTTGTGCTCCGGTCCGTGACCGACGAGCTGATGTACGAGCTGCAGGCCCTCAGCCGGCAGGAGTATGTGGACGTCTACGCGACCAGCGTGAAAGAAAAGCGGGCCAGCCTGACCCGATAGAATCAGACGGTTGCCCAGGGGCCGACAGACCCCGACCCGATAGCCCGGCCCGCAATATTTTTCTTGCCGGACCAGACAAAAAAGGAATAGTCCCGTGGTAGACCCCACCGAACCAGTCGTGCTCGCAGATCGATCTGTGGTTGCCGGCCTGGACTATTGGCGCACCCTCCCGATCAAGCAGCAGCCGACCTGGGCCGACGCGGATGCGGTTGCCGCGGCATCTGCCGAACTGTCCACGCAGCCGCCGCTCGTCTTCGCCGGCGAGGTCGACATCCTACGGAACCGGCTCGCCGAGGCCGCCGGCGGCCATGCCTTCCTGCTGCAGGGCGGGGACTGCGCCGAGACGTTCAGCGGCGCCACCGCGGAGCAGATCCGCAACCGGGTCAAGACCGTGCTGCAGATGGCCGTCGTGTTGACGTACGGCGCGTCGATGCCCGTGATCAAGATGGGCCGGATGGCCGGCCAGTTCGCCAAGCCACGCTCCAGCGATTTCGAGACCCGGGGTGGCGTCACCCTGCCGGCTTACCGCGGCGATATCGTCAACGGCTACGATTTCACACCCGAATCGCGCGAGGCCGACCCGGCCCGCCTGGTCAAGGGCTACCACACCGCCGCCTCCACCCTCAACCTGATCCGTGCCTTCACGCAGGGCGGTTTCGCCGACCTGCGCCAGGTGCACAGCTGGAACCAGGGCTTCGCCGCCAACCCGGCCAACCAGCGCTACGAGAAGGTGGCCAAGGAGATCGACCGCGCGATCAAGTTCATGATCGCGTGCGGCGCCGACTTTGAAGCCATGCGTCGGACGGAGTTCTACACCAGCCACGAGGGTCTGCTGATGGACTACGAGCGTCCGATGACCCGGATCGATTCCCGCACGGGCACGCCGTACAACACCTCCGCGCACTTCATCTGGATCGGGGAGCGCACCCGTGACCTTGACGGTGCGCACGTCGACTTCCTCTCCCGGGTGCGCAACCCGATCGGGGTCAAGCTCGGCCCGAGCACGTCAACCGACGACATGCTGCGCCTGGTCGACAAGCTCGACCCGAACCGCGAACCCGGTCGTCTCACGTTCATCACCCGGATGGGTGCGGGCAAGGTGCGCAGCGCCCTGCCGCCGCTGCTGGAGGCGATCAAGGCCAGTGAGGCCAAGCCTCTCTGGGTCACCGACCCGATGCACGGCAACGGTGTGACCACGCCCACCGGGTACAAGACCCGTCGTTTCGACGACGTCGTCGACGAGGTGCGCGGCTTCTTCGAGGCGCACCGCGGCGTCGGCACACACCCGGGCGGCGTTCACGTCGAACTTACCGGCGACGACGTCACGGAGTGCCTGGGTGGTTCCGAGCACATCGACGAGGCCGCGCTGGCGACCCGCTATGAGTCGCTCTGCGACCCGCGCCTGAATCACATGCAGTCGCTCGAGCTCGCCTTCCTGGTTGCCGAGGAGCTTGCCGCTCGCTAACCCGGCCCCGGGTGCCCGCTCCGGCATGGGAACCGCCGGGTACGGCCGGGGCCAGGCCGGGACGGCTGTCTAGCCGAACGGGTTCGTCGGCTTGAGGGTGATGGTGCTGTTCTTGGGCGCGGCGGTGCCGGCTTCGGGATTCGTCGATGCGACGCTCAGGAGCGGTGCGATGGCATCCGCGCCGAGATTGTAGCTCAGCTTGAATCCCAGGTCGGTGAGCACCTGCTTGCCCTCGTTCCACGGGAGGCCGACGATGTTGGGCACCGTGACGGGTGCCGGGCCGAGGGAGGTAGTGAGTGCATACGTGTCGCCGGTGCGCACGGGACCTTCGTTCACGGGGACCGCGCTCACAACGTCTCCCTCGGCGATCGACTCACTGTAGACCTCGTCGCCGGGGGTGACGAGCAGCCCCTTCTCCGCCAGGATCGCGGTGGCGTCCTTGACGGATTCGCCGGACACGTCCGGTACGGGGCCGAGTGAGAGAACCAGATTGACGTTCATGCCCACGAAGTAGTCCCCACCCTGGGAGACGTCCCCGGCGTCGGATTCGCGGCTCGCGGAGATGACCAGGCCCGATTCCACGGTGTCGTCGAAGAGGGAATCGGTCGCCCCGATGCCTGCCTTCAGCTCCGTGACGGCGGAGGTCGCAGCATCGGCCGTCAATCCCGCCAGCACGGGCAGAACGATCGGCTGCGGGCCCTGGGATACACGCAGCGTCACCGTGCTGCCCTTCGCCACGCGGGTGCCCGAATCCGGGTTGGTGCTGGAGACGAGGCCGGCGGGGATGGTGCCGCTGAACTCGGTGCCGAGCGCCGCCTCCAGCCCGAGCCCGGTGAGCTGGGCGGTCGCGTCGTCGGGGGACACCGAGACGAGGGCGGGAATCGGGACCTCCGAGCCGGGGCCGTTGCCGAAGAACCAGCCGGTTCCGCCGGCAAGGGCTGCCAGCATGAGCACCAGCGCGAAGAGCCAGAAACCGCGGAACTTGCGTGTGCGGGCCTTGTCGGCCAGGAGAATGGTGGTGGCGGGTGCCGAGGCAGAAGCCGCCGTGGCCACGCCGGCCACCGCCGGGGCGAGCGGGGCACCGCCGAGGATCTGGGTGTCCGCGTCGGCCACCGCTGCGGTCACGCCGCCGGGCAGCACCATGGTCGCGGATTGTCCGGTCGCCGGGGGAGTCGGGCGCACGAGCTTGTCGAGGTCGAGCAGTTGATCGAGCATGACACGTGCGTCCCGGGGGCGCTGCTCCGGGTCGCGGGCGGTGGCCCAGAGCACCAGTTCGTCGAGCTCGTGCGGAATCGCGGGTATCCGCGCGCTTGGTATGGGCACGTTGTCGTTCGCGTGCTGGTAGGCGATCTGCATGGGCGCTTCGCCGACATAGGGCTGCTCGCCGGTAAGCATCTCGTAGGTCATGATGCCGAGCGCGTAGATGTCGCTGCGGGCATCCGCGATGCCCCGCGTGACGAGTTCGGGGGAGAGGTAGGCGATCGTGCCGAGCAGGGCCTGCCCGGTGGCCGTGTTGTTGTTGACGGCCCGGGCGAGTCCGAAGTCGCCGATCTTGATGCGCCCGTCGTCGGCCAGGAGAACGTTCTCCGGCTTGAGATCGCGATGCACGATTCCCGCTTTGTGCGCGGCGGCGAGGCCCGAGAGCACCGCCTCGAGGATGTCCATCGTCTGCTCACTGGTGAGCCGGCCGTAGTCCTTGAGCAGGTCGCGCAGAGTGATGCCGGGCAGGTATTCCATGACCAGATAGGCCATATCGGCATCCTGGCCCTGGTCGTAGACGTTGACCACGTTCGGGTGCGCGAGCCGGGCGGCCGAGCGGGCCTCCTGCACGAACCGGGCCTTGAACGTGTTGTCGTCGGCGAGGTGCCCGTGCATGATCTTGATGGCGACCCGGCGTTCGAGGCGCAGGTCGGTCGCGAGGTACACGGTGGCCATGCCACCGCGGGCGATCCGTGAGCGCACCTGATAGCGGCCGTCTATCAGACGACCGACCATGGGATCGGCAGGGGTATCGCTCACTAGTCGAGTCTAGGGATTGCGAAGCCGTTCCCTGTGCCGGAACACTCGCAAGTCAGGGTTTTCAAGCCTGAGCGGATGCGAGCTGCAGGTCAGCCGAGATCGGCCAGCCAGGCCCGGGCCGATGTTTCCCACTTCGCGTAGTGGTTCGGGTGAGCCGAGATCTGCACGGTCTGCGCGGCCTCGGTCACGGTCATCGACTCCCAGCCGGGGATGTCGAGCAGTCCGCGCGTGATGCCGGGGTTGGGGTTCACGGGGCCGCCGAAGAAGGCGAGGCTGGCCCGCTCCGGGTCGAGCACCTGCTCGGGGGTTCCCCAGCCGAAACTGGGGCGTTGCTGGAAGAGGCCGAGGGAGTCGCGGTCGCCGTACTGCACGTTGCGCAGCCCGGATTCCTGGGCCGCGGCGGCCAGGGCGATCACGATTGCGGAGTCGCCGGCACCCGCGCGGCGACCGCTCGCGATAATGATTTCGGCGTACCGGCGCATGTCCTCGCTGAGCGGCGTTACCGCGCCGGGCGCTGCAGACGGCGCAGGGGCGGCCTCCTCGATGAGGATCGCCGATTCCATCGCCGGCGCCGCGGGAACGGAGCCGGACGGGATCGACAGGACCTGGCCGGGGTAGATGATGCTGGACCAGCCGAGGCCGTTAGCGTCGAGAACGGATTGCACCGAGACGCCCGCCGCGGCCGCGAGGGCTCCGATGGTCTCGCCGGCGGCGATCGTGTGCGTGCCGGAAGCATTCAGCGGGGCGAAGGCTGCGGCCGGCGCGGCCGAGACCGGCGCGGCACCGTCGCCCGGCGGCAGCACGACGGCCTGCCCGGGGAAGATGATGCTTCCCGCGTCGAGCCCGTTCACGCGGAGCAGGGCCTCGAGGGAGAGCCCGTGCGCGGCGGCAACGCCGGAAAGCGTGTCCCCGCTCTGGATCAGGTACCGCGAGATCTCGGCGGCGACGGGCGCCGGAGCCGGAGCGGACGGCTGCGCCAGACCGGCCAGGGTCAGCATCTGGCCCGGGAAGATCACCGCGGACCAGCCAAGGCCGTTGAGGGCGAGCACGGATGCGGTGGAGAGACCGAATCGTCCGGCCACGCTGCTCACGGTGTCGCCTTCGACGACCTGGTACTGGGTCGGCGCCGCGACGGCGGCGATACTCTGCCGACCTGCGCCGGCGGGCACCGCGGTCGGCAGGATGCTCTTGCTCTTGAGGGGCTTCTTCGCGATGGTGGCGGCATCCGCCGGCGACGCCAGGTTCAGGCTGATCGCGATCGTGCTGATCAGCACGAGCGGGACGGTGACCAGGACGCCCAGACCCCGTCGTTCGGTGGCGTGCCGGTGGTGGCCCGCACCGGGCGTCGAAGGATTCACGTCGCTGGTGCTGCTGGCTGGACTGTTCCTGCTGGCTGGTGCCGACATTCCGCTCCCGTCGATCGCGTGCGACAGCGGTGCTGGCACAGCATTGCCCAGTCAATCAGGTTGGCCCCCATTCTGGGCATCAACACGCGCGTTTGCGCCATGAGAGTTTGTCCGCCCCGTCGAATCATGGGAGGCTTGATGAGTGACCGAATCGTTCTCAGATCAAGAGTGGCTGTCCATCGCCGACCTCGTCCGGGTGCTCGGCGTCAGCCAGAGCCGCGTGCGTCAGCTGATCGACGACAAGCAGCTGCTCGCCATGCGCCGTGACAACGGCCCCTTGCAGATTCCCGCCGCGTTCATCAGGGACGGCGCCCCGCTGCCCGAGCTGCGCGGCACGCTGATCGTGCTCTCCGACGACGGCTTCAGTGACGAGCAGGCGATGCGCTGGCTCCTTGAGGTCGACGGCAGCCTCGGCGTTCCCCCGGTCCAGGCACTGCTTGCCGGCCGTAAGGCCGAAGTGCGCCGGGTCGCCCAGGCGCTCGCCTGACTTTTCCGCGCTCCTAGAACGCCCGGCGGGTCACCGTCTCGGCCAGCTCCATCAGCCGCGTCGTGACCGCGCCGCTGATCGGTGATCCCTTGAGAGCTGCGAGGGCCTCGGCGACGTTCGAGTCGATGAGCGCCTCCGTCCGCTCGACGGCGCCGCTGTCGACGATGGCGCGCTGCAACATCCCGATCTGTGCTTCCGTCAGCAGCGGGTCGCCGAGGAGCGCGTCCAGGTTCTCGCGGGCCGTGTCCGTCAGGTTCTCGCGCGCCAGAGCGACCAGTACAGTGCGTTTGCCCTCTCGGAGGTCGTCACCGCTCGGTTTGCCGGTGACGGAGGCGTCGCCGAACACCCCGAGCAGGTCGTCCCGAAGTTGGAATGCGATGCCGAGCGGCAGTCCGAAGGCACGCAGGGCGTCGAGGTGGTCCGGGCCGGCGCCGGCCAGGGCTGCGCCGATCACGAGCGGCGCCTGCACGCTGTACTTGGCCGACTTGAAGACGATGACCCGCAGCGCCCGGTCGAAGAGTTCTGTTTCGGGTTGGGAGAACCAGGCGCGTTCTTCGAAGATGTCGAGGTACTGGCCCACAGTGACCTCGGTGCGCATCCGGTTGAATTCTATCCGTGCCCGGGCCGCGGCCGACGCGTCGGTGGCTGCCGCGAGCCCCTCGTCGAGCAGCTCATCGCTCCAGCCCAGCAAGAGGTCGCCGAGAAGGATTCCGGCGGCCCGGCCGAACGCGACCTGGTTGCCTGCCCATCCACTTTGGCCGTGCATGCCCTCGAAGAGTTTGTGGGCGGAGGCCGCGCCGCGCCGGGTATCCGAATTATCGATGATGTCGTCGTGGACGAGTGCTGCCGCATGGAAGATTTCCAGGGCCGCCGCCGCGGAGATGACCGGCTCCAGCGCGGTCAGGGCGTGGTCGGAATCCCCGTTCGCACCAGTGGATCCGCCTGTGCCGACGCTCTGCCAGCCCCAGTAGCAGAACAGCGCCCGGAAGCGTTTGCCACCGCTGAGAAACTGCCGTGAGAACTCCACCAGCGGCGTGAGATCGGAGCTGATGGTAGTCACAATTGGTAAACGGGTTTCGAGGAATTCGTCGATGCGAGAATGAACCAGATCGATCAGATGATTGCTTTGCGCCACTTGCCTAGCCTAGCCATCACGGCGGGGTTAGAATCGGTGAAGCACAGCGCGATCCCAAACAGGAGGAATGAGATGCCGCTTTCGGAACAAGAGCAGCGACTCCTCGAAGAAATGGAGCGCGGCCTCTACCACAATGACGCCGATTTCGTGGCGACCGTCGGTGGCAGCAGCCTCCGGCCCGACTACCGCTCGATTTCCATCGGGGTTCTGGCCGCGGTTGCCGGCATCGGTGCTCTCATCGCCGGCGTGGCCATCCAGCAGCTCTGGCTCGGTGTCCTCGGCTTCATCATCATGTTCGCCGGGGTGTTGTTCGCGACCACGCCCAGCAAGTCCGCCCGGCGGATGTCCGCATCCGCTCCGCGCTCCCGTCCGAACCAGCAGCAGCGGTCATCTCAGCGCGGTTTCATGGATCGCATGAACGAACGCTGGGATCGTCGCCAGGACGGCCAGCAGTAACCTTCTCACCACCGCTCGACTGCACTTCCGCTCCACCGCACCTCGCAGACAGGGCCGATCATCCGATCGGCCCTTTTTTTGTGCCCGAAAACGGTGCGAAATGAATCCCGGCCTTGAATTTCCCTCCACTCCGCTTTCCCCCGTTTTCCCGCGGATAAGTAGGGTGAATTTCTCCAATATTTGCGTGTTTATTCTGTTTGGTGGATCAAAGTGGAGTAAAGTGGAGCAAGATCTGGACCGTGACCGGATGAGAGGGGGGATGAATGTTCTTTGGCACGTACGCCCCCAAGCTCGACGAAAAAGGCCGCATCATCCTTCCCGCAAAATTCCGGGACGAGCTGTCTCCCGGGATCGTCATGACCCGAGGCCAGGAGAACTGCCTCTACGTGTTCACGACCCGGGAGTTCGAGGCGTACTACGCGAAGATCTCCCAGGCGCCGCTCACGGACCAGAGCGGGCGCTCCTTCAGTCGCATGATGTTCTCCGGCGCGAGCGCAGAGCAGCCCGACAAGCAGAACCGGGTGACCATCCCCGCGAACCTGCGCGCCTGGGCCGGGCTCGACCGGGACCTCACCGTGATCGGCGCCGGCAACCGGGTAGAGATCTGGGACACCGCCGCCTGGGACGTGTACCTCTCCGAACAGGAAGAACCATTCGCGAACATCACGGAGGAGGTGATTCCGGGACTCATCTAGCTCCTGACGCCTGACTCCCAGCCGTTCTGCCTGACACACTTCCCCGGTGGCAGAGACGAATGGATGGGAATCAGGAATCAGGAACCACCCGGGACTATGGCCATCAACGACATCCACACCCCAGTTCTGCTCGACCGCTGCGTCGAGCTGCTCGCACCGGCACTGGAACGACCCGGCGCCGTGCTCGTCGACGCCACTCTCGGCATGGGCGGGCACGCCGAGGCGTTTCTGCAGCGATTCCCCGGGCTCGTCCTGGTCGGACTCGACCGGGATCTCGACGCCCTCGCGATCGCCGAGGAGCGGCTGAAGCCGTTCCTCGACCGGGTTCACCTCGTGCACACCGTCTACGACGGTATTCAGGACGCGCTGGCCGGCCTCGGCATCCGCGAGGTGTCCGGCGTGCTCTTCGACCTCGGCGTGTCCTCGCTCCAGCTCGACCGGGTCGAGCGTGGTTTCTCCTATTCCAAGGACGCGCCGCTGGACATGCGCATGGACAACACCAGCGACCTGACGGCCGAGCGCATCGTGGCCACGTACAGCGAGCAGGAGCTGCGCCGGATCTTCCACGAGTACGGCGAGGAGAAGCTGGCGGCACGCTACGCCAAGGCTATCGTCGAGGCCAGGGAGACCACCCCGTTCGTGCGGTCGGCCCAGCTGGTCTCCGTGATCACCGCCGTCACACCGGTTGTCGTTCAGCGCGCCGGACACCCCGCGAAGCGGGTCTTCCAGGCGCTGCGCATCGAGGTCAACCAGGAACTCGCCGTGCTCGAGCGCGCCATTCCCGCAGCGCTTCATTCGGTCGCGGTCGGTGGGCGCATCGTCGTCATGGCCTACCAGTCCCTCGAGGACCGGATCGTGAAGAAGACCCTGGCAAAGGCATCCGGCTCCACCGCCCCTGCCGGATTGCCGATCGAACTTCCCGAACACAAACCACTGTTCAAGCTTGTGATCCGAGGGGCCGAATTGGCCTCGGACGAAGAAAAGGCGAGAAACCCGCGCGCAACGCCGGTTCGCCTTCGCGCCGCCGAGCGACTGAGGAGAGCCGCATGAGTGACAACCTCGCACGCGCACCACGACCCAACTGGGAGAGCACCCCCGACACCGCTTCGGTGCCGGAGCCTCGCCACATCGAGATCGTCTCGCCGCGCAGCCAGCGTCACGCGCGTCCGAAGATCGTCTACGCCCTCTCGGCCGTCACCGGCGTGGCTGCCATCGTGCTCGCCCAGCTGCTGCTGAGCGTCGGGATCTCCCAGTCCGCCTACGAGGTGTCCCGGCTACAGGCCAGCCAGGTCGAACTCGGGCGCACGGCGGAGAGCGTCACCGAGGACCTCGTGCGGGTCTCGTCCCCGCAGAGCCTGGCCGCCAATGCGGAAGCGCTCGGCATGGTCACCAACTCCAACCCGCTGTTCCTGCGCCTGTCCGACGGCGCCGTGCGCGGCGCCCCGGCCTCGGCCAGCGGAAGCTCGGCCGGTACGGCGAGCCTGGTGCCCAACTCGCTCCTCGTCGGCGTACCTTTGGTCACGGAACTGCCGCAGACCACCGGTCAGGGAGCCAGCCTCGGCGGTTCACCGGCCGAGGTCCCCGCGGCGGTCGCCCCGGTTGCCCCGGCAGCCGAACCCAACGCTCTGCCGACGCCCACGACCCGCTAGCCCGCCCCGGTTCGCCCGTCTCGCGAGGGACGTCCCGCCCGCCTCCCGTTAGTTTCGTTCCCAGAACGCGCCCAACCCGCGGCCCCGGCCGCAGTAAGGAATCGCAGGTGGCGAGCAGCTCCCGGTCCAGCAGGCGGCGCAGTGCCGCGACGATCCTGATCCTGCTCGTGTTCGTGGCTGTATTCGTGGTCAGGCTCGTCGACATCCAGGTCGTGCGCGCCGAGACGCTCAGCGCCGACTCGCTGGGCAACCGGTCGGTCGAGCAGCCCGTCTACGGAGCCCGCGGAGACATCGTCGACACGAACGGGGTCGTCCTGGCCGGCACGGTCATGCGGTACGACATCACCCTGTCTCCGCGGAACGCCGCGGAATTCGACCGCACCACCGACGATGGGGACGTGACCGTGACGGTCGCGCAGGCGGCCGCGGAGGTGGGCGCCCTCACCGGGCAGACCGGCGACGAGATCCTCCAGATCATCTCCGGCTCCCTGGCCGCCGACAAGGACTCCGACTACGCCGTCGTCGTGCGGGCCGTGGACGTCTCGGTGTTCCGGGCTATCGACAAGCTCGACATCCCGTGGATGTACGCCGAGAAGAACCCGGGCCGGGTCTACCCGGATGGCGCCGTGGCCGGCAACCTGGTCGGATTCGTCTCCTCCGGGGGAGAGGCTCAGGCCGGCATCGAGCTCGGGCAGGACGCCTGCCTCGCGAGCACCAACGGCACGGAGACCTATGAGAAGGGAGCGGATGGCGTGCGCCTGCCCCAGAGCACCGTCACCACGGTCCGGGCCAAGGACGGCGGCGACGTCGTCACGACCATCGACTCCGACCTGCAGTGGTTCGTGCAGCAGGTGCTGGCCGAACAGGCCGTCGCCACAGGCGCGGCCTGGGGCAACGTGGTGGTGCAGGAGGTGAAGACCGGGAAGCTCGTCGCGGTCGCCGACTACCCGTCGGTCGACCCCAACAACGTCAACGGCACCCCCGACGCTGAGGACCGCGGCTCCCGGGCCTTCACCGCCCCCTTCGAGCCCGGTTCTACGTACAAGGCGCTGACCACGGCATCCGTTCTCGACGTGGGGGCCGCCACCCCGCTGAGCCGGGTCGTCGCGCCCTACCGGTACCTGCCGCCCAACGGTGCCAACGTGAACGATAGCTCAAACCACGCCGACCTGAACCTCACCCTCACGGGCGTGATGATCGAGTCTTCGAACACGGGCATGTCGAAGTTCGGCGAGTTGATCAGTGACCAGCAGCGCTACGACTATATGAGTAAGTTCGGTGTGGGCTCGGCCTCGGAGTCCGGTTTCCTCGCCGAGGAATCCGGCACCCTGCGCCCCTTCGAAGATTGGGACAACCAGACCAAGTACGCGACCATGTTCGGTCAGGGGCTCACCACTACGGCCATCCAGGTCTCCAGTATCTACCAGACCCTGGCCAACAACGGCGTGCGGATGCCCG
This sequence comes from Cryobacterium sp. Hz7, assembly GCF_004402815.1. NCBI lineage: Bacteria > Bacillati > Actinomycetota > Actinomycetes > Micrococcales > Microbacteriaceae > Cryobacterium > Cryobacterium sp. Hz7. Next base: position 223,235 of record NZ_SOFB01000049.1, read on the forward strand.
TGCAACTGGTCGCAGGCTGCCGCCACGCTGACGGCAGCATGACCGACGTGCCCGAAGCGGTCGGCACCCCGGTCGTGTCGGCCGCCGCCGCCCGGGAGACCGCAGACATCCTTGAGATGGTCTACCAGAAGGCCTGGCTGGCCAGGACGTGGGAGATTCCGGGCTACCGGGTGGGCGCGAAGACCGGGACGGCGCAGATGCCCGATGGTCGGGGTGGGTACACCAAGGGGTACCTGGTGTCGGTCTCCGGCTTCGCTCCGGGCGACGATCCGCAGTATGTCGTTTCGGTCAGCCTCGCCGACCCTGTTAAACTGAACTCTTCCGCGGCATCTGCTCCGATCTTTCAAGAGGTCATGAGTCAGGTGCTGAAGAAGTACCGGGCAGTCCCCTCGGGCGCCACCGCGCCTGCCCTTCCCGGTACCTGGTAAGAAAGCGAGCCCCGTGACCGAATTGGCACCCTCGGCTCTCCGTCCTCAGCATCCGGTCCCCAGATCGTTGTCGGGACTGGTCGATGAATTCGAACTGTATGTGCACGGCGATGTCGATGGCCTCGAGGTCACCGGCGTGAGCCTCAGCTCCCGAACCGTTCAGCCCGGCGACCTCTATGTCGGCGTTCCCGGGCGCGCGAGTCATGGCGCGTCCTACGCCGCCGGCGCCCGCGAGTCCGGTGCGGTCGCGATTTTGACCGATGAGGCCGGGGCGGTGCTGGCCGCCGACAGCGGCCTGCCGATCCTGGTGACCCCGGACGCGCGCGCCGCGCTCGGTGCCGTCGCCGCCTGGATCTACCGCACCGACGCCAATCCGGCCACGCTCTTCTCCGTCACCGGCACCAACGGCAAGACCAGCGTGGTCTATCTCCTCTTCGCCCTGCTCAACCAGCTGGGCGTCGTGGCCGGCCTCACTTCGACGGCCGAGCGCCGCATCGGCGACCTCGCCGTGGTGAGCTCGCTGACGACCCCGGAGGCAACCGAGCTGCACGCCCTCCTCTCCCGCATGCGAGAGGCCGAGGTGCGCGCCGTTGCGATCGAGGTGTCCGCCCAGGCGCTGACCCGCCACCGCGTGGACGGGCTCGTCTTCGACGTCGCCGGGTTCACGAATCTGAGTCACGACCACCTCGACGACTACGCGGGCCTCGACGAGTACTTCCAGGCCAAACTCGAGCTGTTCCAGCCCGACCGCTCCCGGCGGGGCGTCATCACGGTCGACTCCGACTGGGGCCGCCGGATCGTCGACGAGTGCCGCATCCCCGTCACCACCCTGAGCAGCAACCCGGACGTCGCCGCCGACTGGCACATGTCCATCGTCTCCGAGAGCGCGCTGTACACCGAGTTCCTGCTCGAGGGCCCCGAAGGGCGCCGCCTGCAGACCCGGGTTCCCCTGGTCGGCTGGTTCATGGCCGCCAACGCCGCCCTGGCCATCCTGATGCTGGTCGAATCCGGCTACGACCTCGAGGCGATCGCCCATTCCCTCGATCGTGACGGCGGAATCGACGTCTACATCCCCGGGCGCGCCGAGCGCATCTCCGGGGACACGGGACCGCTCGTCTACATCGACTACGGGCACAGCCCGGACGCGTTCCTGAACACCCTCGCCGCCATCCGTAAGTTCACTCCCGGCCGACTGATCATGGTCTTCGGCGCCGACGGCGACCGCGACACCACGAAACGGGCGGACATGGGGGCGATCGCTGCCCGCGGGGCGGATGTCGTCGTGATCACCGACTTCCATCCTCGGTTCGAGGACCCCGCGGCCATTCGTACCACTCTGCTCGCTGCCGCACGGGAGGCCGTGCCCGGCGGAGAGTTCCATGAGGTGCCCGACCCCCGGACGGCGTTCCGGACGGCGCTGTCCCTAGCGAAAGAAGGCGACGCGATCTTGTATGCGGGACCCGGCCATGAAAATTACCACGAGGTTGCCGGCGTGAAGATTCCGTACTCCGCCCGGGACGATTCCCGCCAGGCGCTGCGCGATGCGGGGTGGCTGTAGATGATCGCCCTGACCCTGGGCCAGATCGCCTTGGCCGTCGACGGCACGCTCCACCTGGACGGAACCTCTCGGAGCATCGACTCCGTGACCGACGGAATGGTGCACACCGACTCGCGCGACACCGTTCCCGGCTCCATCTTCGTGGCCAAGCCCGGTGCGGTGACTGACGGCCACCTCTTCGCCCCGGCCGCCGTCGAACGCGGCGCCACCCTGCTGATCGTCGAACGACACCTTGATCTCCCCGTGGCGCAGATCGTCGTGCCGGACGCCGTGCTCGCCCTCGGCGCCCTCGCCACCGACGTCGTGGCCCGCGTGCGGGAAGCCGGCAACCTCAAGATCGTCGCCGTCACCGGATCCAACGGCAAGACCACGACGAAGAACCTGCTCCGCGCCGTGCTCGAGCGCGTCGGCCCGACCGTCGCGGCCCGCGCATCTTTCAACAACGAGGTCGGCGCGCCGCTGACCATGCTCGAACTGACCCGCGACACCCGTTTCCTGGTGGCGGAGATGGGCGCGAGCGGCGTCGGAGAGATCGCCCGGCTCATCCGGATGGCCCGTCCCGACATCGGGATCGTGCTCAAGGTCGGCCTCGCCCATGCCGGCGAATTCGGAGGCATCGAAGCCACGGTCCGCGCGAAGACCGAAATGGTCACCGAGCTGCTGGCGACGGATGTCGCCGTGCTGAATACCGACGACCCGCGCGTCGCCGGTATGGCCGCCTCCACCCGGGCCCGGATCGTCTGGTTCGGCCAGTACGGCGACGAGGGAGTGCGCGCGACCGCGGTGCACGCCTCCGCGTCCGGAACGACGTTCACGCTGCACCTGGCCTCGGGCCAGTCCCGCCCGGTGGCGTTCCAGGTGCTCGGCGAACACCATGTCATGAACGCTCTGGCCGCCGCCGCCGCCGCCGAGATCCTGGGGGTCGCGATCGACGACATCGTCTCCGCCCTCGAATCCGTGCAGACCGCCGAACGTTGGCGCATGCAGGTCATGGGCGGCCGGGACGGGGTGACCGTCATCAACGACGCCTACAACGCCAGCCCGGACTCCATGACGGCGGCGCTCAAGACCCTCGCCCAGATCGGTGTTCCCGGCCGGCGCACCATCGCGGTTCTCGGCGAGATGAGCGAGCTGGGCGAACTGGCTGGTGAGGAGCACGACCGCATCGGGCTGCTCGCCGTGCGCCTCAACATCTCCCAGCTCATCGTGGTCGGGCGCGGCGCGCGGCGCATGCACATCAGCACCATCAACGAGGGATCCTGGGACGGGGAGTCGGCCTTCGTCGAGAATGGCGACGAGGCCTTCGACCTGCTCTGCGCCACAGTGCAACCGGGGGACACCGTGCTGGTGAAATCCTCCAATTCCGCCGGCCTGAGATTTTTGGGCGACCGTCTGGGAGAGTGGTTCTCGTGAGAGCACTTTTGATGGCCGGAGCCTTCTCCCTCGTCTTCACCCTGTCGCTGACGCCGCTGTTCATCCGGCTGTTCAAGAAGCTGGGCTGGGGACAGTTCATCCGCGACGACGGCCCGCAGAGCCACCACGCCAAGCGCGGCACGGCCACCATGGGTGGCATCATCATCATCCTCGGCGCCCTGGTCAGCTATTTCTCGGCGATGTGGCTGACCGGGTCCCCGGTCACGGCGTCGCCGCTGCTGGTGCTGTTCATGATGGTGGGCCTCGGCATGGTCGGCTTCGTCGACGACTTCCTGAAAACGCGGAACCAGCGCAGCCTCGGGCTCGGCGGCTGGGCCAAGATCACCGGCCAGGTTCTCGTGGCCGGCACGTTCGCCATCCTGGCCATCCAGTTTCCGAACGCCAACGGCGTCACGCCGGCGTCGACTAAGATCTCGTTCCTGCGAGATCTGCCGCTGGACTTCATGCAATTGGGCAGCATCATCGGCATCTCCCTGTTCGTGCTGTGGATCTGTCTGATCGTGACGGCCACGTCCAACGGCGTCAACGTCACCGACGGCCTCGACGGGCTCGCCACCGGGTCGTCGATCCTGTCGATCGGCGCGTTCATCGTGATCGGCTTCTGGCAGTCCAACCAGGCCCGCTTCGGGGGAGCGGACATCGCCGACCTCTACCGCGCCTACGACGTTCGGGACCCGCTCGACCTGGCCATCGTCTCCGCGGCCATCGTCGGCGGCCTGATCGGCTTCCTCTGGTGGAACACCTCGCCGGCCAAGATCTTCCTGGGCGACACCGGTTCGCTCGGCATCGGCGGCGCCCTCGCCGCCCTGGCCATCCTGAGCCGCACCGAACTGCTGCTCGTGCTGATCGGCGGCCTGTTCGTGATCGAGGCCGGATCGGTGATCGTGCAGCGCGCCTACTTCAAGGTGACCCGCGGCCAGCGCATCTTCCTGATGAGCCCCATCCATCACCACTTCGAGCTCAAGGGCTGGGCCGAGGTCACCGTGGTGGTGCGTTTCTGGATCATCGGCGGGCTGTTCGTGGCCGCCGGCGTCGGCACCTTCTACCTCGAATGGTTGGCCAGCTAGTGGCTGGTCGCCACGCCGATGAGGCCGGGCCCGCTGGGGCTGACGCCGCGCGCCTCGACGGGTTGACCAGCTGGCACTCCGACTGGTCCGGCCTCCGTGTCGCCGTGCTCGGTCTGGGCGTCACCGGCTTCGCAGCCGCCGACACCCTCGTCGAACTGGGCGCGGATGTGCTCGTCGTGGCGGGGGACGCTCCTGCCGACACCATCCGCCTGCTCGACGTGATCGGGGCGGGACTGGTGCAGGCCGCGCCGGACGTCGTTCCGCATGAACTGACCCGGCACCGGCCGGAGGTTCTGATCGCCTCGCCCGGCTACCATCCCGACCACGCTCTGCTGCTCTGGGCCGCTCGGGCCGGGGTACCGGTCTGGGGAGACATCGAGCTGGCCTGGCGCCTGCGGGACAAGGTCGGGCCCGCGGCCGAGTGGATCCTCGTCACCGGCACCAACGGCAAGACCACCACTGTGCAGCTGACGGCCACGATGCTCGCCGCCGCCGGCCTGCGCGTCGCACCCTGCGGCAACATCGGTGTGCCCGTCCTCGACGCCGTGCGCGACCCGCAGGGCTGGGACGTGCTCGTGGTCGAACTCTCCAGCTACCAGCTTCACCACCTGCCCCGCACCGGTCCCGGCGCCCTCGTGCCGTTCTCCAGCGTCTGCCTCAACATCGCCGACGACCACCTCGACTGGCACGGTTCGGCCGAGGCGTACCGCGATGCGAAAGCCACCGTCTACGCCAATACCCAGGTGGCCTGCGTCTACAACAAGGCGGATGCCGCGACCATCCGTATGGTCGAGGACGCCGACGTGCAGGAGGGTGCCCGGGCCATCGGCTTCGGCCTCGGCGCCCCCGGGCCCAGCGACTTCGGCATCGTCGAGGGCATCCTCTGCGACCGCGCGTTCCACGAGGACCGGTTCGAGACCGCCATCGAGATCACCACCGCGCCGGAACTCCGGGCCCACGGGCTCAGCGCGCCGCACCTGCTCGCTGACATCCTCGCTGCCAGCGCTCTGGCCCGGTCCTTCGGCGTCGCGCCCGGCGTCATCCACGACGCCCTGGAGGGTTTCCGCCTCGACGCGCACCGGATCGAGATCGTTGCCGAGTTTGCCGGCATCCGCTGGATCGACGACTCGAAGGCCACCAACCCGCATGCGGCGGATGCTTCGCTCACCGCTTTCGAGACCGTCGTCTGGCTGGTCGGCGGCCTGCTCAAGGACGTCGATGTCGATGACCTGGTAGCCCGGCACGTCGGCCACCTGCGCGGGGCCGTGATCATCGGAGCCGACCGCTCCGTGTTACGGGACGCATTCGCGCGACACGCGCCGGAGCTGCCGGTGTTCGAGATCGACGCCGACGACACTGGTCAGGTGATGCCCGGGGCGGTCCGCCTCGCGGCCGGTCTCGCAGAAACCGGCGACGTCGTGCTGCTGGCCCCGGCCGCGGCGTCTATGGACCAGTTCACCGACTACGCCCAGCGGGGCCGATTGTTCGCAGAAGCCGTACGGGAGCACCTGGGAGGTGAGGCGGATGAAGACTCCGCCTCGAACCCCGGCGCCTAGGCAGGCCGCGCCCGTCGCCTCCACCCGAATTCATTTCGGCCGGGTGTTCAAGGCCGAGTCCGCGAGCTATTTCCTGCTGCTCGGCACGACCCTGTTCCTCGTCGTGTTCGGCCTGGTCATGGTGCTGTCGTCTTCCTCGGTCGACTCCTACCTGGAGAACACCGGCTTCTTCGGCACCGTCCTGCGCCAGGGGGGATTCGCGCTGATCGGCGTTCCGGTGATGCTGATGATCAGCCACCTGCCGCTGAAGTTCTGGCGGCGTGTGGCCTGGCCGTTGCTCATCGTCGCCTGTCTCCTGCAATGCCTGGTCGTGTTCACGCCGCTGGGCGTCGAGGTGGCCGGCAACACCAACTGGCTGTCGGTCGGCGGAGTCCAGTTCCAGCCCTCCGAGGCGATCAAACTCGCCCTCGTCGTCTGGCTGGGCATGATCCTGTCGCAGAAGGAGAAACGGCTCGACGACTGGCGCCACGTGTACATTCCGGTCTTCGGCGTGGGCGGCGGCGCCGTGCTGCTCGTGCTCATCGGCGGTGACCTCGGAACCGTCTTGATCCTGGCCGGTATCCTCTTCGGAGCCCTGTTCTTCGCCGGCGTTCGACTGCGCCTCCTGGCAGTGCCTCTCGGCGCCGGGGTCGTGCTCGCGGTTCTGATGGCATTGACGAGCACGAACCGGATGACGCGCATCCTGAGCTTCATGGGAGCCGGCTGCGAAGAGCTCGACGGCCCCATCTCGGCACCCTGCTGGCAGCCGCTGCACGGCACCTGGGCACTCGCCAACGGCGGGATCTTCGGCGTCGGGCTCGGCAACTCCAAAGCGAAGTGGTCCTGGCTGCCCGCGGCCGACAACGACTACATCTTCGCCATCGTCGGCGAGGAACTCGGACTGATCGGGGCCATCGTCGTCCTATTCATGTTCATCCTGCTGGCCTTCGCGTTCCTGCGCATCATGCGCACCAGCACGAGCCTGCAGGCCCGCGTGTCGACGGCCGCCGTGCTCGTCTGGCTGATCGGCCAGGCCTTCGTCAACATCGGCGTGGTCCTGGGCGTGTTCCCGGTGCTGGGTGTTCCACTCCCGCTGGTGTCCGCCGGCGGCACCGCCCTGCTCACGACCCTCGGTGCGATCGGCATCGTGCTCTCATTCACCCGGGGCGACCACGCGGAGCCGCCACGACGCACCGCCATGTCGACCGACACGTCAGGAGCCCGATAGTGACCACCTATCTGCTGGCCGGGGGCGGAACCGCCGGCCACGTGAACCCGTTGCTGGCCGTCGCCGACACCATCATGAGCCGGGAACCGGATGCGACAGTCATCGTTCTCGGCACCAGGGAGGGCCTCGAGGCCCGCCTGGTGCCGGCCCGCGGCTACGAGCTCGTCTTCGTTCCCCGACTGCCTTTCCCACGCCGGCCGAACCGACAGGCCCTCTCCTTTTTGCCACGGCTGAACCGGGCCATTGGCGACGTGGCCGATCTGATCCGGTTCCGCACGGTCGACGTCGTCGTCGGGTTCGGCGGCTACGTCTCGACCCCGGCCTACTTCGCGGCACGCCGGGCGGGGGTGCCGATCGTCATCCACGAGGCCAATTTCCGGGCCGGGCTGGCCAACCGGCTCGGCGCCTGGTTCACCCGCCACGTCGCGGTGGCCTTTTCCGGCACCCGGATCCGCCACCCGACCGTCGTCGGGATGCCGCTGCGACCCGAGATCGCCGAGCTTGACCGGGCTCAGGCGCGCCCGGAGGCCTTGGCGTTCTTCGGCCTCGACGCCGACCGCCCCACCCTGCTGGTCACCGGCGGATCCCTGGGCGCTCGGCGCCTGAACAACACCATCGCTTCCTCGGCTCCCGGTCTGATCAGGGCCGGCTGGCAGGTGCTGCACATCACCGGTGAGAAGTCGGAGGTGACAGACCCAGGTCTGCACCACTACCGCCTGATCTCCTACTGCGACCGGATGGACCTGGCGCTGTCCGCGGCGGACTTCGCGGTGTCCCGGGCCGGCGCCGGAACCGTGTGCGAACTCAGCGCCCTCGGCATCCCGGCCGTCTACGTGCCGTACCCCGTCGGCAACGGCGAGCAGCGCTTCAACGCGGCGGACGTCGTGCGCGCCGGCGGCGGGATCCTCGTCGACGATGCGGACTTCGTGCCGAACTGGGTGCAGCACGAGCTCGTTCCCGTGCTCACCGACCGGGAGCGCGTGCGCCGGATGGGCGTCGCGGCGGCATCCGTCGGGGGACTCGACGGCTCGGCGCGAATGACCGACTTCATCCACGCCGCCCTCGCCTGATCACAGCGGCTAACGTTGTTCCAGCACCAGAACACCAGCACCGAACGCACACCAGCATTCGTCTCCGACTGAGAAGAGCCAGCAACCGTGATCAAGCCCGACCTGAACCTCACCATTCCCCGTGACCTCGGCCCGGTGCATTTCGTGGGCATCGGCGGCTCCGGGATGAGCGGGATCGCACGGCTGTTCCTCGCCGCCGGGCATACCGTGACCGGCTCGGATGTGCGCGAGTCCGACAACGTGCTCGCCCTGCGCGAGCTGGGAGCCCACATCGCGATCGGCCACGCCGCTGAGAATGTCGGCGAAGCCGACAGCCTCGTCGTCACGGGGGCACTCTGGCAGGACAACCCGGAATACGTGCTGGCGAACGAACGCGGCCTCCCCGTGCTGCACCGCTCCCAGGCGCTTGCCTGGCTGATCGAGAAGCACCGCCTCGTCGCCGTCGCGGGCGCCCACGGCAAGACCACCTCGACCGGCATGATCGTGACCGGCCTGCTCGGCCTGGGAACTCATCCCAGCTTCGTCAACGGCGGTGTGATCGAATCGCTCGGCGTGTCGGCCGGCGCGGGCACCGACGACCTCTTCGTGGTCGAAGCCGACGAGTCGGACGGCTCGTTCCTGCTCTACAACACGACCGTCGCCCTGGTCACCAACGTCGACCCTGACCACCTCGACCACTACGGTTCGCTCGAGGCCTTCGAGGCCGCGTTCGTCGAATTCGCACAGAACGCGACCGAGTTCGTGGTCATCTCCTCCGACGACGCCGGCGCGGTCAGCGTGACCGGCAAGCTCGCCGGCAAACGTGTCATCACCTTCGGCGAGGAGGCCGCGGCCGACGTGCGCGTGCACTCGGTCGTCACCGACGGACCGGTGCGTTTCGGCGTGGCCTGGGCCGGAAGCGACTACTTCGCCACCCTCCGAATCCCAGGTCGGCACAACGCCATCAACGCCGCCGGCGCCTTCGCGGTGCTCGTCGGCCTCGGTTTCGCCCCGGAGGCGTCCCTGGCCGCCATCTCGGATTTCGGCGGCACCGAGCGCCGCTTCGAATTGCACGGCACCGTGGGTGGGGTCAGCGTCTACGACGACTATGCCCACCACCCCACCGAGGTGGCCGCGGCGCTGTCCGCCGCCCGCACGGTGGTCGGCGGCGGCCGGATCATCGCCGTGCATCAGCCGCACCTCTACAGCCGCACTCGGCTGTTCGCCCAGGAATTCGCCCAGACGCTTGAGGAGAAGGCGGACCAGACCGTCGTCCTCGGCGTGTACGGCGCCCGGGAAGACCCGGAGCCCGGCGTGACCGGCGCCCTCGTTTCCGAACGGTTCACGGATGCCGGCAAGGTCGTCTACGTGCCCGACTGGCAGGAGGCCGCCGACTACGTCGCCTCGATCGCCCGGGACGGCGACTTCGTCGTCACCCTCGGCTGCGGCGACGTCTACCGGATCGTTCCCCAGCTGCTCGCCTCGCTCACGCAGGCGCGCGGATGACCCGCCGACGATCATGAAGCGGCCCGAGGGCTACGACCGCCCGCCGGCAGGCGCTGAGCGGGCCGCGGGGCCGAAGACGACCGCCGCGAAGAGCGCCGGCGCGAAGCCTGCCGCAGCGAAGACAGCCCGTCCCAAGCCGGGAGGACGCCAGTCGAGCGGTCGCAGCGACCACACGAATACCGAGCCGATCACGCTTCCCGCCGCCGACACGATCGCACCCGTGTCCCGGCTGCGGGCGCCGGACTCTTCCCTTTCGTCCGCGCCCGCATCCACGGAGCCCCGCGACTCTGCGCTGACTCCGGCCGGGGCCAGACGCAAGCTCCGGGCAGCCCGTCGTGCCCGCAAACTCTATGAACGGGAGGAGGTGCGCCGCTTCACCTGGCGCTCCCGTCGGCGGCGCAACGTCTGGCTGGCGGCGCTCGGCACCCTGGCCGCGCTCGTCACCTTCGTGCTCGTCGGCACCTTCTCGCCCCTGATGGCGCTTCGCACCATTGAGGTCGTCGGGGCGAACCGGGTGCCCTCCGAGAAGATCCGATCGGCCCTCGACGACCAGCTGGGCACGCCGTTGCCGCTCGTGGACTTCGACGCGGTGCAAAAGGAGCTGTCCGCCTTCACCCTGATTCAGAGCTACGTCACCGAGAGCCGTCCGCCGAACACCCTCGTCGTGCGCGTCGTCGAGAGGGAGCCCGTCGGCGCCCTCGTGACCGAGTCCGGGTTCGACCTGGTCGACGCGGCCGGGGTAGTGATCCAGAGCAGCGCGGAGCGCCCCGCCGGGTACGCCACGATCGATGCGCGGGCCGGGGTCGGCAGTGCCGGCTTCCGGGCGGCGGCTGCCGTGATCGCGGCCCTGCCGGCAGACATCCGTTCCACCCTCGACACCGTCACCGCCGCCACCACGGACGACGTCACCCTCACGCTCGTGGGGGGCGCGCGCGTTGTGTGGGGGAGTGCGGAGAAGTCGGACTTCAAGGCGGTCGTGCTCGCGGCCCTGATCGTGAGCCACCCGGTCGGCAGCGTCGGCGAGTACGATGTGTCCTCCCCGGATAGCGCCGTTCTCCGCTGAGATCTTGGTTGGATCTTCGCGACACGCGGGCGCGCCTCCCCGAGCCTGTTCGGCTGGCGCATAACTTTCTAAGCAGGAATTGCATACTCAGCATAACTTTAAACTTCGACAAGAGGTTTAGGGTTCCACCGGAGGCCGGACGTGTCAACAACAAATCAGAACTACCTCGCAGTCATCAAGGTTGTTGGAATCGGTGGCGGCGGTGTCAACGCCGTCAACCGCATGATCGAGCTCGGCCTCCGCGGAGTCGAGTTCATCGCCATCAACACGGATGCCCAGGCGCTGTTGATGAGCGACGCCGACGTCAAACTCGACGTGGGCCGAGATCTCACCCGCGGCCTGGGCGCCGGCGCCGACCCTGAGGTCGGCCGCCGCGCCGCCGAGGATCACGCCGAAGAAATCGAAGAGGCTCTGGCCGGCGCGGACATGGTCTTCGTCACGGCCGGCGAGGGTGGTGGAACGGGCACCGGCGGTGCGCCGGTCGTCGCCCGCATCGCCAAGTCCATCGGCGCGCTCACCATCGGTGTCGTCACCAAACCCTTCGGCTTCGAGGGCAAGCGCCGCCAGGCTCAGGCCGAGGCCGGCGTCGCCTCCCTCAAGAACGAGGTCGACACCCTCATCGTCGTGCCGAACGACCGCCTGCTGGAGATCAGCGACCGCGGAATCAGCATGCTCGAGGCCTTCGCCACGGCTGACCAGGTGCTCCTGGCCGGCGTGCAGGGCATCACCGACCTGATCACCACCCCCGGTCTGATCAACCTCGACTTCGCCGACGTCAAGTCGGTAATGCAGGGTGCCGGCTCCGCGCTGATGGGTATCGGCTCGTCCCGCGGCGCGGACCGAGCCATCAAGGCGGCCGAACTCGCCGTTGCGTCCCCGCTGCTCGAGGCCTCGATCGACGGCGCCCATGGCGTGCTGCTCTCGATCCAGGGTGGCTCCAACCTCGGAATTTTCGAGATCAACGACGCCGCTCGCCTCGTGCAGGAAGCCGTGCACCCGGAAGCCAACATCATCTTCGGTGCCGTCATCGACGACACCCTGGGTGACGAGGTGCGGGTTACCGTCATCGCTGCCGGATTCGACGGCGGTGAGCCCGGTGCCAAGGCGGTCGAGGTGCGCCGCGCAGACCTGGTCGCCGCCGGTGTCGCGGTCGGCGCGGGCGTGGGCACGGCGGGTGCTGCGGCGGTCGGCGCGACCGACTCGGCTCCCTACACGGATGCCGCGGCCTCGTCGGTCTGGTCCGGCGTCGAGCCCGGTGCGGCAGTGGCCGACCCGGCCTTCGAGGAAGACCCGGACGACCTGGACATCCCGGACTTCCTCAAGTAGTGCCGCAGGCAGCGAGAATGCCGATGGCAACCAGATGAGTGAGTCGGTCAGGCCCGGGGCCGGTGGCCTCGCGGAACGGTTGACCGCCGTTCAGGGTGGGATCGTCGCCGCGGCTGCCGCCGCCGGGCGCGACCCGGCGGAGCTCACCACGATCGTCGTGACCAAGTTCCAGCCCGTCTCGCTCCTCCAGGAACTTGCCGCCCTCGGCGTGCGCAACTTCGGGGAAAGCCGCCACCAGGAAGCCCAGGCCAAGGCCGCCGAGCTCCTCCAGCTCGACCTCACCTGGCATTTCGTGGGCCAGGTGCAGGGGAAGAAGGCCCGGCAGGTGCGGGCCTACGCCGACGTCATCCACTCCGTGGATCGAGCATCACTGGTCGATGCATTGGCGTCGGAGGATTCGGTCGTCGACTGCTTCGTGCAGGTGAACCTCACGGATGACCCGTCTCGCGGCGGAGTCGCTCCGGGGGAGCTGCCCAAGCTCGTCGAGCACGTGCTCTCCACGGCCGGACTGCGGCTGATCGGGCTGATGGCGGTGGCCCCGCTCGGTGCCGAACCGCGCCCATCCTTCGCCCGGGTTCGCGAACTGGGCGAGCAGATTCAGCAGTTCGCGCCGAACGCGAAATCCTTGTCCATGGGCATGTCCCAGGACTACGCGGAGGCGATCATCGAAGGGGCGACACACCTTCGAATTGGCACAGCAATCACCGGGAATCGCCCGGTATCCGGTTAATCTGGACAAGAAGAATCACCAACACGGAGGTCGAGATGTCCAACCCGCTCAAGAAAACCATGGTTTACCTGGGTCTGGCAGACGAGGAACTCGAGTACGAGGCGCCCACTGCTGCGCCCGCATCGACGGCCACTCACTCGACGGCGACCGGCGCTGCGGCATCGAAGTCCGCTGCTCCCCACTCCGCCCCGAATTCCTCGCACGCCGCGTCGTCCGCGTCGTCGTCACACACCGCCGGCGCACCCGCCTCGGCCGGTCGCGCATCGGTGACACCGCTGCGCAAGACCTCCGCTCCGAAGAATGTGGCTGCCTCAGACATGAATGAAATCCTCACCGTCCACCCGCGTCAGTATAAGGACGCTCAGGTGATCGCGGAGTCCTTCCGCGATGGAATCCCGGTCATCATCAACCTGTCTCAGATGAGCGACGCCGATGCGCGCCGCCTGATCGACTTCGCCAGCGGTCTGTCCCAGGGTCTGTACGGGAAGATCGAGCGCGTCACGGCGAAGGTCTTCCTGCTTTCCCCGTCCCACGTTGTCGTGTCCGGCGACAATGCCGCGGAGGACTCCGATGCCGAGGCGTCCTTCTTCGCGCAGTCGTAGTTACCGCCGTGTTTGCCGTCAGCCTGATCGGTGCGATCGCCTACTACGCCCTCCTGCTCTACTTCTTCGTGATGTGGGGTCGGTTCATCATCGACCTCGTACGCAGTGTCAACCGGTCTTGGCGGCCGCAGGGCCCCCTGCTCGTCGTGATCGAGTTGGCCTATTCCCTGACCGACCCGCCGATCAAGTTCTTCCGCCGGCTCCTGCCGCCGCTTCGAGTCGGCCCGATCGCCTTCGACTTCGGCTGGAGCATCACCATGCTCTGCGTCATCGTCGGCATGTCGATCACCGGGCTCATGCGCTGACCGATACCTCGCGCCCCGGACTGGGCATGTATTCTTGTCCGACGGCGTGCCGGGCTGACGCGGTCTGACTACGCGTCGGACCTTGATAGCGTTGGTTGAACGCAAACACAATGTTCGCAACTCGAGTTTTAAGGGTGGAAAGCCATGGCGCTAACTCCGGAAGATGTAGTCAACAAGCGGTTCCAGTCGACTAAGTTCCGCGAAGGATACGATCAGGACGAGGTCGATGACTTCCTCGACGAGGTCGTCGTTGAACTTCGCCGACTGAGTGCGGAAAACGAGGAGCTCAAGGCTCGCGTCAGCTCTGGCGGCGCAGCGGAGGTCGCACCGGCGCCCGAGGCCGTCGCGGAGCCCGTCGTGGCTCCCGCCGTCGTGGCCGCACCGGTTGTCGCCGGGCCCATCGACGAGACCGCCGGCACGACCAACCTTCTCCAGCTGGCTCGTCGCCTGCACGAGGAGCATGTCAAGGAGGGTGCCGAGAAGCGCGATGCACTTATCGCCGAAGGCCACGCCACCGCAGCCCGTCTCGTCGCCGAGGCCGAAGCCAAGCAGCGCGCGCAACTCAGCATTCTCGACCAGGAGCGCTCCGTCCTCGAGACCAAGATCGACGATCTGCGCACCTTCGAGCGCGAGTACCGCCAGAAGCTGAAGAGCTACATCGAGACCCAGCTGCGCGACCTCGACGCCACGTCGCCGGTCGAGTCGAGCAACGCTTCGAAGTCGAGCTTCCAGAGCTTTGGCGCCTAAGGTTCGAACGAAGAAGCGCCCCGGTGCGTTGATCCTCCTGGCCGTCGTGGCCCTGGGGATTTACGCTCTGGATCAAATCAGTAAGTACCTCATCGTCAGCAGACTGACCGAGGGTGACATCGTCCGGGTTCTGGGAGACGTGCTGCAAATGCACTTCGTCCGGAACCCGGGCGCTGCCTTTTCCCTGGCAGCCGGCATGACGTGGATCTTCTCGATCATCGCCGTGGCCGTGGTGGTGCTCATCGTCTGGTTCGCCGGGCGCATCCGCTCTTTGGCCTGGTCTGTCGTCTTCGGGCTCCTGCTCGGCGGCGTGCTCGGCAACCTGACCGACCGGCTGCTGAGGGAGCCGTCCTTCGGCCTCGGTCACGTGATCGACTTCATTTCCACGCCCTGGCTGATCCCCGCCATCTACAACGTGGCGGACATGGCGATCGTGTCGAGCATGATCATCTTCATGTATCTGACCATTCGCGGAATCGGCCTTGACGGTCGCCGCACCGACGCCTCGGACCCGTCCGAATCCACCCCCACCCAGATAGCATCCTGATTCTCGCCATGGAAACACGCTCCCTTCCTCTTCCGGACGGACTCGCCGGAGTCCGCGTCGACGCCGGCATCGCCAAGCTCTTCGGCTTCTCGCGCAGCTTCGCGGCCGAAGTCTGCGAGGCCGGCGGAGTCACGTTGGACGGGGTCGTGGCCGGTAAATCCGACCGGTTGCACGGCGGTGCGTGGCTGGAGGTGTCCTGGCAGCCCAAGGAGGCCCTGGCGATCGTGCCCATCCCAGTGCCGGATCTCACGATCGTGCACGACGACGAGAGCATCGTGGTCATCAACAAGCCGTCCGGGGTGGCCGCGCATCCGAGTGTGGGCTGGACCGGTCCCACCGTGGTCGGCGCGCTCTCCGCGGCCGGCTACCGCATCGCCACCTCCGGGGCCAGCGAGCGGGCCGGGATCGTGCACCGCCTCGACGTGGGTACCAGCGGTCTGATGGTCGTCGCCAAGTCGGAGACCGCGTACACGGCGCTCAAGCGCGCCTTCCACGACCGCGAGGTCGAGAAGATCTACCACTCCGTCGTTCAGGGTCACCCCGATCCGAGCACGGGCACGATCGACGCGCCGATCGGGCGCCACCCGCGGTCGGACTGGAAGTTCGCGGTCATCGCCGGCGGCAAGGATTCCGTCACGCACTACGAGACGCTCGAGGCCTTCCCCTCGGCGTCACTGGTGGAGGTGCACCTGGAGACGGGGCGCACACATCAGATCCGGGTGCACATGGCCGCCCAGCGACATCCGTGCGTGGGTGACGCCATGTACGGCGCGGATCCCTCGATCACGGCGCGCCTCGGCCTGACCCGCCAGTGGCTGCACGCCAAGCAGCTGGCGTTCCACCACCCGGACACTCGGGAGTGGGTCACCTTCACCACCGACTACCCGGCCGACCTCGCGCACGCCCTCGACGTGCTGCGCGACGCCTGACGCGTAGCGCCCAATTACAACACCTCGGAGCCGTTTTGTCCTCTCAGAATAAGTCGGGTGGATCGACAGATTCCTTCGTGCACCTGCACGTGCATAGCGAGTACTCGATGCTCGACGGCGCCGCGCGGGTCAAACCGCTGATCAACGCGGCCATCGAGCAGGGGATGCCGGCGGTCGCCATCACCGACCACGGCAACGTGTTCGGTGCGTTCGATTTCTGGCGAACCGCGACGGAGGCCGGCATCAAGCCGATCATCGGCACCGAGGCGTACATCACCCCCGGAACCAACCGGCGAGACAAGACCCGGGTGCGCTGGGGAACCAGCGGTCAGAACCGTGACGACGTCGGTGGCGCCGGTTCGTACACGCACATGACGCTGCTCTCGGAGACTACGGCCGGTATGCACAACCTGTTCCGGCTGTCGTCCAAGGCCAGCCTGGAGGGGTACTACTTCAAGCCCCGGATGGACCGGGAACTGCTCGCCGAGTTCTCGGGCGGGTTGATCGGCACGACCGGGTGCGTGGGCGGCGAAGTGCAGACCCGCCTGCGCCTCGGCCAGTACGACGAGGCGAAGAAGGCGGCCGGGGAATTCCAGGACATCTTCGGCAAGGAGAACTTCTTCTGCGAGATCATGGACCACGGCATCGACATCGAGCGCCGCACCATGACCGACCTGCTCAAACTCGCCGGCGAACTCAAACTGCCGCTCGTGGCCAGCAACGACCTGCACTACACCCACGCCCACGACGCGACCGCCCATGCGGCCCTGCTCTGCGTGCAGTCGGCCTCGACCCTCGACGACCCGAACCGCTTCAAGTTCGACTCGAACGAGTTCTACCTGAAGACCGCAGCGCAGATGCGGCATCTCTTCCGCGAGCACCCGGAATCCTGCGACAACACGCTGCTGATCGCCGAACGCTGCCAGGTGGAGTTCAACACCAAGGCCAACTACATGCCCCGGTTCCCCTGCCCGGAGGGGGAGAACGAGGAGAGCTGGTTCGTCAAGGAGAACGAGATCGGGCTGGCCAAGCGCTACCCGAACGGCATCCCGGACGATGTGCGCAAACGAGCCGACTATGAGATCGGCATCATCATCCAGATGGGCTTCCCCGGCTACTTTCTCGTCGTGGCCGACTTCATTATGTGGGCCAGACAGCAGGGCATCCGGGTAGGTCCCGGCCGTGGGTCGGGCGCCGGTTCGATGGTCGCCTACGCCATGGGCATCACCGACCTGGACCCGCTCGTGCACGGGCTGATCTTCGAGCGGTTCCTGAACCCTGACCGCGTCTCCATGCCCGACTTCGACGTGGACTTCGACGAGCGTCGCCGCGGCGAGGTCATCCACTACGTGACCGAGAAGTACGGCGAGGAGCGCGTCGCCCAGATCGTCACCTACGGCACGATCAAGGCCAAGCAGGCCCTCAAGGATGCGTCCCGGGTGCTCGGCTTCCCCTTCGGTATGGGGGACAAGCTCACCAAGGCCATGCCGCCGGCGATCATGGGCAAGGACGTGCCCCTGACCGGCATGTTCGACAAGGACCACGCGCGCTACCGCGAGGCCGCCGATTTCCGCGCCGTGATCGAGTCCGACCCCGAGGCCCGCACCGTCTTCGACACCGCCCTCGGCCTGGAGAACCTCAAGCGTCAGTGGGGCGTGCACGCCGCCGGGGTGATCATGAGCTCCGACCCGCTGATCGACATCATCCCGATCATGAAGCGTGAAGCGGATGGCCAGGTCGTCACCCAATTCGACTACCCGGCCTCTGAGGCCCTCGGCCTGATCAAGATGGACTTCCTGGGATTGCGCAACCTCACCATCATCGACGACACCCTCGACAACATCGCCGTGAACCGCGGGCACCGGCCCGTACTCGAAGAGTTGGGGCTCGAAGACCCGGCCGCCTACGAACTGCTCGCCCGTGGCGATACCCTCGGGGTGTTCCAACTCGACGGCGGGCCCATGCGATCGCTGCTTCGCCTGATGAAACCCGACAATTTCGAAGACATCTCGGCCGTCATCGCGCTGTACCGGCCCGGCCCCATGGGTGCCAACTCACACACCAACTACGCGCTGCGGAAGACCGGCCAGCAGGAGATCATCCCGATCCACCCGGAGCTCGAGGAGGCGCTGGCCGACGTCATCGGCACCACCTACGGCCTGATCGTGTACCAGGAGCAGGTCATGTCGATCGCGCAGAAGCTGGCCGGGTTCTCTCTCGGCCAGGCCGATCTGCTGCGCCGCGCGATGGGCAAGAAGAAGAAGTCGGAGCTGGACAAGCAGTTCGAGGGCTTCTCCGGCGGCATGGTCGCCAACGGCTACTCCATGGAGGCGGTGAAAACCGTCTGGGACATTTTGCTGCCGTTCTCCGACTACGCCTTCAACAAGGCGCACTCGGCTGCCTACGGGGTGCTCTCGTACTGGACCGCGTACCTCAAGGCGAAGTACCCGGCCGAGTACATGGCCGCGCTGCTGACCAGCGTCGGCGACTCCCGCGACAAGCTCGCGCTGTACCTGAACGAGTGCCGCCGGATGGGCATCCAGGTTCTGCCGCCCGACGTGAATGAATCGATCGGGTACTTCGCGGCCGTGGGCACGGACATCCGTTTCGGGCTCGGCGCAGTGCGCAACGTGGGATTCAACGTGGTCGACGCGATCCGCGCCGCCCGCACCGAGAAGGGCGCGTTCGAGTCGTTCCACGACTTCCTGCGCAAGGTGCCGATCCCGGTGGCGAACAAGCGCACGGTCGAGTCCTTGATCAAGGCCGGCGCATTCGACTCGCTCGGCGCGACCCGCCGGGCCATGTTCGAGATCCACGAAGCCGCGGTCGAATCCGCCGTCAAGATCAAGCGCGACGAGCAGCACGGCATGGTCGGCTTCGACTTCGACAGCCTCTTCGACGACCCGCAAGAGAGTGAGCAGGTTCCCGACCGTCCCGAATGGAGCAAGAAGGAGAAGCTCGCGCTCGAACGCGACATGCTCGGGCTCTACGTCTCCGACCATCCGCTGGCCGGGCTAGAGCTCCCGCTGGCCAAGCACGCCAGCACGACCATCGTGGACCTGGTGGGATCGGAGCAGACGCAGGATGCCGACACCGTCACCATCGCCGGGCTGATCACCAGCGTGCAGCACCGGATCGCGAAGAAGTCGGGCAACCAATACGGCATCATCCAGGTCGAGGATTTCGGTGGGGAGATCGCCGTGATGTTCATGGGCAAGGCCTATCAGGAGTTCTCGTCCGACCTGGTCAGCGACTCGGTCGTGGTCGTGCGGGGCCGGGTAAGCCTGCGCGACGATGGCATGAACCTGCACGCGTACAGCATTTTCGCGCCCGAACTCGGCTTGGCCTCGGACACCGGCACGCTGACCGTCACGCTGGCGGAATCCCGGGCCACGACCGACACTGTGACGGCGCTGGGCGAAGTCATCACCCGCCACATCGGCAGCTCCGAGGTGCGGATCAAGCTGGTGAAGGGCCATACGGCGCGAGTGTTCGAGCTGCCCCATCATGTGAAGATCAGCGCCGACCTGTTCGGGGAGCTCAAGAGCCTGCTCGGGCCGAACTGCCTGACCTAAAAGAGCGAGTCCTGGCCGACCGCTGGTGTCGCCCTCGGCAAGTCAGAGCTGACGGCACGCCGTGGACGCTGTTCCTCACCCGTAACGCGAAGTGCCCGGTGTCGAACCAATTCGACGGAGATTCTCGTGTGAAACCGCTTTCTCGGGGTGGAATGGGGCCGATTCGGCCACAATCTCCGTCGAATTCGTTCGGGACAGACCTGACTGGCAGCACCGTGAGGCGCGCTGCCGTCAGGCTCTACCGACGTAGGCCGCGAGGTGCTGGCCGGTGAGGGTGGAGCGGTCGGCGACCAGGTCGGCCGGTGAGCCCTCGAAGACGATCCGGCCGCCGTCGTGACCGGCGCCGGGTCCGAGGTCGATGATCCAGTCGGCATGAGCCATCACGGCCTGGTGATGCTCGACGACGATGACCGACTTGCCGGAGTCCACGATTCGGTCGAGCAGGCCGAGCAGCTGCTCGACGTCGGCGAGGTGGAGTCCGGTGGTCGGCTCGTCGAGCACGTAGACGCCGCCCTGCGCAGCCAGGTGGGTGGCCAGCTTGAGCCGCTGGCGCTCGCCCCCCGAGAGCGTCGTGAGCGGCTGGCCGAGGCTGAGGTAGCCGAGCCCAACGTCGGCAAGCCCGCCCAGGATGGCGTGGGCGGCCGGCGTGCGCGCCGCACCGGCGCCGAAGAACTCCCGGGCCGCGGTCACCGACATCGCGAACACCTCACTGATATCGCGGCCGCCGAGGCGGTACTCCAGCACGGATGCCTCGAACCGCTTCCCCGCGCAGACCTCACAGGTGGTGGCGACGCCCGCCATCATGGCCAGGTCGGTGTAGACGACGCCGGCACCGTTGCAGTTGGGGCAGGCACCCTCGGAGTTGGAGCTGAACAGCGCGGGCTTCACGCCGTTGGCCTTCGCGAAGGCCTTTCGGATCGGGTCGAGCATTCCCGTGTACGTCGCCGGATTGCTTCTGCGGGAACCGCGGATGCCGCCCTGATCGATGGACACCACGCCCGCGCCAGCGGGGATCGACCCTTGCACGAGCGAGCTCTTTCCGGAGCCCGCGACCCCCGTCAGCACGACGAGCACGCCGAGCGGGATATCCACGTCCACTTCCTTCAGGTTGTTCTTCGTCGCGCCGCGAATCTCCAGCGTGCCCGTGGGGGCGCGCACCGCGGGCTTGAGTGCCGCGCGATAGTCGAAGTGGCGGCCGGTGAGGGTGCCGCTGGTGCGTAGACCCTCCACGGTGCCCTCGAAGCAGACGGTGCCGCCCGCCGCGCCGGCGCCGGGTCCGAGATCGACGACGTGGTCGGCGATCACGATCGCCTCCGGCTTATGCTCCACGACGAGCACCGTGTTGCCCTTGTCCCGCAGCTGCAGCAGCAGTGTGTTCATGCGCTCGATGTCATGGGGATGCAGCCCGATGGTGGGCTCGTCGAAGACGTAGGTGACGTCGGTGAGTGAGGAGCCCAGGTGCCGGATCATCTTGGTGCGCTGGGCCTCCCCGCCCGACAAAGTACCGGCCGGCCGGTCGAGCGAAAGGTAACCCAACCCGATCTCCACGAACGAGTCGAGGATCTGGCGCAACGCCTGCGTGAGCGGGGCCACCGACGGCTCACTCTGGCCGCGAACCCACCCGGCCAGGTCGCTGATCTGCCAGGAACAGGCGTCGGCGACGCTCACTCCGGAGATCTTCGACGAGCGAGCCGCCTCGCTGAGGCGGGTGCCGCCGCACTCGGGGCAGGTGGCGAACGTGACCGCGCGCTCCACGAACGCGCGGATATGCGGCTGCAAAGCGGCGACATCCTTGGACAGGAAGGACTTCTGAATCTGCGGGATGAGGCCCTGATACGTCAGGTTGATCCCGTCGACCTTGATCTTGGTCGGCTCCTTGTAGAGCAGGTCGTCCAGTTCCTTCGTGCTGTACCGATGAATTGGCTTGTCCGGGTCGAACCAGCCGCAGCCGCGGAAGATGCGGCCGTACCAGCCGTCCATCGTGTAGCCCGGGATCGTGAGCGCGCCCTCGTTGAGCGACTTGGAATCGTCGTATAGCGCGGAACGATCGATGTCGTTGACGGTGCCCATGCCCTCGCAGCGCGGGCACATGCCGCCGGTGATGCTGAAGCTGCGCCGCTCCTTCACGGTCTTCCCGCCGCGCTCGAGCGTCACCGCCCCGGCACCACTGATCGAGGCGACGTTGAACGAGAACGCCTGGGGCGATCCGATGTGGGGCTGACCGAGCCGGCTGAAAAGGATGCGCAGTAGCGCGTTGGCGTCGGTGGCGGTCCCGACCGTGGAACGGGAGTTGGCCCCCATTCGCTCCTGGTCGACGATGATGGCCGTGGTCAGACCATCCAACACGTCCACCTCGGGGCGCGCCAGGTCCGGCATGAATCCCTGCACGAACGCACTGTAGGTCTCGTTGATCAGCCGCTGCGACTCGGCGGCGATCGTGCCGAACACCAGTGAGCTCTTGCCCGAGCCGGAAACGCCGGTGAACACCGTCAGCCGCCGCTTCGGGATGTCGAGGCTGACATCCCTGAGGTTGTTCACGCGCGCGCCCCGCA
Source organism: Cryobacterium sp. Hz7 (assembly GCF_004402815.1). Classification (NCBI taxonomy): domain Bacteria; kingdom Bacillati; phylum Actinomycetota; class Actinomycetes; order Micrococcales; family Microbacteriaceae; genus Cryobacterium; species Cryobacterium sp. Hz7. The sequence goes on from NZ_SOFB01000049.1 coordinate 245,416, forward strand.
CCCGGATCCGGTCGTGGCTGTCGGCCACGTGCGGCGCGGGCATGCTCGTGCTCGCGGCGCTGCTCAGGTCAGTGCTCATGGTGTCTCCCTCTGGTGGCCGGTCCGCCCACGTGGTCTCGGTAGTCGTCGCCTGGTCGAGTCAACCAGCTTCAAGGCCGGTTGCTGCGGTTCCGCCGTGGATGATTCCAGTGTCAGTGCGGTCGAGGCTGTGTGCAAGCTCCATAACCGACGACACAGACGGGGGTGGAAGTTCGCGGCGCAGGTTCTGGAGCCGGGCGAGCGTTAGAACGTGCGCCCACGTTTACGGGTGCGCCGCGAGTGCGAGCCGGGTCCCGAAAGGCTCGTGGGACGGACGCGGAATCCCGCACGCAGGTCGTAGCCTTGAGGTATGAGCACAGGCACTCGGGAACCTCTGTACACCACGGCGATTCTGGCCGGGCGGGCCGTGTTCGGCCTGCTGCGGCTGAAGCCATCCGTGACCGGTCTGAAGAATCTTCCGGACACTGGGGGGGCGGTGCTGGCGATCACCCACTTCGGCTACATGGACTTCGCCCTGGTCGAGTGGATGCTGTGGCAAAAGAACCGACGTCACATCCGTTTCATGGCCAAGAAGGGCGCGTTCGACCAGAAGCTCGTGGGCGTGCTGCTGCGCGGCATGCGTCATATCTCGGTCGACATGAAGGCAGGGGCGGAGGCTTACGGCCAAGCCGTGACCGCGCTGCGGGCGGGCGAACTGCTCGGCGTGTTTCCGGAAGGCGGCGTGAACGCCTCCTTCACCGTACGCGAGTTGAAGTCGGGTGCCATCCGGATGGCCGCCGAGGCCGGGGTCCCCGTGATCCCGATCGCGGTCTGGGGCGGGCACCGCGTGCTCACGAAGAACCACAAGCCGGCCCTGCGCGAGCTGTTCGACGTGCCCATCCGCTTCGCCGTCGGCGAGCCGTTCACGGTCGCGGCGGGGGAGGGCACGCAGCCGATGACGCTGGCACTCCACGACACACTGCAGGGTCTCGTCGACAAACTGCAGAAATCCTATCCGGTGGACGGCGCCGGCCAGTGGTGGCAGCCGCGGCACCTGGGCGGCACCGCGCCCACACCGGAGGAGGCCGCCGTTGCCGAGACCGAGCGGCGCCGGCGTCGCGACGAGGCCGGCGCAGCCCCGTCCAGGGGCTAGGCCGGGGCGCCGGGCACGCGGTAGGTGCGCTCGTAGTACAGCAGGGCCTCGTCGTTCTCGCCCATGCCGCCTTCCTCGATCTTCACGACCACGACGGCGCTGTTGTGCACCAGTGTGCGTTCGATGATTCGCCCGACCATCCACGAGGTGACGCCCTTCAGCACAGGCAGGCCGTGGGGTCCGGGCTGCCAGTGGTCGCCGATGAAGCGCTGGTTCGCGGGACCCGACATCACCTCGGCGACGGCACGATTGTGCGCCCCGAGGATGTGGATGACGACCCGGTCGCTCTCGGCGATCGCCGGCCAGGTGCTGGCTGACCGGGCCATGTTGAAGGTGGCCAGCGGCGGAACGGACGACAGCGACGCCAGCGAGGTGGCGGTGAATCCCACCGGGGCGCCGTCCGGGCGCAGCGCGGTGATCACCGCGACACCGGCGGCGTGACGCCGGAAGGAATGTTTGAAGGCGGCCAGGTCCAACGGTGCATTGGGATCTTCGGCCAGCGGTACGGTGGCGGGCTGGGGTACTTCGGTGTCGCTCATGTGACTGAATCAATCTCCTCACCATTGAGCCTATTCCCGGTGCACGGGAGTTGATGGCTAGGCTGGAACGCGATGATCCAGACTATTGACCTCCGAGGGACCCGGCCCACTCCGGCGGAATTGCTTGCAGCCGTCCCGCGTGCGCTCACCGACGTGACCGCGGCCAGCGACGTCGCAGCCGAATTAATCAACGATGTGCGGGCCAGAGGCGAGGATGCCCTCCGCGACCAGGCGGAACGCCTCGACCGGGTGCGTCCGTCCCATGTGCGGGTTCCTGCGTCCCACGTCACCGAGGCACTGGCCGGGCTCGACCCGACGGTGCGCACGGCCATCGAGGAGACCATCCGTCGCGTGCGCATCGCCAGCGCGGCCCAAGTGCCGCCGCAGGTGACCACCACGATCGCAGACGGCGCCACCATCACGCAGCGCTGGCAGCCGATCAACCGGGTCGGCCTGTACGTTCCCGGCGGCAAGGCCGTCTACCCGTCGAGCGTCGTGATGAACGTGGTTCCGGCTCAGATCGCCGGCGTATCCTCGATCGCGCTGGCGTCGCCGCCGCAGAGCGACTTCGACGGACGCGTGCACCCCACCATCCTCGCCGTGGCGAGCCTGCTCGGCATCGACGAAATCTACGCCATGGGCGGGGCCGGCGCGGTCGGCGCCTTCGCCTACGGCGTTCCGGGGCTCGGCCTGGACCCGGTGCAGCTCGTCACCGGCCCCGGCAACGTCTATGTGGCCGCCGCCAAGCGGCTCGTGCGCGGGGTGACCGGCATCGACTCCGAGGCCGGCCCTACCGACATTCTGGTCATCGCGGATGAGACCGCCGACCCCCGCATCGTCGCGGCCGACCTGGTCAGCCAGGCCGAGCACGACGAGCTGGCCGCCGCCATGCTGGTCACCGATTCGGCCGAGCTCGCCGACGCCGTCAATCTGCACCTGGTCGACCTGATGCAGAGCACGACCCACAGCATCCGTGTCACCGCGTCCCTGAACGGGCGCCAGTCGGGGATCGTGCTCGTGGACGACCTCGACGCCGCGGCCGCGTTCAGCAACGCGTTCGGTCCCGAGCACCTCGAGATCCAGACGAGCGACCCGGATGCCGTGCTCGCGCTGATCGAGAACGCCGGCGCCATCTTCCTCGGCCCTCATTCGCCCGTGAGCCTCGGCGACTACGTGGCCGGCTCGAACCACGTGCTGCCGACGGGAGGGCAGGCCCGGTTCTCCTCCGGACTCGGCGCCTACACCTTCCTGAGGCCCCAGCAGGTCGTCACGTACAGCCGGGAGGCACTGCGCGAGGTCGCGGACCACATCGCGGCCCTGTCCACGGCGGAGGCGCTGCCCGCGCACGGCGACGCCGTCACGGCCCGTTTCACGACGGCGCTGTAAGCTGGTCACACGATGTTCTGCCCGTTCTGCCGCCACCCGGACTCCCGAGTCATCGACTCGCGCACGAGCGACGACGGACTTTCCATTCGCCGGCGTCGACAGTGCCCTGAATGCGGCCGGAGGTTCAGCACCACCGAGACCGCCAGCCTGAACATCGTCAAGCGCAGCGGGGTCGTCGAGCCGTTCAGTCGCGACAAGATCGTGGCCGGCGTGCGCAAGGCCTGCCAAGGTCGTCCGGTAACGGATTCCGACCTGGCCATGCTTGCCCAGCGGGTGGAGGAGACCATCCGGCAGACCGGCGCGTCGCAGGTGAAGGCGAACGAGGTCGGCCTCGCGATCCTGCCGCCGCTGCGCGAACTTGATGAGGTGGCCTATCTCCGCTTCGCGAGTGTCTACCAGGCATTCGATTCGCTCGAGGATTTCGAGACCGCGATCGCCCGGCTGCGCACCGAACACGGATCCCGCACCGAACACGGCTCCCGCCCCGAGCAGGGCAGCGGCGCGGGCGCCGCACACCCGTCCGAGTCGTAGGCGGCGCCGTGTACCCGCTGATCTTCTCGCTGTTCCTGACCCGCCTCGACCCCGAACGAGCCCACCACCTCGCCTTCACCGTGATCCGGGCGCTGCCCGCGTTCGGTGTCGGCCGGGTCGTGCACCGCTTCACGCGCCCGCGCACCGACCTCGGTGTCCAAACCCTGGGTCTGCGATTCCAGTCGCCGTTCGGCGTGGCCGCCGGCTTCGACAAAGACGGTGAAGCCGTGCTCGGGCTCGGCCAGCTCGGGTTCGGGCACGTGGAGGTCGGCACCATCACCGCCGTTCCTCAGCCCGGAAACCCGAAGCCGCGCCTGTTCCGCCTGATCCCCGACCGCGCGGTCGTCAACCGGATGGGCTTCAACAACGCCGGTGCCCGCGCCGCCCGGGTGCGCCTCGCGCACGTTCGCACCGCTGCCGGTCGCCCGGTCCTCGGCATCAACATCGGCAAGAGCCGCGTCACCGCGGTCGAGGACGCCACCGCCGACTACCTGGTCAGCGCCGCGCTGCTCGCGCCCCTGGCCGACTACCTCGTCGTGAACGTCAGCTCGCCCAACACGCCCGGGCTACGCGGACTGCAGGAACTCGACCGGCTCGCCCCGCTGCTTCGGGCGATCAAGACCGAGGCCGGCGCCACGCCCCTGCTGGTAAAAATCGCCCCCGACCTCGCCGATGCTGAAGTGACCCGAATCTCCGAACTCGTGGTGGAGCTGGGTCTCGACGGCATCATCGCCACGAACACCACGATTTCCCGCGCCGGACTGAAAACGGATGCCGCAACCGTCGAGGCTGCCGGCGCCGGCGGTCTCTCCGGTGCCCCGCTCCAGGCGCGGTCCCTGGCCGTGCTGCGCGTGATCCGGGCCGCTGTGCCCCGCGAGCTGTGCGTGATCTCGGTCGGCGGCGTGGAGACCGCGGAACACGTGGCCGAGCGCCTCGCCGCGGGCGCGACGCTCGTTCAGGGCTACACCGGGTTCCTCTATCGAGGGCCGCTCTGGGCTCGCCAGATCAACCGTGGCCTCGACCGCATCCTCGCCGCAGAACTGTAGAGAACTGAGACAGGCCGTCGAGCCCGCAACACGCCGTCGCGCCTAGATCAGACCGCGGTCCGCGAGCTGCCGGGCCAGGGCCGAGCCGTCCGGCCCGTACACCCAGCGGGGATCGCGGGGCGCGGGCGCGGCATCCTTCGCCCGGCGACCGGCCAGAACGGCCTGGCTGGGGGAGAGCTGGCGGATCGCGACGGCCTCGACATTGTCGGGGAAGTCTCGCTGGAACTCGCTGTAGATGGCCTCATCGTGCTGGCCGTCGTCGCCGAACAGGATCCAGCGGATCTCCGGGAATTCCTGGGCCAGACGGCGCAGGTTGGCCCTCTTGTGGTCCTGGCCGCTCCGGAACCAGCGGTCGTGGGTCGGACCCCAGTCGGTGAGCAGGAGAGCCCCCGACGGGTACAGGTTGCGGTTCAGGAACCGGGTCAGTGTCGGGGCGACGTTCCAGGCCCCGGTCGACAGGTAGATCATCGGGGCACCCTCGTTGACCGCGGCGAGGCGGTCGAGGAGGACCGCCATGCCCGGCGTGGGAACTCGGGCGTGCTCGTCGAGCACGAAGGTGTTCCAGGCGGCGAGCAGCGGGCGGGGAAGGGTGGTCACCATGACCGTGTCATCGACGTCGGACAGGATCCCGCGGCGTACCGTCGGGGCCACGATGAAGAGCGGGGCCTCGACCGGCGCGGCCGTGTCGTCGGTGTGCAGCCGGGCCATCTGCCAGCCCGGGGTGAGCGTGACCGGAATGACGGTGTCGACCACGCCCCCGCGGTCGGCCTGCACCCGGTGGGAGAAACCGTTGATCTCGATGGTCACCGTCACATCGTTGACCGGAACGCTCGTGAAGCTGTGCCAGCCGCGAATTCCGGCCTCGCGGCGGTCGGCGTGCCAGTGGCGCCGTGCCAGCTTGGAGCCGGGCTTGGCCGGTTTGGCCAGAAGCACCCGGCACAGAATGCGTACCCACTCGGTCGTGCCGTAGCCGGCATAGGGGATGACCGTGGGCAGGTAGCCGCGTTTGCGGGCGTGGCGTTCGCGCTTGAAGTGCAGCCAGTCCTCGATGCGGGCTGCGCGATGCATCATCTTCGCTGGCGTGCCCGTGGGCGGGATTCGAGGATATGTCGGCACGTCCCTAGTCTGGCACGCGCATGACGCTACCCGGCATCGAAGTCGGGTCGCCCGGAGAGCCGAGGGTTATTCCTGCCCAATCGGGCGAGACACGCTGTCACGTCACAGTGAGGGGGACATTGCCGCCTAGTATTAGTGACTTAGTCTCAAGGAGGACAAGTGTCACTCAGTGACCTTTTTGGTGGGGATCCTTTTGTGCCGGCCCAGCAGGCCCGCACCGAGCCGATCCAACAGCGCAGCACGGCACGACTGTCCGGTCTGCTCGACGCCGCCGCCGTCGTCGTGGACGAGGTCGGCTTCGACCGCATCACGACCGCGATGGTGGCCGAGCGCGCGGGCGCGTCGATCGGGACCGTGTACCGGTACTACCCCGATCGCGTCGCGGTGCTGCAGGCTCTGCGCGAGCGCGCGGTGCTGCGATTCCGGAGCCGGGTTGCGGAGCAGCTGAAGACGAACGCTCCCCAGGGCTGGTGGCAGGCCGTCGACGTGGCGATCACGGCCTTCGTCGACCTGTACCGCTCTGAGCCGGGGTTTCGCATCATGCATTTCGACGACCGGCAGGGTGTGCCTGTCGTCGTAGACCCCGACACGGGTTACTTCGCCCGCCGGGTGGCCGGCATGCTGGTCGAGGAGTTCGGCCTCGAGGGCGGCGACGAACTGATCTTCCGGCTTGAGGTCGCCGTCGAGATGGGCGACTCGATTCTGTCGCGGGCGTTCCGCTCCGACCCGCAGGGCGATGAGCGGTTCATCGAAGAGTGCCGCGTGGTCACGCATGACTACCTCGCCGGATACTACGGGCCGAGCGTTCGCTAGGAATTCCGCGATCCGGTGGCTCGCGGCGCCGTGTGATGGTTGGGTGGTATACCTGCTTCCCGTGTTGTGTCGACTTCGGTCGAGAAATGAGCCATTTCCATGATCGAGTTCTGCTCGGTGAGCAAGCAGTTCCCGGACGGCACACTCGCCGTCGTCGATTTCAGCCTGACCCTCCCGTCGCGCCAGACGACGGTGCTCGTCGGCTCCTCCGGCTCGGGCAAGACCACCCTGCTGCGCATGATCAACCGGATGGTCGACCCGAGCAGCGGCACGATCGAGATCGACGGGGCCGACATCGCCCAGCTCGAGCCGGTGCCGCTGCGGCGCGGCATCGGCTATGTGATGCAGGACTCCGGCCTGCTCCCGCACCGCACGGTGATCGACAACGTCGCGACTGTTCCGCTGCTGCGCGGGGTGCCGAGAAAGAAGGCCCGCGCCGATGCCCTCACCCTGCTCGACACGGTGGGCCTGGACCAGACCCTGGCGGACCGGTACCCCAGCCAGCTCTCCGGCGGGCAGCAGCAGCGGGTCGGGGTGGCGCGCGGGCTCGCGGTCAACCCAAATATTCTGCTGATGGACGAGCCGTTTGGCGCCGTCGACCCGATCGTGAGGGCCGAGCTCCAGCAAGAACTGATCCGGCTGCAGAGCGAGCTCGGCAAAACGGTCGTGTTCGTCACCCACGATATCGAGGAGGCGTTCCTCCTCGGTGACCAGGTCGTCATCCTGCGTGACGGCGGACGGATCGCCCAGGTGGGGGCGCCAGCCGAGATCCTGGCGAACCCGGCCGACGACTTCGTGGCCAGCTTCGTCGGAGCGGATCGCGGCAAGCGTGCCCTGCATCTGGAACGCCGCGGCGACTCCGACCTGCTGCTCGACAGTGAGGGCCGCCTGGCCGGTGTGCTCGTGGAGCCGCGGCAGACCGCGCACTCCCCGGATCCCCAGGCTCCGCGGTGACCTGGTTCTGGTCGAATCTCGACCTGCTCTGGGATCGCACCCTGGACCACCTGATCCTCAGCGTGCCGCCGATCCTTCTCAGCTTCCTGATCGCCGTGCCGCTGGGCTGGCTCGCGAACCGGTACCGTGCCGGCCGCGGCGTGATCCTGACGGCCAGTGGGCTGCTCTACGCCATCCCGTCCCTGCCGCTGTTCTTCGTGATCCCGGCCATTGTCGGCACCAGCCTTCGCTCGCCGCTCAACCTGGTCATCGCCCTGACGATCTACGGCGTCGCGCTGATGGTACGCGTGGTGGCCGACGGGCTGGCATCCGTGGACAAGGATGTACGCCAGTCCGCTGTCGCCGTGGGGTATTCCGGCTGGAGCATCTTCTGGCAGGTTGAGCTGCCGCTGGCCGGGCCGGTGCTCCTGGCCGGCCTGCGGGTCGTGGCCGTCAGCACGGTCAGCCTCGCCACGGTGGGGGCCGTGATCGGCGCGCAGAGCCTCGGCAGCCTGTTCACGGATGGCTTCCAGCGCGGTATCCAGGCCGAAATCATCGCCGGGATCGTGCTGACCGTGGCGCTGGCGCTGCTGCTGGACGGCGCCCTCGTGCTGCTCGGGCGGGTTCTGCTGCCCTGGACCCGCCTGGCGGCGACCGACCGGAGGGCCGTCCGGGCCGCCCGGATCGCAGAGGCATCCGCATGAACCTGTTCGTTGACGCGGTGAACTGGATCCTCGACCCGGCCAATTTCGCCGGGCCGGGCGGCATTCCGGCGCGGACGATCGAACACTTGGTGTTCACCCTCGTGGCGGTCCTGATGGCGTCCGTGATCGCGATTCCGGTCGGTTTCCTGATCGGGCATACGGGTCGGGGACGCAGCCTCGCTGTAGCCACCTCCGGCGGGCTGCGGGCCATTCCGACCCTCGGCCTGTTGACACTGGTCGCGCTGTGGGTCGGGATTGGGCTCGGTGCGCCGTACGTCGCGCTCACGGTCCTGGCGATCCCGCCGATCCTCGCGGGCGCCTACGCCGGGTTCGAGGCCATTGACCGGTCCGTCATCGACTCCGCCCGGTCGGTCGGGATGTCGGAGAGCCAGATCGTGGGCACGGTCGAGATCCCGTTGGGGTTGCCGCTGCTGATCGCGGGCATCCGTTCGGCCACCCTGCAGGTCGTCGCCACGGCGACCCTGGCTGCCTACGTGGCAGATGTCGGCCTCGGCCGGTTCCTGTTCGCCGGGTTGAAAACCCGCGACTACGCGGAGATGCTGGGCGGGTCACTGCTCGTGATCCTGCTCGCCCTCGTCCTCGAGGGAATATTCACTGTTGTTCAGCGACTTGTTGTTCCCAGAGGCGTCGCATCCCAACGTCCCCCAGTCGACCGTGCCAGGTCAGCCCGACCTGTCCCGGGGATTGATCCCGCCATCACGAAAGGAACCCACTAATGTTCACAGCTCACAGAGGCCGGCTCGCGGCGGTCGCCGCGGTCGCGGTTGGGGCCGTCGTAGCCCTTGCAGGGTGTGCGTCCGGTGACCCGCTGGACAGCGGAAGTAACGCCGACGAGGGGTCCGCCACCCTGGTCGTCGGTTCGCAGGACTACTACTCGAACGAGATCATCGCCGAAATCTACGCCCTGGCGTTGGAGGGGAACGGCTTCACGGTCGACCGCCAGTTCAAGATCGGCCAGCGCGAGGTCTACCTGCCCGAGATCGAATCCGGTGCCATCGACGTCTTCCCCGAGTACAGCGGCAGCCTGCTGCAGGCCCTGAATGCAGATGCCGCGGGCGGCACCGCCGACGAGACCTACGCGCAGCTGCAGGACGAGCTGCCCGAGGGGCTGAGCGTGCTCGACATGGCCTCGGCCACGGACCAGAACTCCTGGACCGTCACGCAGGCCTTCGCCGACAAGTACAGCCTGACTGACATCGCGTCGCTCGCCGATGTCACCGAGCCGATCACCGTCGGCGGACCGTCCGAACTTCAGACCCGCCCCTACGGACCGACGACCCTGACGGAGAAGTACGGCATCCCCATCGCCGGCTTCACGCCCATTGAGGATGGTGGCGGCCCGCTCACGATCAAGGCTCTCGTCGACAACGACATCCAGATCACGAACGTCTACACGGCCAGCCCGAACATCAAGTCGGACAGCCTCGTCGCCCTCGACGACCCGGACGGCCTGTTCTTCGCGGACAACGTCGTGCCCGTCGTGTCCGACAAGGTCGGCGGGAAGGCCGCCGACGTGCTCAACGCCGTCAGTGCCGCTCTGACCGCCGAGGACCTGGTGGGCCTCAACTCCGAGAGCGTGAACGACCAGCTCTCGGCCGAGAAGATTGCGGCCGCTTGGCTCGAACAGGCGAACCTCTTCTAGGCACCAGCTGACAGGCGCTGCCTGACCAATTCGACGGAGATTCTGCGCCTACGGGCCGGTTTTGGAGCAAAACAGGCTCTGGGGCCGAGAATCTCCGTCGAATTCGTTAGGGGCTGGGGCAGGGGCAGAGGTAGGCCCGGGCTGGGGCTGGGGCTGGGGCTGGGGCTGGGGCTGGCGCGTGCTCAGGTAGGCGCGTGCTCGGGTAGGCCCGGGCTCAGGCGAGGGACAGGAGCAGCGTCGGCAGCAGCAGGAGTGCGGCGGCGCCGGCTGCAACGAAAAGCACGGCGGAGGGCGTCAGCGGCGCCGGCGGGGTGATCAGGCGGCGAACGCGGGGTGTCACCAGGTCGAACGGATGGTCCGGGCCGTCGGCGAGTTCGACATCCGTTCCCAGCGGGTCCACCTGGTGTGCCGACCCGACCAGTGCGATCGCGGTGGCCAGCGTGCGGTCGTCGACGACCCGCCGGGCCTGGTCGTCGGCGAGCATCTCGACCAGCAGGGCGACCGCGTTCTCGGCGCGGTTCGCGATCGGGAACCACGGCAGTGCGCTGTGCCAGGACTTGAAGGCGAGCAGCACGAGGTGGTGCTGCTGCAACAGGTGGGCGCGCTCGTGTGCGATCACTGCGCGCAATTGGTCGGCATTCAGCAATTGCAGAAGGCCGCGGGAAAGCACGGTCGCCGACCGGGTCGCGCCAGGCAGGCAGTACGCGACCGGGGCGTCGTGTTCGATCACACGGGTGCCGGAGTGGCTCGGCAGAGGGTCGCTGAGCAGTCCGATCAGGTGCCGGTGCCTGCGGTGCTGGCGCCCCGCGCGGGAAAAGGTCGCGGCGAGGTTGAGCAGCAGATGGCTGCCGAGGATCAGCGCCGCGCACAGCAGGAGCACCGAGCCGAACGACGTGCCGGCCGGCAATGTGCCGGTGACGAGATGGCCCGCCAGCGAGCGGATGCCCTCGAACAGGTTCTCGCCGAACGGGATCAACCCGAAGCTGAGCAGCGAGCCGATCATCGAGAGCCCGCCGGCCAGGGCGATGGCCTGCCACAACACCAGGGCGACCGCGGGGGAGCGGGCCGGCCAGTCGGCGGTGGCAAGCCAGATCGGGACCGGACCGGCGAGCAGCACGGCCACGATCATGAGCGCTACGGCCGTGACGAACACGACTTGGCCGCTCTGACGCGTGCTGACTGGAGCAGGGACTGGAGCGGGGACTGGATGCCGGTCACTCGCGACCGAGAGGTACGGTGCCGAGGAGCAGGCGCAAAACGTCGGCCTCCTGCGGGGTGACGTCCCCGATGAACCGGGCGAGGGCCGCCTGCCGGTCAGGAGCAGAGCCGAGCACCTTGTGCATCAGCTCCGCGGTATGTTCCGCCCGGGTCGACACGGCCCGGTAGCGGTGCGGTCGGGTGTCTCGGTCGCGGGTGACGAAGCCCTTGGTCTCGAGGCGGGAGAGCAACGTGAGCACGGTCGTGGTGGCGAGTGGTTTGCGCCTAGCGGTGGCGGTCGTCGGGGTGAGTAGCCGATCCCGGAGATCGTTGGCAGGCAGAGACTCCTCGGCTTCCCACAAAACATCCATCAGCAGTCGTTCCAGCTCTCCCAAACTCCCCATATTGGGGAGTCTAGCGGGCGGCAATCAACTCTTCTACGTCTCGTAGAATAGTGATGTTCTACACAGTGTAGAAAAACCCGATGACGCTGGAGGGCGCATGAACGAGTGGCTGGATCCGTTACTCCTGTCGAGATGGCAATTCGGTCTGACTACCGTCTATCACTTTCTCTTCGTACCGCTCACGATCGGGCTGGCGTTCACGGTCGCGCTCTTCCAGACCGCCTGGGTGCGCACCGACAAGGCCAAGTACCTCGAGCTGACCCACTTCTTCGGCAAGATCTTCCTGATCAACTTCGCCATGGGCGTCGTTACCGGAATCGTGCAGGAGTTCCAGTTCGGAATGAACTGGTCGGACTACTCCCGCTTCGTCGGTGACGTCTTCGGCGCCCCGCTCGCCTTCGAGGGCATCATCGCCTTCTTCCTGGAGGCCACGTTCATCGGACTGTGGATCTTCGGCTGGGACAAGCTGCCCCGCGGCCTGCACCTCGCCACCATCTGGCTGACGACGGCCGGTTCGATCGCCTCGGCCTACTTCATCCTCGCGGCGAACGCGTTCATGCAGAACCCGATCGCGTTCCGCATCAACGAGGAGCGCGGCCGGGCCGAGCTCACCAGTATTGGCGAGCTTTTGACCAACCCGATCGCCCTGGCCTCCTTCCCGCACACGATCTTCGCCTGCTTCATGGTGTCGTCAGGCCTCGTCATCTCGGTGGCCGCCTGGCACCTGCTGCGCAAGCAGCACGAGGAATCCATGCGTCCCGCACTCAAGTTGGGCATGTGGATGATGGTTGTCTCCGGTGCGCTCACCACCTTCTTCGGCGACTCGCTGAGCCTGGCCATGACCGCGGCCCAGCCCATGAAGATGGCGGCGGCCGAGGCGATGTACAAGACAGCGACGGGCGCCGAGGCATCCTTCTCGATCTTCACCCTCGGCACCCCCGACGGCGTCAGCGAATTATTCTCGATTCGTATCCCATACCTTTTGTCGTTCCTGTCGACCCACACCCTCAACGGCACGGTCGAAGGCATCGACAACCTGCAGGCGCAGTATGTGAGCCTGTACGGCCCCGGCGACTACACCCCGACCATCTGGATCACCTACTGGGCCTTCCGCTGGATGATCGGTCTCGGCATCGCCCATATCCTGGTTGCCGTCGTCGGCCTCTGGCTGACCCGCGGCGGGCGCAGCCCCCAGGCCACCTGGGTCTGGAAGATCGCTATCTGGAGCTTCCCGTTCTCGCTTCTCGCCATGAGCGTCGGCTGGATCTTCACCGAGATGGGGCGGCAGCCCTGGCTCGTGTTCGGGCTCCTGCGCACCGAGGACGGCGTATCACCCAACGTCAGCGGCGCCGAGATCCTGATCTCGCTGATCGCGTTCACGCTGATCTACGGCGCCCTCGCTGTCGTCGAATTCAAGTTGATCCTGCAGGCCGTGCGGAAGGGACCTGCCCCGCTGGCGGAACCCGACCCGGTTTCCGGCAAGGTCAAGCCACAGGTCACGGTCTACTAGGAGCGCATGATGGATCTCAACATTCTCTGGTTCTGGATCATCGGTGCACTCTTCATCGGCTACTTCGTTCTCGACGGCTTCGACTTCGGCGTCGGCATGTCGCTGCCCTTCCTGGGCAAGGACGACCTTGACCGCCGGGTCATCATCAACACCATCGGGCCGGTCTGGGACCTCAACGAAACCTGGCTGATCGTGGCCGGCGCAGCACTCTTCGCCGCCTTCCCGGAGTGGTACGCCACCCTGTTCAGCGGGTTCTACCTGGCCCTGCTGGTGATCCTTCTCGCCCTCATCCTGCGCGGGGTGTCATTCGAGTACCGGCACCAACGCCCGGAAGCAACCTGGAGGAAACGCTTCGACCTCATGATCGTGATCGGGTCTGCCGTTCCCGCTCTGCTCTGGGGTGTCGCCTTCTCCAACATCGTGCGGGGCGTGCAGTTGGACGCGGACTTCAACTACATCGGCTCCTTCTTCGACCTGCTCAACCCATACGCCCTCCTGGGCGGGCTCACCACGCTGCTCCTGTTCTTCACCCACGGCGTGGTCTTCATCTCCCTGAAGACCGAGGGGGACATCCGTCAGCGCGCTCAGAGGCTAGCCGTCAAGGCCGGGGTGGCCACCATCGTGGTGGCCGCCTCGTTCCTGGTCTGGACCACCCTTGCCTTCGGCAGCCTGGCCACCGGTGCCTTCGCCGCCCTCGCCGCGGTTGCCCTGATCGGGGCGTTCCTGGCGAACCTGCGGGGCGCCGAAGGCTGGGCCTTCACGCTGATGGCCGCGACGATCGCCCTCGCGGTGCTGACGCTCTTCGCGTCCCTGTTCCCCGACGTGATGCCGGCGAGCAACGATGCAGCCAACAGCCTGACCATCGAGAACGCCTCCTCGACGCCGTACACACTGCAGGTGATGAGCTGGACCGCCCTGTTCGCCATGCCCGTCATCTTCTTGTACCAGGGCTGGACCTACTGGGTTCTGCGCAAGCGGGTCAGCCGCACGACCGTCTCGGCCCACGTAGAGTCCGCCGGACACTAAACGGAATGCGCCCCTTCGATCCTCGGCTCCTCCGCTACGCGTCCGCCGCCCGGTGGTTCCTGTCGGTGGGTGCCCTGCTCGGACTGGCGCAGACTGTCACGGTCATCGCGTTCTCCTGGCTGCTGAGCCAGAGCATCACCCTCGCGTTGACGGGGGCCTCTCAGGATTCGCTGGCCTTCACCACGGCCGCCCTTGCGGGCGTGATCGTGGTGCGGGCCGCGCTGGTGTGGCTCCTCGAGGTGGCCGCCACCCGCGGAGCAGCCCAAGTCAAGAGCCAGCTGCGCCGCCAGGTTCTCGACCGCGTCGCCGAGCGCGGCCCGGATTGGCTCAGCGGCCGGGCCAGTGTGGGCGTCTCCACTCTGGCCACCCAGGGGCTGGACGCGCTGGACAACTACTTCGCCCGCTACCTGCCCCAGCTCTTGCTGGCGGCGATCAGCACGCCCCTGCTGATCTTGGTGATGCTCTGGCAGGACCTGCCCAGCGGCATCACAGTCATCGTAGTGCTGCCATTCATCCCCGTCTTCATGGTGCTGATCGGCCAGGCCACCCAGTCCGTGCAGCGGCAGCAGTGGGAGTCCCTGCAGCGGCTGTCGACGGGGTTCCTCGACCTCGTCGGCGGGCTCGGCACGCTCAAAATCTACGGTCGGGAGCGACGCCAGTTCGCCCGGGTGCGCTCCATCACCGAGGACTACCGCGGCCGCACTATGAAGGTGCTGCGGGTCTCCTTCCTCAGCGGGTTCGTGCTCGAACTGGCGGCCAGCCTGTCGGTGGCCCTTGTTGCCGTCTCCATCGGGCTGCGCCTGGTTGACGGAAGCCTCGCACTCGGCGTCGGCCTGTTCGTGCTGCTGCTGGCCCCGGAGGCTTTTCTCCCCGTGCGGCAGGTCGGCGCCCAGTTCCACGCCGCGGCCGACGGTCTGGCGGCGGCCGAGGAGGTCTTCGCCATTCTCGACGACGGTGCCGGGCCCCGGGCCGTGGCGACCCCGGCTGCCTCGACTGCCCCGTCTGGCGCGCGCACCGGAGCAGGCCCCGCGGATACCGGCGTGCTCCGGTTCGAGCAGGTCACGATCCAGCGGGGCACGGATGCCCCCGTGCACGACTTCAGCGCCGTCTTCCGCCCCGGCGAACTCGCCGTGGTCGTGGGCCCGAGCGGCACCGGAAAATCCACGCTGGTGGCCGCCCTGCAGGGATTCGTCCCCTTCGACGGGCGGATCCTGCTGAACGGTGCGGAGCAGACCCCGGGCACACCGCGCCCGTGGCTGGCGTGGGCCGGGCAACGGCCGGGACTGTTCCAGGGAACGATCGCCGACAATCTCGCGCTCGGTGACGCGTCCGTCGATCGGGACACCGTGGCCCGGTCGCTGGAGTGCGCCGGAGCGGGCGATCTGGAGCCGGCCACCATACTCGGCATCGCCGGCGAGGGACTCTCCGGCGGACAGGCCCAGCGGGTCGCAGCGGCCCGCGCCATCTACCGCGCTGAGAGCCACGACTGCGCCGTGGTCGTTCTCGACGAGCCCAGTTCGGCGCTGGACGAGGCGGCGGAGGCCTCTCTCGTCGCCGGCCTTCGCCGGCTCACGACCGAGGGGCGGATCGTGATCGTGGTCAGCCACCGGCCTGCCCTGCGGGACGCCGCCGACCAGATCGTTGCCCTGCACGAGGTGGCCCATGTCTGATTCCGGACCCAGCCCGAGCGGGATCGCCGGCCCCCGGCCGGCCGGCCGGGCCGAGGTGCGCGCCGTCCTGCGCCTGGCCCAGCCGCCTGCCCGCCGGTTCGCCCCCGGCCTGGCCGCGGGCGTGCTGAGCGCGGTCTTCGCGGTGGCCCTCCTGGCGTCGTCGGCGTGGCTGATCACCCGAGCCGCCGAGCAACCGCCGGTCATGTTCCTCTCGATGGCGGTCGTCGGGGTGCGTGCGTTCGCCCTCGGCCGGTCTGCGTTCCGCTACCTCGAGCGTCTGGCCAGCCACGACGCCGCATTCCGCCAGCTGGCTGACCTGCGCGTGGGCATCTTCTCCCGGATCCTGCCGCTCTCCCCGGCCGGCCTCGGAGGCACGAGCCGCGGCGACCTGCTCAGTCGCCTCGTGCGCGACGTCGACGACCTGCAGGACTTCCCGCTGCGGGTGGTGCAGCCTCTGGCCACGGCGGGGATCCTCTTGAGCGTGAGCGTGGTCGGGGTCTGGCTGGTTCTCCCCGCCGCCGGTGTCACGCTGGCGCTGGCGCTCCTCGTTGCCGGTCTGCTCGCCACCGTCACCTCCAGCGCGCTGTCCGCCCGGTCGGAGCGCCAGCTTGCACCCCTCCGCGGAGCCCTCGCCGGCGAGGTGCTCGAGGTGGTGGAGAACCTCGACGTGCTGAGCGCCTTCGGGGCCCTCGATGCCCGCCTGGCCACCCTTGCGGCGGCCGACGACCGGCTGCGCCGGGCCTCCCTGCGCCGGTCGCTGGGCGTGGGCGTGCAGGGAGCCGTGCTGTCACTGTTCGCGGGTCTGGCGACGGTCGCCGCGCTCCAGGTCGGCATTCCGGCCCTCTCCGGGCCGGCTGGCCTCAGCGGACCGGGCTTCGTCGTGGTCGTGCTCGTGCCCATGGCGGTGTTCGAGGTGTTCGGAATGATCCCGCTCGCGCTCGGCGTCTGGCGCCAGGTGCGCTCCAGCGCCGCGCGGGTGGCGACGGCGGTGCCGACCAGCGTCCCCACGGAGATCCCGGCGGAGTCGGTAACCGAGCCGACGGATGCGCCGGCGGATGCGATGTCCACCACGAGCGTCAGCGCCCACCCGGTGCTCGAACTCACCGACGTGGGTGCCCGCTGGCCCGGTTCCGTTACCCCGGCGGTCACGGGCATCACCCTGCGCCTGGCGCCGGGGGACCGCGTGCACCTGGCAGGGCCGAGCGGCGCCGGCAAGACCACCCTGGCCCAGACCCTGGTGCGCTTCCTCGACTACACGGGCTCGTACCGGCTCGACGGCGTCGAGGCGCGCACGCTGGCCCCGGCCGAGGTGCGTCGCCGGGTGGGACTGTGCGAACAGCGTCCCTGGCTCTTCGACGACAGCATCCGTCAGAACCTGCTCTTCGCCCGCACGACGGCCACCGACGACGACCTCGAGGCCGTGCTCGCCCGGGTCGGACTGGGGGAGTGGGCCGCCAAGCGTGGGGGCCTCGACGCCCGGGTCGGCGAGCGGGGTGCCCTGGTCTCCGGCGGTCAGGCCCAGCGCATCGCGCTGGCGCGGGCGTTGCTGGCGGATTTCGCGGTGCTCATCGTCGACGAACCCACCGCCAACGTCGACGAGGCGCAAGGCGACGTGCTCGTGCGGGACATCCTGGTCACGGCGGCGGAGGACGGCCGTGCGGTGCTGCTCATCTCACACACGCCGGTGCCGGACGACCTGATCACCGCGAGGGTCGTCGTGCCCGAACCTGCCCGCTGAACTTGACAGCCGAACGAGGGGTCGCCCGACCGAGCGTGCGGTCAGACGACCGGAGGCTCCGGCTGTTCCATGTGTCGCTCCTCGCGGCGGTGCAGCCAGCGTTTGACCAGGAACACGAGCAGCACGAAGAGCGCGATCGCGCCGACGAAGAGGTATCCGGCGAAGTGGAGCCGGTCGGAGAGCTCGCGGTAGCCTTCGGCGGCGGCCGAACCGATCGACACGTAGGCCACCGCCCAGATCACGCAGGCCGGCACGGTCCACTTCATGAAGGTGCGGTAGGGCATCGGGCTCATCCCCACGGTCAGCGGGATCAGCGAGTGCAGCACGGGCAGGAACCGCGACAGGAACACGGCGATGCCGCCGCGCCGTGCCAGGTAGATCTCGGCCCGGGCCCAGTTGCGTTCCCCGAGCCGGCGCCCGAGGCGGCTCATCCGGATCCACGGCCCGAAGTGGCGGCCGAGCGCGAAGCCGATGCTCTCGCCGATCAGGGCTCCGACGATCACCGCGGCGACGAGCCCCAGGAACTCGGCCGTGTTGCTCACCGCGGTGCTCGCCACGATCACGATGGAATCGCCCGGCACGACCAGGCCGACGAGAACGGATGTCTCCAGCAGCATGCCGAGTCCGGCCAGGAGGGTGCGCAGCACCGGATCCACGCTGGAAACCGTATCCAGGATCCAGCTGAGGATATCGTTCACGACCCACAGCCTAAGCCGTGCACCCGCAGCGGGGCTGGGGACCTGCCCTTGCCCCGCGACTGGGGGATACGCTAGCGTCGCTGCAGGGCCGCTCAAGGACGACCGGCCCACGTTCGATCCAGTCTGAGGGACCCTCATGAAACAGAATCGGAATATTCGTCTCGCCGCCATCGGCACGGCCGTGGCCCTGTCGGTCAGCGTCGGGCTGCCCGCCTACGCCGATAACGGAACGGACACCGGCGCGCTGCGCGAAGCCGTTACGGCAGCCGGAATCATCGACCACCTGGAGAAGTTCCAGGAGATCGCGGACGCCAACGGCGGCACGCGTGCGTCCGGCACGCCGGGGTACGAGGCATCCGCCGTCTACGTCGAAGAGCGGCTTAAGGCCGCGGGCTACACGCCGATCCGTCAGGCCTACTCCTATGAGCAGTTCGTGCTGAACGCGGAGTCGTTCGCGCAGTTCACGCCCACCCCCACCACCTACGCTGCCGGCACCGACTTTGCCACGATGAGCTACTCCGGCTCCGGCACGGTCTCGGCGGCGGTACAGGCGGTCGACATCAACCTGGTCGGCGACCGGGCCTCGACCAGCGGCTGTGAAGCCGCGGACTTCGCGGGCTTCACGGCCGGGAACGTCGCCCTGATCCAACGCGGCACCTGCACCTTCCGGGTCAAGGCCGACAATGCGATCGCGGCCGGCGCCGCCGGCGTGATCATCTTCAACCAAGGCAACGCCGACGACCGCCTCGGTATCGTCAACGGCACTCTGGACGCCCCGCAGACCGCCGTTCCGGTCATCGGAACGACCTTCGCGCTCGGCGCGGCTCTGGCCGGGCAGCCTGCCCCGACCGTGCGGCTGGCCGTGGATGCTGAGGTCACCGTCACTGAATCCTTCAACATCCTGGCCGATTCGGCCGGTCGCGCGGACCGTACGGTCGTGGCCGGAGCGCACCTCGACTCCGTCGCCGAGGGCGCGGGAATCAACGACAACGGCAGCGGCAGCGCCGCCATCCTGGAAACCGCCATCCAGCTCGCCGCCTCCGGCAACGCACCCACCAACCGGGTGCGGTTCGCGTTTTGGGGCAGTGAGGAGGATGGACTGGTCGGTTCCGAGTACTACGTGTCACAGCTGACGAAACGCCAGATCAAGGCGCATGCCGTCAACCTGAACTTCGACATGGTCGCGTCGCCGAACTTTGTGCGCTTCGTCTACGACGGTGACGGCTCGTCCTTCGGCACCACCGGCCCGAACGGGTCGGCGCTGGTCGAGAAGGTCTTCCTGGACTACTTCGCCTCGCAGGGGCTGGCCGTAGAACCCACCGAGTTCGACGGTCGGTCCGACTACTTCGGGTTCATCGAGAACGGCATTCCCGCCGGCGGGCTCTTCACCGGTGCGGAAGACCTGATGACGGAGGCTGAGGCGGTCACCTACGGTGGCGTCGCCGGCGCACCGTACGATGCCTGCTACCACGCCGCATGCGACGACATCACGAACATCAATGCGGAGGTGCTGGAGCAGATGGCCGATGCCATCGCCCACACGACGATGACGTTCGGCGAGACCACCTCCGCGGTCAACGGCACGACCAGGGGCGGCGGCTCCGGCTCGACGGGGCTCCAGTTCAAGGGCAGCCTCGCTGTGAAGTAGCCACGCTGCAGCACCTGACGGAGAAAGGTGGGGACGCCGCCCGCGGGCGGCGTCCCCACTGCGTCCCCGGTGGGGTCGTGGGCGCTGTCCCGGCACCCAGATGAGTGGGTCCGAACGAATTCGACGGAGATTTTGCCCGGATCGGGCGCAGACACACGGGAAAAGCCGTTTTTCCGGAGAATCTCCGTCGAATTCGTTCCAGACACGGCACCGAGTTCGGCAAGCGTGCGGCCGGGGCGGCAGATCGCTGCACTCCGGGGAGAATCAGGGCACCTAGGCTGGGTGTGTGACCGGGCCGACTCAGAGCATCCTCCTGCCCGAGTGGTGGGATCCGGCCCGCGTCTTCGACACCCTCTACCGCAACAGCCCGTACGCGTTCTGGTTGGATGCGGGCAACGCCGCCGAAACCGGCCTCAGCTATCTTGGGTCTGCGTCGCCCGGGTCCCGGTTCGTCACCGCCTCGGTGCCGGAGGGGACCGTGACGGTCTCGGTCGCCGGCGATCCGTCCGTGCCGGGCCACCTCTCACCCGGGACGATCTTCGAGTTCCTGCGAGCGGAGCCGGCCGGCTTCCCCGACGATGCCACCGAGGATACCGGCACCGACGATACCGGCGGCTTTCGGCTGGGCTGGGTGGGCTGGCTCGGTTACGAACTCGGCGCCCAGACCCTCGGCACGCCCGTGCACGACTCCCACTACCCGGATGCCGCCCTGCTCGAGGTGCACCAAGTGCTGGTGTTCGATCACGCGGCACGCACGGTCAGGGCGCTCGCTCGCCGCGCTTCCGGCGACGCGACGGATGCCCCGCAGGTGTGGGCCGATGCCGTGCTCAAGGCTCTCGCCACGTCGGAGCCGCCGCCCGCAGCATCCGCGACCCGGCCGGTCACGTGGCCTGTCGGCCCCGCTGCCGGCCCCGTTGCCGCTGCCGGCGCAGCCCGGTGGCGGCACGACGTGCACCACTACGCCGAGCTGATCGAGGAATGCCAGGCGTTCATCCGGGCCGGTGACGCCTATCAGCTCTGCCTCACCAACGAGATCCTGGTCGACGTGCGGCCGCATCCGGTCGACGCCTACCTGGCGTTGCGCGCCGGCAGCCCCAGCCACCACGGCGGGCTGCTGCGTTTCGGGGACACCGCCCTGCTCAGCGCCTCCCCGGAACAGTTCCTGACCGTGACCCCGGGCGGCCTGATCACCACGAAGCCGATCAAGGGCACTCGGGCGCGCTCCCGGATGGCCGACCGGGACCGCGAGCTCCGCGACGAGCTCGAGGGCAGCGACAAAGAGCGCGCCGAGAACCTGATGATCGTCGACCTGATGCGCAACGACCTCGGCCGGATCGCCGAGCTCGGCAGCGTGCAGGTCACGAACTTGCTCGCCGTGGAGAGTTACGCGCACGTGCACCAGCTGGTCAGCACGGTCGAGGCGCGCCTGGCCGCGGGGCTGACCGGGGTGGATGCCGTTGCGTCCTGCTTCCCCGCCGGGTCCATGACCGGGGCACCCAAGATCAGTGCGATGACCATCCTCGACGCCCTCGAGTGCGGACCGCGCGGGCTCTACGCCGGGGCCTTCGGCTATCTGGGGCGAAACGGCGCGGTCGACCTGGCCATGGTCATCCGCAGCATCGTGCTCAGTCCGGACGGGGCCTCCATCGGCACGGGCGGCGGCATCACAGCGCTGTCCGATCCGCTGGAGGAGATCGAGGAAACCCGGCTGAAAGCGGCGGCGCTCCTGGCCGTCCTCGGCGTTCCTCGATCCGGAGCCGCCACGGGCCAGGGCCAGGTTTAGTAACCTAAGAGCTTGGACGCCGCCTCCGCGCGGCCCTGTGCCTGCTGGCGCAATCCCCACTGCAACGAAGAGAGTCACGTGGCACACGAGTACGACCACACCCGCACCGGCCAGGACAGCGAAGAAAAAGTTTACGATTTCGCCGCCATCCAGGCGAAGTGGCAGCCGATCTGGGAAGAGCTCGACCCCTTCCGCACGAACGATCCCGACGACGTTCGTCCGCGCAAGTACGTGCTCGACATGTTCCCGTATCCCTCCGGCGACCTGCACATGGGCCACGCCGAGGTCTACGCGCTCGGCGACATCGTCGCCCGGTACTGGCGTCAGCAGGGCTTCAACGTGCTACACCCCATCGGCTGGGACTCCTTCGGGCTGCCCGCGGAAAACGCCGCGATCAAGCGCGGCATCGACCCGCGCGGCTGGACCTACGACAACATTGCGCAGCAGAAGAAGAGCATGAAGCTCTACGCGGCATCCTTCGACTGGTCCCGCGAGCTGCACACCAGCGACCCCGAATACTATAAGTGGAACCAGTGGCTGTTCCTGCAGCTGTACAAGAAGGGCCTCGCCTACCGCAAGGACAGCTGGGTGAACTGGGACCCGGTAGACCAGACCGTCCTCGCCAACGAGCAGGTGCTCGCCGACGGCACCTCGGAGCGCAGCGGCGCCGTGGTGGTCAAGAAGAAGCTCACCCAGTGGTACTTCAAGATCACCGACTATGCGGACCGCCTGCTCGACGACCTGAATCAGCTCGAGGGTACCTGGCCGGCGAAGGTGCTCAACATGCAGCGCAACTGGATCGGCCGCTCCATCGGCGCCGACGTGGACTTCGTGATCGAACGCCGCGAGGAGCGCATCAGCGTCTTCACGACCCGCCCCGACACCCTCTACGGCGCGACCTTCATGGTCGTCGCCCCCGACGCGGACCTCGCCGTCGAGCTGGTCGCGGATGCCTCGCCCACCGTCAAGGAACGGTTCCAGGAATACCTGGTACAGGTTCAGAACAGCACCGAGATCGAGCGTCAGGCCACCGACAGGGAGAAGACCGGCGTGTTTCTCGAGCGCTACGCGGTCAACCCGGCCAACGGCGAACGCCTGCCGATCTGGGCCGCGGACTACGTGCTCGCCGACTACGGCCACGGTGCCGTGATGGCGGTGCCGGCCCACGACCAGCGCGACCTCGACTTCGCCCGCCGTTTCGACCTGCCCGTGGTCGTGGTCGTCGACACGACCGCCGCGGTCACCGGCATGATCCCCGTGATCACGCAGGACATGATCGACGGCACCGAGGAGCTCACCTCCCTCGACCCGGCTCGCACTGGCATCGCACTGACCGGGGAAGGCCGCCTGATCAACTCGGGCGCGCTCAACGGCCTTAGCAAGAACACCGCGATCAAGCGCATGATCGAGCAGTTGGCCGCCGACGGTACCGGCCGCGCCGCCAAGAACTACCGTCTGCGTGACTGGCTCATCTCCCGTCAACGCTACTGGGGCACGCCGATTCCGATCATCCACGGCCAGGACGGCGCCGAGATCCCCGTGCCGGAAGACCAGCTTCCCGTGTTGCTGCCGCCCACCGACGGCCTCGACCTCAAGCCCAAGGGCACGTCGCCGCTGGGCGGCGCGGCCGACTGGGTCAACGTGCCCAACCCGATCGACGGCACCCCCGCACGCCGCGACGCGGACACCATGGACACCTTCGTCGACAGCTCCTGGTATTTCCTGCGCTTCCTGAACCCCACCGACGACACGAAGGCGTTCGACCCGAAGGAAGCCGAGAAGTGGGCGCCCGTCGACCAGTATGTCGGTGGCGTCGAGCACGCCATCCTGCACCTGCTCTACGCGCGCTTCATGACCAAGGTGCTTTTCGACCTCGGCTATGTCAGCTTCACCGAGCCGTTCACGGCTCTGCTGAACCAGGGCATGGTCATCCTTGACGGGGCCAAGATGTCCAAGAGCAAGGGCAACCTGGTCTACTTCACCGAGGAGGTCGACCAGTTCGGCGTCGACGCGGTACGGCTCACCATGGCTTTCGCCGGACCGCCGGAAGACGATATCGACTGGGCGGATGTCTCGCCGGTCGGCTCCGCCAAGTTTCTGGCCCGCGCCTGGCGCGTCGCCCGCGACGTCACGAGTACGCCCGACATCGATTGGAGGTCCGGCGACGCCGGTCTCCGCCGGGTCACCCACCGCTTCCTGGCCGATGCGCCCGGCCTGGTCGAATCGTTCAAGTTCAACGTGGTCGTCGCCCGACTGATGGAACTCGTCAACGCCACTCGCAAGGTGATCGACACCGGCGTCGGCCCCGCGGATGCCGCGGTGCGCGAGGCCGCGGAGGTCACCGCCATGGTGCTCAACCTGTTTGCTCCGTACGCGGCCGAGGACATGTGGCAGCTCCTCGGCCATGAGCCGTGTGTCGCCCTCGTGCAGTGGCGCAAGGCCGACCGAACCCTGCTCGTGGAGGAGTCGGTCACGGCCGTCGTGCAGGTCGACGGCAAGGTGCGCGACCGCATCGAGGTGTCCCCGAAGATCTCCGGCGACGAGCTGGAACGCCTCGCACGTACCTCGGCCGAGGTCATCCGCCGGATCGGTGACCGCGAGATCATGAACGTGATCGTGCGCGCGCCGAAACTCGTCAGCATCGTCACCCGCGGCCAGTAGCACCGCCTGCCTCGCCTCCCCAGGGCGGCACCTCGCGGCGCCGCCCACAGTGTACGGCCGTCCGCTGGGGGACCGGCACCCGTCGGCTTAGCCTGCGGGGATGGAGCCTGACCCGGTAATCGCGGCACTCGACCGCCTGGCCCCGAGCGCGCAGGGGCGCGCTCCTGCGCGCGTGCGCATCGGGGTGGGCGCAGCCGTCGTGCTGTTGATATTGGCGTTGGCCACCGCGGTAATCGTGTCCGCGCTCGGTCAGCAGGCCGGGCACCAGGTGGTGTCCCCGGCGCACCCGACCGCGGGTTCGGG
Organism: Cryobacterium sp. Hz7; assembly: GCF_004402815.1. NCBI lineage: Bacteria > Bacillati > Actinomycetota > Actinomycetes > Micrococcales > Microbacteriaceae > Cryobacterium > Cryobacterium sp. Hz7. The sequence continues at coordinate 269,956 of NZ_SOFB01000049.1, forward strand.
TTCCGGTGGAGCCGACAGCGGCCCGGACCCGAGTTCCTCGGGGGCAGCCTCGGCATCCGGTGCCCTCATCTTGGTTCATGTGCTCGGCGCCGTGCGGCGTCCCGGTCTCTTCGAACTCTCCACCGGTGCCCGGGTGATGGATGCCGTGGCCGCCGCCGGCGGGCTGACCGAGACCGCCGATCCGGCCGGCACCAATCTCGCTCGCAAGGTCAGCGACGGCGAGCAGCTCTACCTGCCCCAGCTCGGCGAAGTCCCCGAGGGACCGCCGCCGGGCAGCGGTGCATCCCTCGGCGGCGCATCCGACCCAGGTGGCGGCGGCCCGGCGGTCCTGGTCAACCTCAACACGGCCAGCCTGGCCGACCTCGACACCCTGCCGCGCATCGGCCCGGCCATGGCCCAGCGCATTCTGGACTTCCGCGACGCCAACGGGCCGTTCGCGGCCGTCGAGGACCTGCGCAATGTCACCGGTATCGGTGAGAAGACGTTCGAGGGGCTCAGAGCCCTGATCACCGTGTGAGAGTGGCCGTGAACGGAGGGTGCCTGAAGTCCTGACGCATCGGTGCGGCGGGCGTATCCGGTGCTTGAAAACTGACCGACTGGCGGCAATGGGCGCCGTCGGCGGCCTGCTCGCGGGCTGAAGCGTGTCGTTTTTGACGAGCCGCTCCGTCGCCGCGGACCGGTGGCGAGGTCACCGGGCACGCCTCCACACCCCCGGTCCCGCGTCAACCGGGCACAGATTCCGGTGGCCACCGGGGGGAGCCGCGGGCGCACCTAGCCTCCCGGTATGGATTTTACGCGCGACATCGTAGCTCGCCGCCCGGATCACGGCATGACCGGGCTCGACCTGCGTCTGGTTTTCCCCGCGGCGACTGCCTGGCTGGCGGCCTGGTTGCTCATCGCCTTCCCCGGGTGGGCACCCGGCGCTCAGGCCGCGTTGTGGGCCGCCGCACTGGGCGTGGGTCTGGTTGTGGCGCGTCGACTGGTCCGCGCCCGGGTGGTGTCGGCCTGGGGTGTCGGCCTGGTCTGTTGCGCTGCGGCCGCGTTGATGGCATCCGCGGTCACGGTTGCTGCGCCCGGGCGGCTGCCGGAAACCGTGCGGGAGAGCGCCGCCCGGCAGGAGTCAGTGACCGTGCTTCTCACGGTGGCGTCTATCCCGGTGCAGACCCAGTCGTTCGGTGCTCCCGCACTCTTCGGCCCGGCTGGCTCTGACTCCGGAGCGTCCGCCCGGGTGCGCTTCCGCGGCACCCTGACCGGGATCGAGCAGGGCGAGGTCGCCCGGAAGGGTGCTGGGCGGGGTCTGTCGGTTCCGGTGGTCGTGTTCGCGGAGACTGCGAGCGGACAGGCGACCGCGCTTCAGATCGGCAGTGTCGTGCGGCTGGACGCCACCCTTCGGCTCACGGCGGCCGGGGATGCGGCATCCGCCCTGGTGTTTGGGCGTGGTCCGCCCGAGCTCCTCGTGACACCACCCTGGTGGCTCGGCTGGGCCGGGGAACTGCGCACCCTGTTCACGACCGCCGCGGGCGATCTGCCCGGCGACGGCGGTGACCTGCTGCCCGGCCTGGCCATTGGTGACACGAGCTCGGTCGAGGCAGACCTCGACGCGGCCATGAAGACGAGTTCGCTCAGCCACCTCACGGCAGTGTCTGGAGCGAACTGCGCCGTGGTGATCGCGGGCGTCATGCTGCTGACCGGGTTTCTGGGACTGCGCCGCGGCATCCGGATCGCGATCTCGCTCCTCACCCTGCTCGGGTTCGTGGTGCTCGTGACGCCCGAACCCAGTGTGCTGCGTGCCGCTCTGATGGCGACGATCCTGCTGCTCGGGATTGCCTCCGGTCGGCCGGGCCGAGGTGTGCCGTTGCTCGCACTCGTCGTGATCCTACTGCTGGCGGCCGACCCATGGCTGGCCCGCAGTTACGGGTTCGCTTTGTCGGTTCTGGCCACGGCCGGCCTACTCGTGCTGGCCGGGCCGCTGACCCGAATGCTGCATCGGTGGCTGCCCACCTGGCTCGCCGCCGTGATCGCCATCCCGCTGGCCGCGCAGCTGGCCTGTCAGCCGGTGCTCGTTCTGCTCACGCCCACCCTCCCGCTCTACGGGGTGCCCGCGAATCTGCTGGCCGGTCCGGCAGCCCCGGCCGCCACCGTCATCGGTCTGATCGCGTGCCTGCTCTTGCCCTGGCTGCCCGGTGTCGCCGGGGGAGTGCTCTACCTGGCCTGGCTGCCGGCCGCCTGGATCGCGGCGATCGCCCGAACATCCGCAGAGCTGCCCGGCAGCCGCCTACCCTGGCTGGGCGGCCCGCTCGGTGTTCTCGTGACCGTTCTACTGACGGTGGCCGCGGTGGCGCTGGTGATGCGGGGCCGGGGGCAGGTTCGGGCGCGCTGGCCGATCGCGGCGATCGCGGTGCTGGTTCTCGCCGCCGGAAGCTACGCGGGCAGCCTGATCGGGGCAGGCGTCGGCCGGGCCGTGGCCTTCCCCGCGGACTGGCAGATCGCGGCCTGCGACATCGGGCAGGGTGATGCGGTCGTCGTGCGCGACCGCGACCGGTACGCGCTCGTCGACGTGGGGCCCGACCCGGCCCTGCTCGCCGACTGCCTCGACACGCTGGGGATCGACCGAATCGACATCCTCGTGCTGACCCACTACGACCTGGACCACATCGGCGGGGTCGCCGCCGTGATCGGCCGCGTCGACACGGCGCTGGTCGGCATCCCGGAGAACGCCGACGATGAGCGACTGCACGATGCCCTCGCCGCGGGCGGTGCCGAACTGCGGGGCGCTGCCCGCGGCGACACGGGCACCCTCGGGGAGCTGCGCTGGGAGATCCTCTGGCCGGTGCGGGGCTCAGCGGTGATGCAGACCGGAAACGAGGGGAGCGTGACGATCGGATTCGACGGTCGCGGCATCCGTTCCCTGTTCCTCGGGGATCTCGGCGAGGAATCCCAAGACGCGCTCCGGCGCAGCTCCAGCCCGGGCGAGGTGGATGTCGTCAAGGTCGCCCACCACGGGTCGGCAGACCAAAGCCCGGAGCTCTATGCCGATCTTCGGGCAACGGTGGGGCTGATTTCGGTAGGCAGGGAGAACGGCTACGGCCATCCCACCGACACGGTCCTGGACATTCTTGCGGCCGCGGGCACACTGCCCCTCCGCACCGACCAGCAGGGACTGCTGGTGATCGCTCCGGGGCCAGGTGGTGGTGCGCTGACGGTCTGGAGCGAGACCGTGCGGAGCGAGACCGTGCCGGACACCGACCCCGGATAGTCTTAATGGATTCCGCACAGCCTCAATCGAAGGAACCCCGAGTGGCCGCACGCACAGCTTCATCCGGCCGGACCGCGCCCCGCGCCGTGCCGAAGTCGGCCGCCATCCCGCAGCTGGCCTGGCACCAGGTGCGGCCGGCGCCGATCATCCTGGTCTCCGGAACCGAAGTGTTCCTGGCCGAACGCGCGATCCGCCAGCTGCGGGACTTCCTCAAACTCGAAGACCCCAGCCTGGAGATCAGCGACGTGCAGGCCGACAGCTATGCGCCCGGCGAACTGCTCACCATGGCCAGCCCGTCCCTCTTCGGCGAACCGCGGCTGATCCGCGTCAGCTCCGTCGAGAAGTGCAGCGACACGTTCCTCGCGGAGGCCCTCGACTACCTGCAGAACCCGGCCGAGGACACCTACGTCGTGCTCCGGCACGGCGGCGGCGTGCGCGGCAAGAAGCTGCTCGACACCATCCGTTCGGGCGTCGGCGGCGCCATCGAGGTCGTCTGCACCGAGCTGAAGAAAGACTCCGACCGGCACGACTTCGCCTCCGCGGAATTCAAGACGGCCGGCAAGCGGGTCACTCCCAGCGCGCTGCGGTCCCTGGTCGCCGCGTTTTCCGGCGATCTGGCCGAACTCTCCGCGGCCTGCCAGCAGCTCATCGCCGATGTCGGCACCGAAGTGACCGAGACGACCGTGGACCGCTACTACGGCGGTAGGGTCGAGGCCAACGCGTTCAAGGTAGCCGATGCCGCCATCGCCGGGCATCAGGGGGAGGCGCTCGTCATCCTGCGCCACGCCCTGTCCTCCGGCGCCGACCCGGTCCCGGTGGTGGCCGCGTTCGCCATGAAGATCCGCACCATGGCGAAGCTCTGCGGGGTGCGCGGCGGCTCGGCCCAGCTTGCCTCCCAGTTCGGCCTCGCCCCCTGGCAGGTCGAGCGGGCCCAACGTGACCTGCGCAGCTGGTCCGACGAGGGTCTCGCCCGCTGCGTCGTGGCGCTGGCCGAAACGGATGCCGCAGTGAAGGGTGCCGAGCGCGACCCCGTCTTCGCTCTCGAGCGGCTCATCGGTGTGATCGCCCGCCGCGGTGGGAGCTGACCAGACCCGGCTTTCGCGCGCCTCCTTACCCTCGACGGTGAGCTCCGCGCCAGGGAGGGGTCGCTCACCGTGGTGCGCGCCGACTGATGTCCGAACTGAGAGGTGTGGGCCTGGGCGGACTCGGCGCGCACGACACGATCAGCGCGGCGAGCGGCAGAGAGGCGACGGCTGCCAGGACCGCCGTCAGGGCGATGCTGCTGCGCCTGACCGGGCCTGGCCGTGATGAATTTCAGGTGACCGGTCCCCGACGGTTCGAGCCTCTGCCCGGACACACGAAAGCCCCCACCGAGATGGCAGGGGCTGTTGTGTATGCCGGTCAGGGCCGGTGAACGATCCTGATCCCGGTCAGGCGCAGACTAGACGAGGGCGTTGACCGACTTGGCGATCGCGGACTTCTTGTTCGCGGCCTGGTTCTGGTGGATGACGCCCTTGCTGACGGCCTTGTCGAGCTTTTTCGAAGCAACGGCGAGGCTGGCAACAGCCTTGTCCTTGTCGCCCGCGGCGATCGCCAGGCGCGTCGCGCGGACAGCGCGCTTGAACTCGCTCTTGACCGACTTGTTGCGCTCCTGGGCCTTTTTGTTGGTGCCGATACGCTTGATCTGCGACTTGATGTTTGCCACGTTTATACGCTTTCGTTAGATTCTTTTTCGGATGGGCCGCTTGGCGGTAGAGGGCGCCGTACGGCAATTATCGTGTGGGGTGGGACCCGACACGCAAGCCAACAGGCAACGATACCAGCTATTCGTTCAGGTCGACAATCGGCCCGGGCCAGTCGATCGCAACCTCCGTGAGGATGCCGCTCAGCACCGCGGCGAAGCGTTCCGGTTGGGCCAGGCTGACGAGGTGCGACGCCCGGGGGACGATCACGAGGCGCCCGTCCTGGCAGGCGGCGAGGAAGCGGCGCTCATGCAGCCGGAACTGATCCAGAGAACCGTTGACCAGCCACACCGGGCCGGGATAGCGAGCCAGGCTGTCCAGCGGGCGGAGGCTGCCGGTGGCGCCGAGCCCGGCATCCATCACCGTCAGCGGCACACCGCCGGCGAGCGTGTCGGCGGCCCCTGCCGATGGAAGGAGCACCCGCACGAGTGTGGTGTGGAGCCACAATCCCTGGTCGGGCAGTCGGCGGATCAGCCGGGCCAGGCCCCGGTAGGCGTCCAGCAGCCAGCCGGCCGGGAGCGCGCAGCTTCCCGCGGCGACCAGCCCGGCCACCGTCTGCGGGTGGCGCGCGGCGTACTCGATGGCGTAGTAGCCGCCGAGGGAGAGGCCGACCAGCAGCACCCGGCCGCCCAGAGCAGCGACGCCCTCGTCGATGGCGGCCAGGGCGCCCGCCACGGTGAACGTTTCGTCCATGCGGGCGCCGTGCCCCGGCAGATCGATCGCGAGTGCCGGATGCCCGGCCTCGCCCAGCATGGACAGCTGTCGTCGCCACATGGTGCCCGACGTGCGGATCCCGTGCACGAAAAGAACCGGGACGGCGGGTGTCATTCATTCCTCCTGGTGAGCAGCCGCACGAGAGGGTGACGGCGATACCGATGATAGACATCAGGGAGTAGCCGCACCAGATCAGCAGTGACAGCACCCGGTTCGCGTCAATCACTTCTGGCTCTTCCGTGGGTGAGTGCTCGGCCGGGCGCTGCGTCTGTGGCCAACTCAGGACATCCGTCGCACGGGTGGCCGGGCCACCGCGGACCAGTGCGGAACCGGTGCGGATGTCCGGCCTCGCCCGGTCGGATCTCCTGAATTGGCCACACTACCCGCCGAAGAGCCACGGCAGTGGTTCACGGCAGTGGTTCGCTGCGAGCCGCCGGGCGCGGCCGTTCCCGCGCGCAAGCCTGGAACGATGCGCTCCCGCGCGCAAGCCTGGAACGATGCGCGGCAACGGCGAAACCGGGACCCAGCCACCTATGGGAGAATTGTCAGACCATGTCACCGAGACCCCTCACGGCGCTTGAACCGGCCGCCACCCCGCCCGAGTTCATCCGCAATTTCTGCATCATCGCCCACATCGACCACGGCAAGTCCACGTTGGCCGACCGGATGCTGCAGATCACCGGCGTCGTCGATGACCGTTCGATGCGCGCCCAATACCTTGACCGGATGGACATCGAGCGCGAGCGCGGCATCACCATCAAAAGCCAGGCCGTTCGTATGCCGTGGGAACTCGACGGGCAGACCTACGCCCTGAACATGATCGACACCCCCGGCCACGTGGACTTCACCTACGAGGTGTCTCGCAGCCTGGCCGCGTGCGAGGGAGCAATCCTCCTCGTCGACGCCGCCCAGGGGATCGAGGCGCAGACCCTCGCCAACCTCTACCTGGCGCTGGAGAACGACCTCACCATCATCCCGGTGCTGAACAAGATCGACCTGCCGGCTGCCGACCCCGACAAGTACGCGAAGGAGCTCGCCAGCCTGATCGGTGGCAGTCCCGACGACGTGCTCCGGGTTTCCGGCAAGACCGGTGTCGGTGTCGCCGAACTCCTCGACCGCGCCACCCGCCTCATCCCGGCTCCGGTCGGCGACCCGGCCGCCCCGGCCCGCGCGATGATCTTCGACTCGGTCTACGACAGCTACCGTGGCGTCGTCACCTATGTGCGCATGATCGACGGCAAGCTGGGCCCGCGCGAGAAGATCCAGATGATGTCGACCCGTGCCACGCACGAGATCCTCGAGATCGGCGTCACCTCGCCCGAGCCCACCACCAGCAAGGGCCTCGGCGTCGGCGAGGTCGGCTACCTGATCACGGGCGTGAAGGATGTGCGCCAGTCGAAGGTCGGCGACACGGTGACCACCGCGCTCCGCCCCGCCACCGTCGCCCTTCCGGGCTACACCGAGCCGAAGCCCATGGTCTTCTCGGGCCTCTACCCGATCGACGGCAGCGACTACCCGGCCCTCCGGGAGGCCCTCGACAAGCTCAAGCTCTCCGACGCGTCCCTCGTGTACGAGCCCGAGACATCCGTCGCCCTCGGTTTCGGTTTCCGCTGTGGTTTCCTCGGGCTGCTGCACCTGGAAATCATCACCGAGCGGCTCGACCGAGAGTTCGGCCTCGACCTGATCACCACGGCGCCCAGCGTGATCTACGAGGTCACCACCGACGACAAGAAGTCTGTCACGGTCACCAACCCGAGCGAGTTCCCGAACGGGAAGATCGCCAAGGTCGAGGAGCCGATCGTGAAGGCGGCCATCCTCGCACCCAAGGACTACGTCGGCGTGATCATGGAACTCTGCCAGAGCCGCCGCGGCACCCTGCTCGGCATGGACTACCTCGGCGAGGACCGGGTCGAGATCCGCTACACGATGCCGCTCGGTGAGATCGTGTTCGACTTCTTCGACAATCTCAAGAGCCGCACCGCCGGCTACGGCTCGCTCGACTACGAACCCATCGGCTCTCAGGAGGCCGACCTGGTCAAGGTCGACATCCTGCTGCAGGGCGAACAGGTCGACGCGTTCAGCGCGATTGTGCACCGCGACAAGGCCTACGACTACGGCGTGCTGATGACGGGAAGGCTGCGCAAGCTCATCCCGCGCCAGCAGTTCGACGTGCCCATCCAGGCCGCGATCGGCGCCCGCATCATCGCCCGCGAGTCCATCAGTGCCATCCGCAAGGATGTTCTCGCCAAGTGCTACGGCGGCGACATCTCCCGCAAGCGCAAGCTGCTGGAGAAGCAGAAGGAGGGCAAGAAGCGCATGAAGATGGTCGGCCGGGTCGAGGTTCCCCAGGAGGCGTTCATCGCCGCCCTGTCCGGTGACGAGCCCCCGAAGAAGAAGTAGACGGATGCGCCGCGCCACCTTCACCGATACCGCCGTCACCTACGCGTCCATCGGCGGCACCCTCGCCCCTGACCTGCTCCGGTTCCCACCCAAGGGCTACCGGCCCCTCGAGCGCACCGTGCGCCTTGGCAGCGGTGAGGAGCGCTTCCAGCTGGCCTCGAAGTCGCTGATGACCTGGGGCGTGCAGCGGGGGAGCGGAATGACCGTCACCGACCTGCTGGACGGCACCGGCCAGCAGTACACGGGACTCGTCTTCGACGCCGACGGCCAGGCCGCCCGCGACCAGAAGCCCGAGCCGGACGAGGCCGTCTTCGCCGAGGACGGCACGCCCTACATCGTCAACGGCATGTCCGCGCACCTCACGAGCAAGTTAGGCCCCTTCACCATCGACGCCCCCGTGCGCGTGGTCTACGTGATCGATGAACCCGACCGCCTCGGCTTCGCATACGGCACCATGGCCGGGCACCCGGCCAGCGGCGAGGAATCGTTCATCGTCGACAGACGCGAGGACGACTCGGTCTGGCTGACCATCCGCGCCTTCTCCCGCCCCGGCAACTGGTTCTACCGGCTGGGCTGGCCGTTCGTGCGGCGGCAACAGGCCAAAATCACCGCTCGGTACCTACGCGCGCTGCATCCGATCGGCGCGGTCTAACCGCATGGGCAGTGCCCTTCCCCTCGGCGACTCCGCACCCAGCGACGGACTGCTGCCGGCCTCGGCCGCCGTGGGAGCAGCCCAGCGCGATTTCGGCGTCTACCTGCACGTGCCGTTCTGCCGGGTCCGCTGCGGCTACTGCGACTTCAACACCTATACCGCCACCGAGTTGCGGGGCGCAAGCCAGCATGACTATGCCGGCCAGGCGATCACCGAGGTCCAGTCGGCTGGCCGGATCCTGACTCAGTCGGGCGTGCCGGCCCGCCAGGCGGCGACCGTCTTCTTCGGCGGCGGCACCCCCACCCTGCTCCCGGCCGACGACCTGGTGCGGATGCTGGAGGCCGTGCGCTCCACCTGGGGGATCGCACCCGGCGCCGAGGTGACCACCGAGGCGAACCCCGACTCCGTCGACGCCGCCTACCTCGGCCGCCTCGCCGACTCCGGCTTCACCCGGGTGTCCTTCGGCATGCAGTCCGCGGTACCGAGCGTGCTGGCCACCCTCGAGCGCACCCACGACCCCGAGCGGGTGCCGCTTGTGGTGCAGTGGGCGCGCGAGGCCGGCCTCGACGTGTCCCTCGACCTGATCTACGGCACACCGGGGGAGACCCTCGTCGATTGGCGCACCAGCCTCGAGCACGCCATCCGGCAGGCTCCCACCCACGTCAGCGCCTACTCGCTTATCGTCGAGGAGGGCACCAAGCTGGCCCGCCAGATCAAGCGCGGCGAACTGGCCCCTGTCGATGACGACGTTCAGGCCGAGTTCTATGAGCTGGCCGACGACCTACTGTCCTCGGCAGGCTACGGCTGGTATGAGGTCAGCAACTGGGCGACGGATGACGCGCACCGCTCGCGCCACAACCTCGCCTACTGGCGCAGCCAGGACTGGTGGGGTGTGGGGCCCGGAGCCCACAGCCACATCGGTGGGGTGCGCTGGTGGAACGTCAAGCATCCGTCGGCCTACGGCGATCGGATTCGCGCCGGCGACTCACCGGCTGCCGGGCGGGAGACCCTCGATGCGGCCACTCAGGAGGTGGAGCGGGTGCTCTTGCTCACCCGAATCCGCGAGGGTATCCCCATCGACTCGCTCAGCCCGCTCAGGCGCCACGAGGTGGCGGGACTCATCGCCGACGAACTCATCGACGCGAAAGCAGCCCTCTTCGGTTCGATCGAACTGACCCTCAGAGGACGCCTCCTGGCGGATGCCGTCGTGCGCCGCCTGCTCGCCGACTGAACTCAGTTCACGAACTTGATCGACAGCGGATACGTGTAGTACTCGCCCCGGTTTGCGGCCAAGGCGGCCATGATGCCGAACACGACCATCAGAACGGAGGCAGCCAGGAGAACGAGGTAGCCGACGAGGATGATCGTCAGGACGCCGCCGACCGCGTAGGCGATCAGGAGCGTGAGCTGGAAGTTCAGTGCGGTCGCGGTGTGTGCCCGGATGAACGGGCCGCGGTCCTTGAGCACGATGTAGCCGATCAGGGCCGGCACGAAATAGAACAGAATGCCGCCGACGTGCACGAGGGTGGCCCACAGTTTTTCGTCGGCCGGGTTCATCGGGGTGGGAGCCTGGTTCGGGTTGGCGGGCGGTGGTGGGGTGGAATTGGTCATTGGTGCTCCTTCTGAAGAAAAACCGAGTGCGCCGGGCTACTTGATCAGGCGCAGGGCGAACGGGTACCGGTAGTGGTTGCCGTCCTTCGCCTGGAGGTAGCCGAGCACCGAGAAGACAACACCGAGGATGTACAGCACCCAGGCGAGACCGCCGATGACGCCGCCGATGCCGAATGTGAGGAAGCCGATAACCGTCGCAAAAAAGTTGATCGCGAAGTAGCCGATCAGAAGCGTGATCTGAAAGTTGAGCGCTTCCTTCGCCTCGACGCTGGTCAGAGGTCCGCGGTCTTTGAAGAGCAGCCACAGCACCAGGGACGGCACGAACATGAGGATCCCGCCCAGATGTGCGAGGGACGCCCATTGGCGGTCATCCGCCTCCGTCAGGGGTGCCGACGGTCCCGGGGCGGCAGGCTGGTAGGGCGGTTGCGGCGGCCGTTGGCCCTGGTACGGATCATCGGGTCCGGGACCAGTGAAATTACTCATGATCATGCCTTTCAGTGCACCGGGGAAGAGGTGCTACATGCCTAAGTTACTGCGCCCCAACATTGGGGAGCAATGGGTAAGCCCAGCCGGTCGCGGTATGATTGGCAGTCACATACCGCGAGTGCCAATCGATGCTGCACTCGCGACGCTGGGAGGAGGCGAGCGCCATGGTGTCCGATCGCAGTCTCGAAGTCCTGCGTGTGATCGTTCAGGACTATGTAGCCTCCCGCGAACCCGTCGGTTCCAAATCTATCGTCGACCGGCATTCCTTCGGGGTCTCGGCGGCCACGATCCGCAACGACATGGCCCTGCTCGAAGAGGAAGAGTTGATCGCGGCTCCGCACACCTCGTCGGGCCGCATCCCCACCGATAAGGGCTACCGCCTGTTCGTCGACCATCTCGCCGATCTGCGCCCGCTCTCGGCGGCGCAGCGCCAAGCCATCGAGACGTTCCTCGGTCAGTCGGCCGACCTTGACGAGGTGCTGGCCCGCAGCGTGCGGCTGCTCTCGCAGCTCACCCATCAGGTCGCCCTGGTGCAGTATCCGTCGCTGTCCCGCGCGAAGGTGCGCCACATCGAACTGGTGCCCCTGTCCGAGACTCGCCTCCTGTCGGTTCTGATCACGGATGCCGGACGGGTCGAGCAACGCGTCGTCGACCTGCCCCGGCCTCTGGCTGAACCCGTTCTGATCGAACTGCGCACCCGGCTGAATTCTGCCCTGGTCGGGCTCGGCATGAGCGAGGCCGCCAGCACCCTTACCGGCAGCTCTCTCACCGCCGGCTCCGGCCTCGGCCCGCTCGAGCAGCAGGAGGCGGTGGATCTGATCACCGGCACCCTGCGGGACCAGGTCGGCGCGAACAGGCAGGACCGGCTCGTGATGGCCGGCGCCGCCAACCTCGTGCGCACCGAGGAAGACTTCACCGGCAGCATTTTCCCGGTGCTCGAGGCCATCGAGGAACAGGTCGTGCTTCTGCGGCTGTTCGGCGAGATGGCCTCTGACCAGCACGGCGTGTCCGTCAGTATCGGCCGGGAGAATGCCCCGTTCGGTCTGGCCGAGACATCCGTGCTCACCAGCGGCTACTCCTCGCAGGGCGGCAACCTGGCGCGCCTCGGCGTACTCGGCCCCACTCGGATGGACTACTCGAACAACATGGCGGCCGTCCGTGCGGTCGCCCGCTACCTTTCACGCCTTCTCGGCGAGAATTGACCAGTTCCCCTCGGCCGAGAAGCCGGCGGAACACCACATTTCAGAACAGACCTAGGAGAGCCAGCTTTGGCTGACCATTACGAAGTACTCGGCGTTGCCCGCGACGCCTCGACCGACGAGATCAAGAAGGCCTACCGCAGGCTGGCCCGGCAGCTGCACCCCGACGTGAACCCGGGCGCGGATGCATCCGAGCGCTTCAAATCCGTCACGCACGCCTACGACGTGCTCAGCGACGTCAAGCAACGCGACAACTACGACCGTGGCGGCAACGGCCGCTCGGGCGGCGGCGGAGGCGCCGGTTTCGACGGCAACTTCGGCAACTTCGGCGACATTTTCGAGACCTTCTTCGGCGGCGGGGGATCCAGCCGCGGGCCTCGGTCGCGCCGTGAGCGCGGCCAGGATGCCCTGATCCGGGTCGACCTCGACCTCGATGAGATCATCTTCGGCACGCACCGGGAGCTCGAGGTCGACACGGCCATCATGTGCGCGACCTGCAGCGGCACGTGCTGCCAGCCGGGCACCGCGCCCGTCACCTGCGACATCTGCCACGGCACCGGCACCATCCAGCGCGCCGTGCGGTCGCTGCTCGGCAATGTCATGACGAGCAGCCCCTGCGGTTCCTGCCGCGGCTACGGCACGATCATCGCCACTCCCTGCGTCACCTGCCAGGGCCAGGGCCGCGTGCGAGCGCGTCGCACGGTCCCCGTCGACATCCCGGCGGGGGTCGACACGGGCCTGCGCCTGCAGATGCCCGGCAGCGGCGAGGCTGGTCCGGCCGGCGGTCCCAACGGCGACCTCTACCTTGAGATGAAGGTGCGCCACCACGACGTGTTCAGCCGTGACGGCGACGACCTGCTCTGCACCCTCGAGGTGCCGATGACGGATGCCATCCTCGGCAGATCCGCGACCGTCAAGGCGCTCGATGGCGACATCGAGGTCGAGCTCAGGCCGGGCACGCAGAGCGCCGAGATCATCACGGTCAAGGACCGCGGCGTAACCCGTCTGCGCGGGAACGGACGCGGCGACCTGAAGGTCGGCGTGCACGTGGTCACACCGACCCGTCTCGACCACAAGGAGCGGGAGCTGATCGAGGCCTTTGCGGCCCGCCACAAGGCGCCGGTTCCTGCCCTCAGCGCCTTTCAGCAGGGACTTTTCGCCAAGCTGCGCGATCGGTTTCGCGGCTAGGCGTCGATGGCACACTTCTTCATCGATGAGGCGCTCCACGCCGCCGATTGCGTGCCGGGGGCGGTCGTCGGCATCGGTGGCGCCGAGGCCCGGCACGCGGTCACCGTCAGCCGGGTGCGCCCGGGCGAGCGCCTGCAGATCGGGAACGGGGCCGGGCTCATGCTCGCCGCCACCGTCGTTGACGCAGATGCGCGGCTGCTGACCCTGCGCGTCGAGACGGTGACCGTGACCGCGCTGCTGACGCCGCGCATCCGTCTGGTCCAGGCTCTCGCCAAGGGAGACCGGGACGAACTGGCTGTGCAGGCGGCCACGGAGCTCGGCATCGACGGGGTGATCCCGTGGGCCGCATCCCGCTCCGTGACGCGCTGGGAGGGAGCCAAAATCAAGAAGGGCCGGGATCGCTGGTCCAGCATCGTGCGCGAGGCCTCGAAACAGTCGATTCGCGCGTGGCTGCCCACGGTCGGGGAACCGGCGAGCACCAAAATGCTGGCCGAGCTGGCCGGCACTACCCGGATGCTGCTGCTGGAGCCCACCGCGAGCGAACGGTTGACCTCGCAGGCGGCGCCGACCGACGACCGGGATATCCTGCTCGTCGTCGGACCCGAGGGCGGCATCTCCCCGGCCGAGCTGACCCTGCTCGAGCAGGCAGGCGCCACCCGGGTGCGCCTGGGCGACAATGTGCTGCGCACCTCCACCGCCGGCCCGGCCGCCCTCTCCATCCTGAACGTGACGCTCGGCCGCTGGTAGCGCGTGAGCTTAAGATAGAGATATGTCTTCCACCGGCCAAGAACCGTCCATCTTCACTCGCATCGCCGCGCGCGAGGTTCCGGCGACCATCGTCGCCGAAACCGAACGGATCATCGCCTTCACCGACATCGCCCCGCAGGCGCCCGTGCATGTCGTCATCACGCCGAAAACATCCGAGTACAGCAACGTGGTCGAGCTCGCGGCCGGAGACCCCGGGCTGCTGACCGAACTCATCGAGGTGGCGGATGCTGTGGCGGCCCGGCTGTCCAACGGCCAGTTTCGGCTCGTGTTCAATACCGGCGCCAGCGTCGGGCAGACCGTTTTCCACGTCCACGCTCACCTGCTCGCTCCGCAGGCCGCCGGCGGAACCCTCGGGGAGGGAACGCTTGGTTTCCGGTGAGCCCGGGCCGGGCCAGGCCGAGGTACACATCACGGTCGACGGCATTGCCATGGTGCGCCTGCTCGGCGCCGACGACCGTCTGCTCGCCGCCGTCGAGAAGGAACACCCCGGCGTCAGCGTGCACGTGCGCGGCAACGAGGTCACCCTGATCGGTGAGACCGAGCACGTCGAGGCGGCGCGTCGCCTGATCGAGGAGCTCCTGCTCATGGTGCGCGGCGGGCGTGACCTCGCCGAGTCCGAGGTGAGCACCTCCTCACGGATGCTCGACACGGACAGCTCCACGAGCCCTTCCGAACGTCTGGGCCCGGCCATCCTCAGCTCCCGCGGCAAGAGCATCCGCCCCAAGACCATCGGGCAGAAGGAATACGTGGACGCCATCGACACCGACACCATCGTGTTCGGGATCGGGCCGGCCGGAACCGGCAAGACCTACCTGGCAATGGCCAAGGCCGTGCAGGCGCTGCAGCGCAAGGAGGTCGAACGGATCATCCTCACCCGCCCGGCCGTCGAGGCCGGGGAACGACTCGGCTTCCTGCCGGGCAGCCTCACCGAGAAGATCGACCCGTACCTGCGCCCCCTGTACGACGCCCTGAACGAGATGATGGACCCGGAACTCGTGCCCAAACTGCTCGCAGCCGGAACCATCGAGGTGGCCCCGCTCGCCTATATGCGCGGCCGCACGCTCAACTCCTCCTTTGTCGTGCTCGATGAGGCGCAGAACACCACTGCCGAACAGATGAAGATGTTCCTCACCCGGTTGGGGTTCGGCTCGAAAATGGTCGTGACCGGGGACATCACTCAGATTGACCTTCCGGCGGGCTCGAGCGGGCTGCGCTTGGTGAGCCGGGTGCTCGACGGGGTCGACGACATCCGTTTCGTGCGTCTGAGCAGTGCCGACGTCGTGCGGCACTCCCTGGTCGGCCGGATCGTCGACGCCTGGACCGCATACGACGCGCAGAAGCAGGCCGAGCGCTACGAAAGCGATCAGGCGCGGGAATTCGCAGGTCGCGGACCCGGCCGCCCCAACACTCCCCGCGACCGCCTTCCGAAACGGAGATCCTCTTGAGCATCGAAATCAACAACGAATCGACTATCCCGGTCGATGAGGCCGCCATCCTGCGTCTGGCCGCCTACGCTCTGGACTCCATGCACGTGCACTCTGACGCCGAACTGGCGATCGTCCTCGTCGACGAGGGTGCGATGGAGCAGCTGCACGTGCAATGGATGGATGAGCCGGGCCCCACCGACGTGCTCAGCTTCCCGATGGACGAATTGCGCCCGGGCACCGAAGACGCCGAGACCCCGCCGGGGCTGCTCGGCGATATCGTGCTCTGCCCGCAGGTGGCCCAGGGCCAGGCCGAGACAGCCGGGCACAGCGCCCTCGAGGAACTCCTGCTGCTCACCACGCACGGCGTGCTGCACCTGCTCGGATTTGACCACGTGGAACCCGCCGAGGAGAAGGAAATGTTCGGCATCCAGCGAGACATCCTGATCGGCTTCGCCCTGCAGGAACGCCTCCGCGACCGATGATCGGGTGGTTTCTCACGGCGGCCATCCTGTTGGTCGCCTTCGGCGGCCTGATGGCCGCGGTGGACTCCGCCGTCACGAGCCAATCCCGGGCCGACATTCTTGACCTGGCCGAGAAGTCCCGTGCCAAGCGCTCCCTGACGGCGATCGCCGCCGACACCGGGGCGCACCTGAACACGATCAGTTTTGTACGGATCATCGCCGAGACCACGGCGGCCGTGCTGGTGACCCTCGTCTTCGCGACCACGATCGAGGAGCTGTGGCTGGCACTGCTACTGTCCTCCCTGCTGATGACCGCGGTCTCCTTCGTGCTCGTCGGCGCCAGCCCGCGCAGCGTGGGCCGTGCCCACCCCGTGGAGTTGCTCTCCGCGACCGCCCCGCTGGTGCACTTCCTCCGGGTGCTCCTCGGCCCCATCGCCAACGCGCTTGTCGCCCTCGGCAACCGGGTCACCCCCGGGCGCACCCGGCTGGCCACGTTCACGTCGGAGGTCCAGCTGCTCAGCATGGTCGACGAGGCCACCGAGCTCGACGTCCTCGAGGAGGACGACCGGGAACTGATCCACTCGATCTTCGAGTTCAACGAGACCGTCGTGCGCGAGGTGATGATTCCGCGCACCGACATGGTCACCATCGAAGCGGACTCATCGATCGGCGCGGCGATGGGCCTGTTCCTGAGTAAGGGCTTCTCCCGGGTGCCGGTCATCGACGGCGAAGTGGATGACGTCACGGGCATCCTGTACCTGCGCGATGTGGCCCGGCTCGTCTACGAGCGGCCGCCGAACGCGGAGAGCCTCACGGTGCGGGAGCTCGAGCGACCGGCCGTCTTCGTGCCCGAGTCGAAGAAAGCCGACGCGCTGCTCCGCCAGATGCAGCTCGAGTCAAACCACCTCGCGATGGTGGTCGACGAGTATGGTGGCATCGCCGGACTGGTCACCCTTGAAGACCTGATCGAGGAACTCGTGGGAGACATCTCCGACGAGTACGACCGCGACGTTGTGGAGGTCGAGGTACTCGGCGACGGTCGCTTCCGGGTGAGCGCGCGGCTTCCGGTCGACGAGCTCGGTGAACTGTTCGACCTGGAACTGGACGACGACGAGGTGGATTCGGTGGGTGGCCTGCTGGCCAAGGCCCTCGGGCGCTTGCCGGTGGCGGGCTCGGTCGCCAGGGCGAGCGGGTTGGTCCTCACCGCCGAACGCACCGAAGGCCGCCGCAAACGAATCAGCACCGTGCTGGTTGAACGAGACCAAGCGCTGATAGACGCGCAGAACGCATTCCTCGGAGTGTCGGACGATGAGAGAGTGAACGGTCATGACTGAAGTAGAAGGATTCCGAGCGGGGTTCGTGTCGTTCGTGGGACGCCCCAACGTGGGCAAATCCACGCTGACGAACGCGCTGGTCGGGGAGAAGGTCGCGATCACGTCGTCGAAGCCGCAGACCACCCGGCGCGCCATCCGCGGCATCGTGCACCAGAAGAACGGTCAGCTGATTCTGGTCGACACCCCGGGTATCCACAAGCCGCGCACCCTGCTGGGCGAACGACTGAACAGCCTCGTGCAGTCGACGCTGTCCGGCGTGGACGTGGTAGGCCTCTGCATTCCGGCCAACGAGCCGATCGGCCCGGGCGACCGGTTCATCAACGAGCAGCTGGACAACTTTCCGCGGGCCCGCAAGGTGGCCATCGTGACCAAGATCGACATGTCCTCCAAAACCAGTGTCGCCAACCAGCTCCTCGCCGTGTCACAGCTGCGTGACTGGGAGGCGATCGTGCCGATCTCGGCGACCAGCCGCATCCAGCTTGATATCCTCAGCGCAGAGCTGCTGCGCCTGCTGCCCTTGTCGGATGCCCCGCTCTACCCGGCCGACGCGGTCACCGACGAGAGCCTCGAGTCTCGCATCTCGGAGTACATCCGGGAGGCGGCGCTCGAGGGCGTCACCGACGAGCTGCCGCACTCGATCGCCGTGACGATTGACGACATCATCGAACGCGACGACCAGGAACTGGTCGAGATCTACGCGAACCTGTTCGTCGAGCGCGACAGCCAGAAGGGCATCATCATCGGCAAATCCGGCAGCCGGTTGAAGGATGTTGGTGTGCGCGCCCGCAAACAGATCGAACCGCTGGTGGGAAAGCGGGTCTTCCTCTCGCTCCGGGTCAAGGTCGCCAAGGAGTGGCAGCGCGATCCGAAACAGCTGGGCCGCCTCGGTTTCTAGCCGGCACTCCGCCTGCACCCCGAACCGCCAGCACCCCGAACGAATTCGACGGAGATTTTGGCTCTCCTGCTTCATCTGTGGGTGTCGCGGAGCGCCTTAACGGCCGCACGCCGCTTCCTGTCTAGGTTTCTGACTGTCTAGGAACAGAAACTCAAGGGGCAGGAATAC